>NZ_LLWJ01000064.1:0-230349 GCF_001529285.1 Pseudomonas sp. TAA207 | reverse complement strand
GTGCCGGTTTCGAACTTCGGATCGGAGATCGAACGGGTGTACTTCAAGCCCCACGTGGCCTTTTTAGCGACCGACGGGATCTCGTGGTACATGTTGAAGATCTCGCCTTCATCCATGGCCAGCGATTCGATGCAGTACTGGTACGCGTGGGTGTGGATCGCCTCTTCGAAAGCCTGGCGCAGGATGTACTGGCGGCACTCGGGGTTGGTGATCAGGCGGTACACGGCCAGTACCAGGTTGTTGGCAACCAGGGAGTCGGCGGTGGAGAAGAAGCCCAGGTTGCGCATGACGATGCGGCGCTCGTCGTCGGTCAGGCCTTCGGGGTTTTTCCAGAGGGCGATGTCGGCAGTCATGTTGACTTCTTGCGGCATCCAGTGGTTTGCGCAACCGTCCAGGTACTTCTGCCACGCCCAGTCGTACTTGAACGGTACGAGCTGGTTAAGGTCGGCGCGGCAGTTGATCATCATCTTTTCGTCAACCGCGACGCGGGCGCTGGCGCCTTCGAGTTCGGCCAGGCCTTCTGCGATGTCGAGGTTGTCCAGCGCGGCCTTGGCGCGCTTGATGGCTTCGGAGTCGTTGGCCGTGACGGCACGCGCTTCCTGAGCTGCAACGCCACCGGCGGTGTCTAGCCGGTCCATGTTGGCTTCGGTTGCGTGGCCTGCGTTGGCGCCTTTGACGGCGGTTTCGCCTTCATCTTCTTTGTCGAATTCGTCCCAGCTCAGCATGACGTGTCGTCTCCTGCGTGAGGGCCAATGCCCGTGTAACAACGCTTATGGTCAGGTTGTTTCACAGCCATAGGCCGCTTGGATCTAAGGAATGTTGCTTGCAGCAGCGGTAAGCGCACGCAAAAACATGAATGTATTCGTAGGGTTGGCCCGCTGTCGCTGAGGGGATGCAGTGGTTTGTGCATCTCAACCTGGCCGAGGAGCCGGACCAGCGTGGGTTTATAGCCCAGAGAGGGGATATATCAAGCCCGTTTGACGGCCGCAGTATACGGGTTTTGTACCGGGTATTTCAGCCAGTTTTTTTTCGGACGATGCGACGAAATGCCCTAAATTTGGCCTGGACTTGCGCTGGGGTTAGGCGGGGCGCGGGTTTGTCTGCGAGGATTTATTTTGCAGCATGGCTAAGCGGTCGAGTGACCTGCGGTGCAGAAGGAGGCGGGGGGTGTCTGGGGTGGACTAAGCCCGGCCGAAACCGGGCGTTAAGTCACAGGGGGCATCAGCCCAAACGGTGGCCGTTGGTGCGGTCATAGCCGTCCTCAGCAAAAGAGGCTGAGCGAGTGTTGTCGTAGCCGTCTTCGGCAAAAGTGGCCGCGTGCGTGCGGTCGTAACCGTCGGCCGCAAAAGCTGCGCTGGCCAATACCGATAGACTAAAAGCCAATATCAGTGAGCGTTTCATTAACGTCAGTCCTGAAGGTGTTATTCGCGGGGCGTGAACAGTTCAATACACACGACTGTGCATCGAAAGTTATAAGTTCAAGTCGGGATATACACGCCATAAAAGAGGGCGCTTTAAGCATTTAACAATGGCACGTTAGCCGTTGGAGCAACCATTACCCATCACGCGGTATTCGAGGGTGTGTTGCATGCCGTGGGAGTCTTCATAAACCATTTGTGCCGGTACAACTTCGCACACGCTGGGCACTTCGCTCATGGAGATAACTTTGGCAATGTCCAGCTCGGAAGAATAAGAATAGTGTTCAACGGCCGGTGACTGGCTGGAAACAGGGGTGCTGACTTCATCCGCCATGGCGGTTAAACACACACTGCTGAGGGCCAGAACTAACAACGCTTTCATTTCAGTTTTACCTGTTTTCGGTCGAGTGGGGTCACGTAGCCCTTATGAGGCCACGTGTGAAACTTCATCAGTTAAGTGCGACTAAACTTGCCTTCGTGGGGGCTGTCACTTGCGTTAATCGCAGTGCCTTGGTTGGCGAGGTGAATTTTATGCCTGCGCCGGACGGGCATATAGGGGGACTTTTGATAAAGACTGTTGACAGATTTTGCAACAATCGTAGAAAACAAGCCGTGTCAGGTGTTTTTGAGCGTGTCGTCCTGGGTTGCCAAGCCCTGTAAGCACTGTGCTTGAGCCTTCAATACAAAAGCTGTGTTTTTTCTACGCGTTTCTTACTACCAACGTCGAATGGAAGTCGTACGGTAGCCCGGCTAAAACAGGGTCATAAAACAACAACTACAAAAATAATTGAGGTGTGAAACATGAGTGCTGCTTCCCTGTATCCCGTACGCCCCGATGTCGCAGCAACGACGCTGACAGACGAGGCGACCTACAAGGCGATGTACCAGCAATCCGTCGTCAACCCCGATGGTTTCTGGCGCGAGCAAGCTCAGCGTCTCGACTGGATCAAGCCTTTTACCACCGTCAAGCAAACCTCCTTCGACGACCACCACGTCGACATCAAATGGTTTGCCGACGGCACCCTTAACGTGTCCTACAACTGTCTGGATCGCCATCTTGCCGAGCGCGGTGACCAGGTCGCGATCATCTGGGAAGGTGACGATCCTTCTGAGCAGCGCAACATTACTTACCGCGAACTGCACGAAGAAGTGTGCAAGCTGGCCAACGCTTTGCGCGGTCAAGACGTGCACCGGGGTGACGTCGTCACCATCTATATGCCGATGGTTCCCGAGGCGGTAGTCGCCATGCTGGCGTGTACCCGCATCGGCGCGATTCACTCCGTGGTGTTCGGTGGCTTCTCGCCGGAGGCGCTGGCCGGGCGCATCATCGACTGCAAATCCAAAGTGGTGATCACGGCCGACGAAGGCGTACGTGGCGGCAAGCGCACGGCGCTCAAGGCCAATGTCGATGTCGCGCTGACCAACCCGGATACCTCAAGCGTTCAGAAAATCATCGTCTTCAAACGCACCGGAGGTGACATTGCCTGGTACAAGCACCGTGACATTTGGTACCACGACCTGATGGCGGTAGCCTCGACGCACTGCGCGCCCAAAGAAATGGGCGCCGAAGAAGCCTTGTTCATCCTTTATACCTCCGGCTCCACGGGTAAGCCCAAAGGCGTGCAGCACACCACGGGTGGCTACCTGCTCTATGCCGCGCTGACCCACGAACGTGTCTTTGATTACCGCCCCGGCGAAGTCTACTGGTGCACGGCGGACGTGGGCTGGGTCACGGGCCACACCTACATCGTTTATGGACCGCTGGCGAACGGCGCGACCACGGTGTTGTTCGAGGGCGTGCCCAATTACCCGGACATCACCCGTGTGTCGAAAATCATCGACAAGCACAAGGTCAACATCCTCTACACCGCGCCAACCGCCATTCGCGCCATGATGGCCGAGGGGCAGGCGGCGGTTAAAGATGCAGACGGTTCCAGCTTGCGCCTGTTGGGTTCGGTGGGTGAGCCGATTAACCCGGAAGCCTGGAGCTGGTACTACAAGACGGTGGGCAAGGAGCGTTGCCCGATTGTCGATACCTGGTGGCAGACCGAAACCGGTGCTTGCATGATGAGCCCGCTGCCGGGTGCTCACGCCCTCAAGCCGGGTTCGGCAGCGCGTCCATTTTTTGGTGTAGTGCCCGCGCTGGTGGATAACCTGGGCAACCTGATCGAAGGGGCCGCCGAAGGAAACCTGGTCATTCTTGATTCGTGGCCGGGTCAGGCGCGCACGTTGTATGGCGATCACGACCGCTTTGTCGATACCTACTTCAAGACCTTCCGTGGCATGTACTTCACCGGTGACGGTGCGCGCCGCGACGAAGACGGTTACTACTGGATCACCGGGCGGGTCGATGACGTGCTTAACGTTTCGGGGCACCGGATGGGCACGGCCGAGATTGAAAGCGCTATGGTCGCCCACCCTAAAGTTGCAGAAGCGGCGGTTGTAGGTGTGCCGCACGACATCAAAGGGCAGGGCATTTATGTCTACGTCACGTTGAATGGCGGCGAAGAACCGAGTGAAGCGTTGCGCCTGGAGTTGAAAAACTGGGTGCGTAAGGAAATCGGTCCCATCGCTTCGCCCGATGTCATTCAGTGGGCACCCGGCCTGCCCAAAACCCGCTCGGGTAAAATCATGCGTCGGATCTTGCGCAAGATTGCGACGGGGGAATATGACGGGCTGGGCGATATCTCGACGTTGGCAGATCCGGGTGTCGTGCAGCATTTGATTGATACCCATAAAGGCATGAAGGTCGCGTAAGGCGCCGTTTGCTTGAGCAAACCCCCGTCCGGCATTGCCTGGCGGGGGTTTTTATTGATCGGCCAAGCACAATCGTCAGGCGCTCTGTCGTGTTGTGGGGGCGCCTCATATGACTCGTCAACGGCCACCTGTTTTGCGCGCGCGCTGCCTGGCTGGCGTTTGAGGGGCGCAGGTGAGGTGTTACCGCATGTGTAACCGGGTGCGCGAAAACGGGGCCTTGCGCCACGTACAGCACTGTTTTAGAGCCTTGTTATGGGGGCTGAAAAATAAGATGAAACGCTACACTTGCCGGAATAGAAGGCTTTGCGAATAATAGGCCCGCTATTTGCAACTCATATAGGTTCTATATCAATTGCTCTTGCATTAATTTGAAGGGCTGTCAATGCCTCGGGTCGCATTTCTCAGTGCATCTGTAATTTGTTGTCGCATTGAAGAAATAACGGCGTGAAGCCTGTCGTTAGAATGCCGATCACTCGCTCGTCGTTGTTGTGCTGACCCCAGTGCAACGCCAGTAGCACGTGGCGCCGCATTCCCGGTTTAACCTCCGCATATTGGGCTTACGCTCATTCTGCATTTATTGCCCTTTACCGATGGAGTCCTAAGATGAAGAAACTCGTGCTTCTTGGCGCCCTGGCGCTGTCTGTGCTGTCCATGCAGGCTTTCGCTGATCAAAAACCTCTGAAAATTGGTATCGAAGCGGCCTACCCTCCGTTCGCCTCCAAGGCACCGGATGGCAGCATCGTTGGTTTTGACTACGACATCGGTAACGCACTGTGCGAGCAGATGCAGGTCAAGTGCACGTGGGTTGAGCAGGAATTCGATGGCCTGATCCCGGCGCTTAAAGTGCGCAAGATCGACGCCATCCTGTCCTCGATGTCCATCACTGACGACCGCAAAAAATCTGTCGATTTCACCACCCGTTATTACCTGACTCCAGCGCGTCTGGTAATGAAGGAAGGCGCCGTTGTCAGCGACAGCCTTGATGAACTCAAGGGCAAGAAAATTGGCGTGCAGCGCGGTTCGATTCACGACCGTTTTGCCAAGGAAGTGCTGGCGCCTAAAGGGGCCACCATTGTTCCTTACGGCTCGCAGAACGAAATCTACCTCGACGTAGAAGCCGGTCGCCTTGATGGCACCGTGGCGGACGCGACGCTGTTGCAAGACGGCTTCCTGAAAACCCCGGCGGGCAAGGGCTACGCGTTTGTAGGTCCGCAGTTCACTGACGCCAAATACTTTGGTGACGGCATCGGTATCGCCGTGCGTAAAGGCGACAAGGAACATCTGGATCAGATCAACGCAGCGATTGCGGCGATTCGTGCCAACGGCAAATACAAGCAAATCCAGGACAAATACTTCGACTTCGATATTTACGGCGCAGACGCCAAGTAAGTCATCGCAGCACTCTGTCCTGAATGGCGCAAGCAACAGAATTTCTGAAGTTTGCGCCATTTTTTCATTCAAATTTTGAGGACCTGAATCATGTTGAAAGGCTACGGGGCTGTCATCCTCGATGGCGCTTGGCTGACGCTTCAGCTCGCCTTGTCGTCCATGGCCCTGGCCATTGTTCTAGGTCTGATTGGTGTTTCTTTGCGCCTGTCGCCGGTGCGCTGGTTGGCCTGGCTGGGCGATTTGTACTCCACGGTCATTCGCGGAATTCCCGATCTGGTGTTGATTCTGCTGATTTTCTACGGCGGCCAGGATTTGCTGAACCGCGTCGCGCCCATGTTGGGCTACGACGATTACATTGATTTGAACCCGTTGGCGGCTGGTATCGGCACCTTGGGCTTCATCTTTGGTGCGTACCTGTCCGAGACCTTTCGGGGTGCCTTTATGGCCATTCCCAAGGGGCAGGCCGAAGCTGGCATGGCGTATGGCATGAGCAGCTTTCAGGTGTTTTTTCGGGTGTTGGTGCCGCAGATGATTCGCTTGGCGATTCCAGGCTTTACCAATAACTGGCTGGTCTTGACCAAAGCCACGGCCCTGATTTCGGTGGTCGGCCTGCAAGACATGATGTTCAAGGCCAAGCAGGCGGCAGATGCCACCCGCGAGCCTTTCACCTTCTTCCTGGCGGTGGCCGCGATGTACCTGGTGTTGACCAGTGTTTCGCTGTTGGCGTTGCGACAACTTGAGAAGCGCTACTCGGTAGGCGTAAGGGCGGCTGATCTATGATCTTCGACTACAACGTGATTTGGGACAGCATGCCGCTGTACCTCGATGGCCTGCTCGAAACCTTGAAACTGCTGGGTATTTCGCTGTTTTTCGGTCTGCTGGCAGCGGTGCCGTTGGGGCTGATGCGGGTTTCAAAATCGGCGCTGGTCAACTTCCCGGCGTGGCTGTTCACTTACGTGATCCGTGGCACGCCGATGCTGGTCCAACTGTTTTTGATCTACTACGGCCTGGCTCAATTCGAGGCGGTGCGCGAGAGCTTCCTGTGGCCGCTGCTGTCCAGTGCGACCTTCTGCGCCTGTCTGGCGTTTGCCATCAACACCAGCGCCTACACTGCCGAAATCATTGCCGGTAGCCTCAAGGCCACGCCCCATGGCGAAATTGAAGCTGCCAAAGCGATGGGCATGTCACGCGCCAAGATGTACCGCCGCATTCTGCTGCCCTCGGCCATGCGCCGTGCGCTGCCGCAGTACAGCAATGAAGTGATCATGATGTTGCAGACCACCAGTCTGGCATCCATCGTGACCCTGATCGACATCACGGGCGCAGCACGTACCGTGAACGCCCAGTATTACTTGCCGTTTGAGGCTTACATCACGGCCGGTGTTTTCTACCTGTGCCTGACCTTCATTCTGGTGCGCCTGTTTAAATTGGCTGAACGCCGCTGGCTGGGCTATATGGCCCCGCGCAAGGCATGATTGAGCGGTGTGCTCAACGACTGATCCCCTGTTTTCGTGAGAACCGACAGCATGTACAAACTTGAAGTCCAAGACCTGCATAAACGCTATGGCAGTCACGAAGTGCTCAAAGGCGTTTCTTTGGCCGCTAAAGCAGGCGACGTAATCAGCATCATCGGTTCCAGTGGCTCTGGTAAAAGTACCTTTTTGCGCTGCATCAACCTGCTTGAACAACCGCATGCAGGCAAAATCCTGCTCAATGGCGAAGAGCTGAAATTGATCGCCAACAAAGATGGCGCGCTCAAGGCCGCAGATCCCAAGCAGTTGCAGCGCATGCGTTCGCGCCTGTCGATGGTGTTCCAGCATTTCAACCTGTGGTCGCACATGACCGCGCTGGAAAACATCATGGAAGCCCCCGTGCATGTGCTGGGTATGTCCAAGGCCGATGCGCGGGAAAAAGCCGAGCATTACTTGAATCAGGTGGGTGTGTCGCACCGCAAGGATGCTTACCCGGGCCACATGTCTGGCGGCGAGCAGCAGCGTGTGGCGATTGCCCGGGCGTTGGCGATGGAGCCGGAGGTCATGCTGTTTGATGAACCTACCTCGGCCCTCGATCCTGAGCTGGTTGGCGATGTCCTTAAAGTGATGCAAGACCTGGCTCTTGAAGGTCGGACCATGGTGGTGGTGACTCACGAAATGGGCTTTGCCCGTGAAGTGTCCAACCAACTGGTGTTTTTGCATAAAGGCATCGTGGAAGAAAGCGGTGACCCGCGCGAAGTGCTGGTCAATCCGAAATGCGAGCGGTTGCAGCAATTCTTGTCAGGTAGCCTGAAGTAACTGCGATTTCAAGACTGCCGTTGTGCACCAAAATAGGTCATGCTCCGCACCCTGCGCAGCTGGCCTAGGCTGAGTATCTGGCGCAATTGGTTTCTCTCTCTCGTTTTGTTCCGGATAGCACGCTATGACCGCCCATCGAATTGGTTTCCTTATTTGGCCCAGCACCAAAGCGCTGACCCTGGCGCTGGCCGAGGAAGCGTTGCGTGTTGCTCAGCGCGTGCACCCTGAAGTCGTTTATGAGTTGGTGTTCTTGCAGGCCGAGGCGCCAGCAGAAGGCGCCTGGCAACTGCCGGGTGAGCCGTGGGCGGGCAAGCTTGAAGGCTGTAAAAAACTGTTTTTGCTGGCCGATGAGCCACCGCTGGTCGTGGCCTCTGCACTGGGCAGCGCCCTGAAGCAGGTGGTGCGAGCGGGTTGCGTGATTGGTGGTTTGTCAGCCGGGGTGTACCCGTTGGCACAATTGGGCCTGCTGGATGGTTATCGTGCAGCGGTGCATTGGCGTTGGCAGGATGATTTCGCGGAGCGTTTCCCCAAAGTCATTGCCACCAGCCATTTGTTCGATTGGGATCGTGATCGCCTCAGCGCCTGCGGCGGTTTGTCGGTGCTCGACTTATTGCTGGCAGTGCTTGCCCGGGATCATGGTGCTGAGTTGGCGGGTGCGGTCTCTGAAGAGTTGGTGGTGGAGCGCATCCGTGAAGGCGGTGAACGTCAGCGCATTCCGCTGCAAAACCGCCTGGGTTCGAGTCATCCCAAGTTGACCCAGGCTGTGTTGCTGATGGAAGCCAACATTGAAGAACCGCTGACCACCGACGAAATCGCCCAGCATGTGTGCGTGTCCCGTCGCCAGTTGGAGCGGATATTCAAGCAGTACCTCAATCGCGTACCCAGCCAGTACTACCTTGAACTACGCCTCAACAAGGCCCGGCAAATGCTGATGCAAACCAGCAAGTCGATCATTCAGATCGGCTTGTCGTGTGGTTTTTCGTCAGGGCCGCACTTCTCCAGCGCCTATCGTAATTTCTTCGGTGCCACACCTCGCGAAGACCGTAACCAGCGTCGCAGCAGCAGCCCTTTTGAATTGTCCTCGGCGCCCGCAGAGCGCGGCTGAAGCTTATTCGTCTGGTTCCGCAAGGATAACCGCAGCGATACCGTCGGCGTCTTCAAGTGCGATATTCATGTCAAATCCAGTTTGACTGAAGTATTCGCGTACACGGCTCAGGGCTGCCTGTGACAGAGGGTTGTCCTCCAGATCAAGCGCCTCGGTGATAAATGCCGCGGACTCGAAAAGCTCACTGGGCAGCTCGGTAATCAGGTTTTCGCTTAAATCGACGACCTCTAACTCTGAGAGCGCCAGGAGGGAGACGGGGAACTCGCGCAGGCCTGTGTTGCGTAAATGAAGGGTGTTCAAGTTCGGCATATTGCCGAAGTTGGGGGTTATGTTGAGCGGATTGTGGTCCAGGTCAATGTATTCCAGGTGCTCAAGTGCGGCCAGGCCCGCGGCGCTGTCTTGGGTCAGGGTGATTGCACAGTTTTCCAGGCGTAACTCTGTCAGGTTTTGCATTGAAAACACCGCGTCAGGTAAGAGGTCAAGTTCAAAGCCCCTCAGTTCCAGTGCGCGTAATCGAGGGAATTTTTGCAGAAACTCATTGATACCGGTGACAGGGCCCATGCCATTCAAAGACAGGTACGTAATGTGGCTGAAGTCCGCATTGATAGTCGGCATGTCTTCAAGAATCAACCGGGTAAATATCAGTTCGAATCCATCCCGGGCAGGGTCTGCGTAATGGTTGTCGAATGCGGTTTGCCGTTGCCAGGCCCTTCTAAGCTCTTGGCTGAATGCGCGTCTGTCCTGAACTCTGGCCACCAATGAGCTGGGGGAGAGGATGTCGCCTGTTCGTTGATTGACAGCGGGAGCGTTCAGGGTCCAGGTTTCCAGATCATCGCGCAGCGTCATGAGTTCCCTCTCCAGTTCGCCAAGCCTGGCTCTGGCCTTGCTCCCGGTGTCGGGCAGCGAGGCCATCACGCGGGCTCTTTCTCGTGCGTTCAAGGTTGGGTACAGCTCATGCACCTGCGTCTCCAGGGGTGAATGGGAGGTGTGGGGCGCATCGGCGCCCAACAACGGATAGCTGGCGCGACCATGCACCAGCGCCATCGGGGATTTGAAGTCCATGGCAATCACCGGGTGGTCGAAATGGGCGCTAACGTTCAAGCGTGGCAACAAAGGTTGGGCCCGAACGCGCTCTTTAAGGGCTGAGCCCTGGCCTGGGTGCAGGAACCCAAGGGCTTGGCGCTCATGGTCAGGTAACGCGTGGAGCAGGGCGCTGTAGAGATCGTCCGGGCCGTGCAGTTCACGGTTAAGCGCATCACGCGCGCTGTAGCGGTTTTCGGATTTGATCAAAACCTTACGAATAGCCGCGGTTTCGTCGCCGAGACTGTTGAGAAGGGGGCCGGAAAAATGGTTTTCGCGAATTTCCAGCCGCACCTCATGGGACCAGCCAGGCATGGCTTCTAGGGTTTTGAGTGTCAGCCATTCACTGTCCGGGGTGTGGATTGCGTCTAGGAACATGCCTTCGTAAGCGCGGTTGATCCGGCTTTCCATTAATTGCCAGCGGGCCTCCTCCAGAAGGCGTGGCGCAATGGTTTTTTCATTGAGCAATTGCAGTATTTCATCGCCGCTGGCATGCCAGATCAACTCTTTGGCGGCATGGTTTGGCAGGCCTGGAAGTGCTGTTTGCAACAGCGTGACCTCGGCACTGCCTCGAAGCTCAAGGGACTGGTAGCGCGAGTCAAACAGTTCGGTGCGTTTTATGCGGGCAAGGTCTGCCAGGCGCCGATAAAGCCGAGCGCTCCTTTCGTGCATCTTTGGCAGTGGGTCAGCAGAGGCTGGGCTTGTGCCAATCAGTCGCCTGGTTTCGCTGTCTTCCAGTTGCTGGAGCACGCAGGTCACTAACTCGCCGTCACGCATGTTTGATTCGGGCACGGTGATGCGTGATCCCGGGGTTGCGGCTGAGGGGTATTGGGTTAGCACCTGGCCTTGCTCGTCGACAATTGATATCACGCGGGAGGGTGGCCATAGTTCCGGCTGGGTCAGGAGTTGCAGTTGAGTTTGCGGGTCGACCAAGCGATACAGGGCGGGATCGCCGCTTTGCATTCGGACAATGGAGCGCTCGATGTCCGCATCAATTCTGAAGCGCTGTAGTGTGTCGGCCAACAGTGCGGGTGTAGGAAGCGCGTTGCTGATCACATGACGAAGCACGGCTGGATCGGTTTGGGTTATCGCAAGAATCCGCGAAGCTTCAATCTCGGAAAACTCACTGTTACGAGGGCTAAGGCGTTTGAACAGTTGCTCGTTGCTCCATTGAAGCGAGGATTCTGTTTCTGCGATCCAGGCCCCCGAGCCGTTGTGATGTAAGCGGGGTGAATAGGCTCTGTGCGGTGCAGGGTGTTTGATTCGGTAGCCGGGTGGACGTGATACCGGCTCGATCTGGTAGGTTTTGCCTTCCAGGCGCAGATGCAGGGCGCTGTCGTGCACATAGATCCCGGCCTCGTCCGGTTGTACGTGAATGGGCAGGGGGGCGGTGTGTTCATAAGGGCTCAGGTCCGGCTCCCAAAGTCGGGCTTCACCGTTCGACAGGTTCACCCGTTTCAGGCTGTCAACAAAGGGGGAGGGCTTGATGGTCAGGGCCTCGCCGATGACTTTGCCGCCAGCGGCTAAAGTAGCCGTCTGCACCACGGTTTCCAGCACGCTGAATAAATGGTCCCAGGCTTCCAGGGTTTTGCCCTGCGACCAATCCCGAATCCCCTCATAGGTGTCATCAGCGATTTGCCAGGCCATTTGCACCAGCATCAGTTCCCCCAATACAGGGATAAACGGCGCGGCCACGAACTCGATGGCGGTCAGCACAGTCTCGGCAATGGCTTTTAACCGCGCTTTGCGCTCGTGCCGGGTTTTTTGGTCTTCGGTGTCGGTGGGCACGGCAATTAAGGGGGCGTCAGCCAGTATTTTCTGACGTTTTTTTTGGTAAAGGTGTTCTGTGTAGTCTTGGGTGATTTCCAGGAGGGTAAAGGCCAGTACCGGGTGCTCGATCGGTACGATGCGAACTTCGGGCGGATAGTCTTCTGGCCGGCCCTGCGGAACGCGTGCCGGGTCACTCAGGGTGCGCCACAACGAGCGCTTGAGTGTGCTGAAAAAGAGGCCCAGTTGAGCGTGGCCAATGAACCGGCTGAAGTAGTGCTGATAGTGTTCATCGCGTAAATTTTGCGCCAGCGCTGCCAGGCACTCAGGCATCGAGGCATAGCGTTTAAGTGGGTGTTGTGGATCATCTGGCAGGTAAATGACGACTTCAGTGTTATGCGAAGGCTTTAATGCCGGGTGGGTAAACACCAGTACACCGGTTAACTCTGCCCCTAACAGTGTCAGGCTGTACATGGACAGGGCGGGAGGCAATGTGCTCGTCCACGCAGCTGCCTGACCGGGGCTGGAGAGCGATTCGAACATGCTTTGGCTTATGTCACCTCGCGCCAGTGCGTAGTGCATGGCGGCCTCGAATGCGGTTCTTTGCTG
This sequence comes from Pseudomonas sp. TAA207, assembly GCF_001529285.1. Classification (NCBI taxonomy): domain Bacteria; kingdom Pseudomonadati; phylum Pseudomonadota; class Gammaproteobacteria; order Pseudomonadales; family Pseudomonadaceae; genus Pseudomonas; species Pseudomonas sp. TAA207. The sequence goes on along the minus strand of NZ_LLWJ01000064.1, from coordinate 217,933 downwards.
GTGCCTGACCTTGGTTTTAAGGGTGAGCTCCCGGTTTTTATTGTGGATGCCCAGTTGCTGTTCAAGATGAGTTTTGTACTGGCCGCCTAAATCCAGTTGGCGGCACAGTTCGATGAAACCCGGCACGGGCAGTTGCGCCGTGAGTGTGTCCAGGGTTTTGTAATACCCGGCGGTGGTGGGTTTGATAATAAAACCGGAATCGGCAGCGTGGGCACTGACCTCGGTTTCAAACTGTTCGAAGTTGTGCAGGGCAGCGTCAAGGATTGAGACTTTCCAGGTTTTGTAAGCCCCTGAGTCCAGGTTTAACAGCGGCAGTTTTATCGGGATGTACAGGTTGATGAACGTCTCTTTCAGGTCGAGTGCAAGGTCGACGTTGTATTGGCTGTGCAAGGCTTGTTTGAGTATCGGCTCTGCAAAGCCATAGATGTCCAGCAGCGTCTCCAGAGATTGCTCCACGTCACTGTGTGCCTTCCAGTGGGCGATGTGCGCGCGATTAAGGGCTGTTCGCTGAGGGGGCGCGATGGCATGAGTGTTTCGAGGGGCGCGCGGCATGACGTCTTTTAAAAGACGTCGCTTGTGAGCGGGTGAATGCAGCGCCCAGTCAGGCAGCAACTGTTTGATCACTTCGTAATGAAACGCAGGGGCCGTTGAGTCAACACCCGGTTCAAGGGGCGGGGTGCGTGTCAGAGGCAGAGCAGTGGGCAGGGACATGAAGGGGTCTGCATGAATGATTGTTGTTTAAGTGTATGAGGCGTTCGGGCGCCAAATAAGCTTAAAAAACAGGGGTGTTCATATATCTATGTAGTTTTATTTATTTGAAAAAATCATCCCCGGCGTGTGGTTCGTATGAGGGGGGTTAGGCGCTCGTGGTCACCGCGCTGCGCTATCGCATTGGGCATACGGGTTTGCAATCAATCGGGTAATACGCTGCCGTAAATATGACCAAGCGTTTAAACTGCGCCTTTGTGACGCAATATGTCGCATTGCCGCAAGCCTTGGAAAATCATGGTTGAGCGCTATAAGAAGTTGTCGCTTGGCGGCAAGGCTTGGCTCCCGTGTGTCCTTACAATCCCTCATCGCTTGCCAGTTTAGGCAGGCGTTCCTCTTCAGGAGACTCCGATGTCCGTTGAGCAAGCCCCGGTACAACGCGCCGATTTCGATCAGGTCATGGTTCCCAACTACGCACCTGCGGCATTCATCCCCGTGCGCGGAGCCGGTTCCCGAGTGTGGGACCAGTCGGGTCGCGAGCTGATTGATTTCGCCGGCGGCATTGCCGTCAACGTGCTGGGCCATGCACACCCGGCCTTGGTCGGTGCGTTGACTGAGCAGGCGAACAACCTCTGGCATGTGTCGAATGTGTTCACCAACGAGCCGGCGCTGCGCCTGGCTAAAAAACTGGTGGACTCGACTTTTGCCGAGCGTGTGTTTTTCTGCAACTCGGGTGCTGAAGCCAACGAGGCGGCCTTCAAGTTGGCCCGTCGTGTGGCGCATGACCGCTTCGGAGCCGAAAAGTACGAAATCATTGCCGCGCTCAACAGTTTTCACGGTCGCACCCTGTTCACGGTCAACGTTGGCGGGCAGTCGAAGTACTCCGACGGCTTCGGTCCAAAAATCACCGGTATTACCCACGTACCGTTCAACGATCTGGCCGCCCTCAAAGCGGCGATTTCGGACAAGACCTGCGCTGTTGTGCTGGAGCCGATTCAGGGCGAAGGCGGCGTGCTGCCCGCTGAGCAGGCTTACCTGCAAGGCGCTCGCGAGCTGTGTGACCAGCACAACGCGCTGTTGGTCTTTGACGAAGTGCAAACCGGTATGGGCCGCACCGGTGAGCTGTTTGCCTACATGCATTACGGCGTGACGCCTGACATCCTCACCAGTGCCAAGAGCCTGGGCGGTGGTTTCCCGATTGCCGCGATGCTCACCACCGAAGCGCTGGCCAAGCATCTGGTCGTCGGCACCCACGGCACCACCTACGGCGGCAACCCGCTGGCGTGTGCTGTCGGCAACGCGGTGATCGATGTGATCAATACGCCTGAAGTGTTGAGTGGGGTAAAAGCCAAACACGAGCTGTTCAAAACCCGTCTTGAGCACATTGGCCAGCAATATGGCCTGTTTACGCAAGTGCGTGGTTTAGGGCTTTTGCTTGGCTGCGTGTTGAGCGATGCCTGGAAGGGCAAGGCCAAGGATATTTTCAACGCCGCTGAAAAAGAAAACCTGATGATTTTGCAAGCCGGCCCCGACGTGGTGCGTTTCGCGCCAAGCCTGGTGGTCGAAGAGGCTGATATCGAAGAAGGCTTGAATCGTTTTGAGCGCGCTGTAAAAGCCCTGACACAAGCCTGAGCTTGACCCTGCATTACTCGTAGCAGTGCGCCCTCAGACACGCGTGTGTCTGAGGGCGCCGCTTGAATGCGAGCACACTCGCATCTACCGGTGATGCGCGAATTCCCCCCCTTTTATTTTTTGGATTAAGGAGTGACACCATGCTGGTGATGCGCCCTGCGCAAATGGCTGATCTGGGCGAGGTACAGCGTCTGGCTGCGGACAGCCCGATTGGTGTCACTTCATTGCCGGACGATATCGAGCGCTTGCGCGACAAGATCGCAGCCTCCGAAGCCTCGTTCGCGGCAGAAGTCAGCTTCAATGGCGAAGAAAGCTACTTCTTTGTTTTGGAAGATACGGCCACCGGCGCACTGGTGGGTTGCTCGGCGATTGTCGCGTCGGCCGGGTATTCAGAACCGTTTTACAGTTTTCGCAACGAGACCTTTGTCCACGCCTCGCGCGAGCTGAAGATTCACAACAAGATTCACGTCTTGTCGCAGTGCCATGACCTTACCGGTAACAGCCTGCTCACCAGTTTCTATGTGGTCCCGCAGTTGGTGGGCTCGGCATGGTCCGAACTCAACTCCCGTGGGCGATTGCTGTTTGTGGCCAGCCACCCGGAACGGTTTGCCGATTCGGTGGTGACTGAAATCGTCGGTTACAGCGATGAAAATGGCGACTCGCCGTTTTGGGATGCGATCGGGCGTAACTTCTTTGACCTGAACTACACCGCCGCCGAACGTCTGTGCGGGCTTAAAAGCCGTACCTTCCTCGCCGAACTGATGCCGCATTACCCGATTTATGTACCGCTGCTGCCCGATACGGCTCAAGAAGCCATGGGGCAAGTGCATCCGCGTGCGCAGATCACCTTCGACATCCTGATGCGCGAAGGCTTTGAAACCGATCATTACATCGACATTTTCGACGGCGGGCCGACCCTGCATGCGCGGGTATCGGGCATCCGCTCAATCGCTCAAAGCCGGGTAGTGCCGGTCAAAATCGGTGAGCTGAGCAAAGGCGGCGGTCGTCAGTACCTGGTCGCCAACGCCCAGCTTCAGGATTACCGGGCGGTGTTGCTAGAGCTTGATTGGGCACCGGGCAAACCGGTCACGCTGGACCTGCAAGCGGCCGAAGCACTGGGCGTGGGCGAAGGTGCCAGCGTGCGAGTGGTTGCGGTTTAACGCCTTTGAGCGAGTGTCGCGAGGTTCGTCAGCGAACCCGTTTGAGGAGATAGCATGATCGTTCGTCCTGTACGCAACAGCGATTTACCGGCCCTGATTGAACTGGCCCGCAGCACCGGCACCGGCCTGACCACCTTGCCGGCCAACGAAGAACGCTTGCTGCACCGTGTGACCTGGGCTGAGAAAACCTTCCGGGGCGAAGCGGAGCGCGGCGATGCCGACTATCTGTTTGTACTGGAAAACGACGACGGTAAAGTCGTCGGTATTTCTGCCATTGCTGGCGCCGTGGGCTTGCGCGAGCCGTGGTACAACTTCCGTGTCGGTTTGACCGTCAGCGCTTCGCAAGAGCTGAATATTTATCGCGAAATCCCGACCCTGTTTTTGGCGAACGACCTGACAGGCAATTCAGAGTTGTGCTCGTTGTTCCTGGGCGCCGACTATCGTACTGGTCTCAATGGCCGGATGCTGGCCAAGGCGCGGATGCTGTTCATCGCAGAATTCCCTGAGCTGTTCGGGAACAAAATCATTGCTGAAATGCGTGGCATGTCTGACGAAGCGGGACGCTCGCCGTTCTGGGAAAGCCTGGGGCGGCACTTCTTCAAGATGGAGTTCAGCCAGGCCGACTACCTGACCGGTGTGGGCAATAAAGCCTTTATTGCCGAGTTGATGCCCAAGTTTCCGGTTTACACCTGTTTCCTGTCTGAAGAAGCGCGTGCGGTGATCGGCAAGGTGCACACCCACACAGAGCCTGCGCTGAACATGCTCAAAAGCGAAGGCTTCAGCTATCAGGGCTACGTCGACATTTTCGACGCCGGCCCGGCTGTGGAATGTGAAACCAGCAAGATCCGTGCAGTGCGCGAGAGCGAAGCGCTGGTGCTGGCCATCGGCACTCCGGGCGACGACGCCACGCCTTACCTGATTCACAACCGCAAGCGCGAGGACTGCCGCATCACGGCGGCACCTGCGCGTCTGGCGGCGGGCACCCTGGTGGTTGATCCACAGACCGCCAAGCGGTTGCAATTGAGTGCGGGCGATCAAGTGCGCGCCGTCACCTTGTCTGCCCAGTCAGTGGCCCCACGGGAGTCGAAATAATGAGCACGTTGTACATCGCAGGCGCCTGGCAAAACGGCCTGGGCGAAGCCTTTGAATCGCTTAACCCGGTCACCCAACAGGTGCTGTGGACAGGCAATGGCGCGAATGCTGAACAGGTGGATGGCGCGGTGAAGGCTGCGCGTGAGGCATTCCCGGCATGGGCCACCCGTTCATTTGAAGAGCGCTTGAGTGTGCTGGAGGCGTTTGCTGCCAGCCTCAAAACCCACGCTGACGAACTGGCCCACTGCATCGGCGAAGAGACCGGTAAGCCGCTGTGGGAATCGGCGACTGAAGTCACCAGCATGATCAATAAAGTGGCTATTTCGGTGCAAAGCTACCGCGAACGCACTGGAGAAAAGAGCGGCCCGCTGGGCGATGCCACTGCGGTGTTGCGCCACAAACCTCACGGTGTGGTGGCGGTGTTTGGTCCGTATAACTTTCCGGGTCACCTGCCCAACGGCCATATCGTCCCGGCTTTGCTGGCCGGTAACAGCGTGGTGTTCAAACCCAGTGAGCTGACGCCTAAAGTGGCCGAGTTGACCGTCAAGTGCTGGATTGAAGCGGGGCTGCCTGCGGGCGTGTTGAACTTGCTGCAAGGCGCGCGGGACACCGGCATCGCATTGGCCGCGCATACCGGCATTGATGGCTTGTTCTTTACCGGGTCGAGCCGCACAGGCAACGCCTTGCATCAACAGTTCGCCGGTCGCCCGGATAAAATCCTGGCCCTGGAAATGGGCGGTAATAACCCGCTGGTGGTCGATCAGGTGGCGGATGTGGAAGCGGCGGTTTACACCATCATCCAATCCGCCTTTATCTCGGCCGGCCAGCGTTGCACCTGTGCACGGCGCTTGTTGGTGCCCGAAGGTGCGTGGGGCGACAGCCTGCTGAGCCGTCTGGTGCAGGTCAGCCAGAGTATCGAGGTCGGAGCGTTCGACCAGCAGCCTGCGCCATTTATGGGCTCGGTCATTTCGTTGGGCGCGGCCCGCGCATTGATGGATGCTCAAGAACTGTTACTCGGGTCTGGGGCTGTGGCCTTGCTGGAAATGAGCCAGCCAGACGCCAATGCCGCTTTGCTCACTCCGGGCATTATCGACGTGACCGAAGTCAGTGAACGCTCCGATGAGGAGCTGTTCGGGCCGTTGCTGCAAGTGATTCGCTACGCTGATTTTGACGCGGCCATGACTGAGGCCAACAACACGGCGTTCGGTTTGGCAGCGGGTTTATTGTCGGACAGCCAAGCGCGTTATCAGCAGTTCTGGCTGCAAAGCCGCGCAGGCATCGTGAACTGGAACAAACAACTGACGGGCGCGGCGAGCAGCGCGCCGTTTGGCGGCATCGGCGCATCGGGTAATCACCGTGCCAGTGCGTATTACGCCGCCGATTATTGCGCCTATCCGGTGGCCTCGCTGGAAACGCCAACCCTGGCACTGCCCGCGGCATTGACGCCGGGTGTGCATCTGTAAGCTGACCTTTAACCTGTATGTGCGGGCCAAAGCTGCGATTTCTTCATAACAGGATCGCAGCCAGCACCAGCGCCTACGGGGCTTGTGTGATTGATGCCTATAACAACCGTTTGCCGGAGCCTCGCTGATGAAGTCCTTTGAAGTCAATTTTGACGGTTTAGTGGGGCCGACCCATAACTACGGCGGTTTGTCGTTCGGCAACGTCGCCTCCCAGAGCAACAGCCAGCAGGCTTCCAACCCCAAGGAAGCGGCGCTCCAAGGTCTGGAAAAAATGAAAGCGCTGATGGACATGGGGTTTGTCCAGGGCGTACTGGCACCCCAAGAGCGCCCGGACGTGAGCGCCTTGCGCCGTTTGGGTTTCAGTGGCTCGGACGCACACGTCATTCAACAGGCTGCCAAAGAGGCGATGCCGTTGCTGGTCGCCAGTTGCTCGGCGTCGAGCATGTGGGTGGCCAATGCTGCCACCGTCAGCCCGAGCGCTGACACTCAAGATGGCCGTGTGCATTTCACCGCAGCCAACCTCAATTGCAAATTTCACCGCAGCATCGAGCACCCGACCACCAGCCGTGTGCTGAGCGCAATGTTTGCTGATCAGCAGCACTTTGCGCATCACGGCGCATTGCCAGCGGTTGCTCAATTTGGTGACGAAGGCGCGGCTAACCACACGCGCTTTTGCCGAGATTACGGTGAGGCGGGCGTTGAGTTTTTTGTTTTCGGGCGCAGCGCGTTCGACAGCCGTTACCCGGCGCCGCAAAAATACCCGGCGCGCCAGACCCTCGAAGCGTCGCAAGCGGTCGCCCGCCTTCACGGTTTGAGAGAGGCGGGTGTGGTGTTTGCGCAGCAAAATCCGGCGGTCATTGATCAGGGTGTATTCCATAACGACGTGATTGCGGTAGGTAATGGCGAATTGCTGTTCCATCACCAGGATGCGTTCCTGAACACCGATCAGATGCTGGCTGAGCTGCAAGCAAAGCTGAGCGCGCGCGGGGGCAATTTCCAGTCCATTTGTGTGCCGCGAGATCAAGTGGCGGTCGAAGACGCCGTGCGCTCGTACCTGTTCAACAGTCAGCTGCTCAGCCGTGCTGACGGCTCGATGCTGTTGATCGTGCCAGAAGAATGTCGCGCCAACCCGCGTGTCTGGCAGTACCTGCAAGGCTTGACGGCTGCGGGCGGTCCGATCCGCGAGATCAAGGTGTTTGATCTTAAGCAAAGCATGCAGAACGGTGGTGGCCCGGCCTGCCTGCGTCTGCGCGTCGCACTGAAAGAAACTGAACTGGCGGCGGTCAATCCGGGGGTTATCATGACGCCTGCGTTGTATGACGCGCTCACCCAGTGGGTGAACACGCATTACCGCGACGCGCTGCGCGAAAGCGACCTGGCTGACCCGCAGTTGTTGCTTGAATGCCGGACGGCGCTGGATGAACTGACACAAATCCTTAAACTGGGCGCGGTTTACCCTTTCCAGATCAATTGAACACCGGCAGGCGGGTTTTAATTTGCCTGCACTGCCACTTCACTTTCCAATGAGTACGAAATTATGAGCGATTCCCTGCAACTGATCCTTGAAGACACCGACGGCACGCAACTGCAAACCTCCTGCACCCGCGTTGCGGTCATGTGGCAGGGTAAAGAGCTGTGGATTCAACAAGACGGTCGTGGCCAACTGTTGATCGGTGTCGACGTAGAAGAAGGCGACGCCGAATACGCCAACCTGCTGCTGCGTCCTTTGGCAACTAACCTTGTAAGCCTGCAACTGGAAATGGAACCGGCTGACCTGGGCGATGACGAAGACGGTCACGTACACGGTCCAGACTGCAATCACTGATTAAGGATGCACTATGCTCGCCCTCGGCAAACTGCTTGAACTGACACTGGCTGGTCGTGAACCGGCGCAGAAAATTCAACTGACCGCCGATGGCGTGCGCTTGCGCTGGCTGAGTGAAGGCGCACTGGAAGTCACGCCGGCGCAAGGACAGGACGATGGCCTGGACTTGTTATTGTCGGCGGGCATCCACGGTAACGAAACAGCGCCGATCGAGCTGCTTGATCGCCTGTTGCAGAGCATTGCACGCGCAGAAATAAAGCCGCGTGCGCGCATTCTTTTCTTGTTCGGTAATCCGGGTGCCATGCGTACCGGGGCGCGTTTTGTCGAAGAAGACCTCAATCGACTGTTTAACGGTCGCCATGAAAGCAGCAGTGGCCCTGAAGCCTTGCGTGCCTGTGAGCTGGAGCATCTGGCGCAGGCGTTCTTCAATGCGCCGGATCGCACGCGGCTGCATTACGACCTGCACACGGCGATTCGCGGCTCGAAAATAGAGCAGTTCGCGCTTTATCCGTATAAAGAGGGTCGCGTTCATTCGCGTCGAGAGCTGGCGCGGCTGCACGCAGCAGGTATGGCTGCGGTGTTGTTGCAAAACAAACCGTCGATTGTGTTCAGTGCTTACACCTACGACCAGTTGGGGGCCGAAGCATTCACCCTTGAGTTGGGCAAGGCGCGCCCGTTCGGGCAAAACGCAGGGGTGAACGTTGAGCGTCTCGAACGGCGCTTGAAGCAAATCATTGAAAGCAACGAACCCTCACTGGCAGATGCCTCTCTGGAAGGCTTGCAGTTGTTCAGCGTGGCCCGTGAAGTGATCAAGCACAGTGAGGCCTTTATCCTGCACCTGCCGGCCGATGTCGAAAACTTCTCTGAACTCAGCAAGGGCTATCTGCTGGCCGAAGATGCAGGTAACACGCGTTGGACGATCGAGGAGAAGGGCGCGCGGATTATCTTTCCCAATCCTAAGGTCAAGAATGGGTTGCGCGCCGGGATGATTATCGAGCCTGCCACTTTGAAAGGTATCGATCAGTCCTTTGAGTAACGAATGTAGGTTTTGCGCAAGGGCAGCCCGAGTTCTTCACGCATACCGTTTTCGCTGTAAGGTTTGGGGTTGGTCGTGGTGGGCGGCGTGGCCGGGTCTTTATCGAAGTCAAAAGGCTCTACGCCACACGGCAGGCCCACTGCTTGCAACTCAATATTATTGACTTGCGGGGCTTGTTTGACCCCGCCGTGCCCGTCTGGGCTGGCGCCTGAAAACTGCGTTCCCGTCACATAGTTATAGGCGTGGCACAGTTCATGGTAGAGCGCAGTGAGGGGGATTGCGTGTGGCGTGGCGAATGAAGGGTTGTAATAAATCGTACCGCCAAAGTCCGGGAGGCCTGCCTGGCCTACCTCAATGTAAGACCTGCCGTCGCCCAGGTTGGGTATGTAAAGGCCATTGTTTACGTGCTTGAGCTCGGCGATGGTGATGGGCTTTTGGCTTTTACGAATACTTTTGGTCAGCTCGGTTATCAGTTTTTGCCCATTGGCAGACCCTAGCAGCAACTTCAAATCATCCTGAACACGCTCAATAAACGCTTCGCTGCCTTGAATAATCAAACCTGACTCTGACAGAGGGGTTGAGGTGACTGTCATCACGTACGTGTTGGCCTGAGCGGGCAAATTTTTAGTGGTTGCGCGACCGTCGGGTGTTCCGTCCGTTATGTAACTGGGGGCGCTTTCGGTGAAAATTTTGTCGTTATCCTTGATCCCGTCAAGGATGTTTTGCCCCTTGCCCGTGTAGATAACGTTAGACCCGGAACCTGCGGTGAGTAGATCGTCGCCATCACCGCCACATAATATGTTGTGGCCTGGACCGCCGACCGCGACATCATTGCCATCACCGGTATCGACAAAGTTCGTGCCAGCCCCACCACGAAAAAAGTCTGCACCTTTGCCCGTATAAGCAACCGTAGTGCCTGCGCCGCTGGCATTCACAATGTCATTGCCGGCTCCGGTATTGATATAGCTGTCTCCAGCCCCCGTCATCACGATGTCATTGCCGTCGCCGGTCAGTACAGTGGCGTGTTGCGCGTTAGTGACAACGGTGTCATTGCCTGCACCGGTTTCAATGTGGAACGGGTTTTTAAGGGTGTCGACGATGTACACCGTGTCGTGACCATTGCGGGTGTGAATTTCGATCATCTGTTTGTCGCTGGCAGGTTTGACGCTATAACGCTCGTGGTTGAGGTCAATTGTCAGTGTGTCGTGGCTGCCTTGGGTTACGAAGATGGAGGCGTGTGGCGAGGTTGCAGTGAATACCAGTCGATCAATGGGTGTGGGATACAAAACCCCTTCAGTGACGTAGCGGATGATGGTCGCGTTGTCACCAATATGAAGAATGCTGCGCACAGTGGTTTCAGAAATATGTGGCAGCGGATTGGAAACTGCGGTTTCGGTCCGGTCTGGCGGGGCTTTGGCGCCACCGTCAACGTCAAACTGATGGATGGCAGGCGCAGGGCCAGATGTTACGGGGGGAGGTGTGGGGCGCATAGTTCAAGTTCCGAGGCGTTATGTTCAAGGGTCAAGGGGGGATTCCCCCGTTACAGGCCATTGAAGCGCTTCGAGTGCCGAGCTGTGCTTTAGATAGTTATCGCGTGACTCTCGACTGACCTGATGGCCAGGCCAGTCGAGAGGTCAGGGGTTACACGGCGCGCTTTTGCTGGGAATCCATGCGCTTGATGGCACGGATTTTATGCAGCGTATCAACGCAGGTTTTCGCCGCTTCTTCGCCTTTGTGTACGAAGTGGTCGAAGAAGAACTTCTGGTGCTCTTCACCGGCGTGGAAGTGGTGCGGGGTCAGGCTGACCGAGAACACTGGGACTTCTGTTTCCAGCTGAACCTGCATCAGGCCGCTGACCACCGATTGGGCAACGAAGTCGTGGCGATAAATCCCGCCATCCACCACCAGGGCCGCGCCGACGATGCCGGCATAGCGGCCCGTTTTGGCCAGCAGCTTGGCGTGCAGCGGGATTTCAAATGCGCCGCCGACTTCAAAGAAATCGATGTCACTTTCCTGGTAGCCCTGCACCAGCATCTCGGCCAAAAAGCCCTTACGGCTCTGGTCGACAATCTCTTTGTGCCAGGCGGCCTGGATAAACGCGACGCGCTCGTTGTGGTGGTTTTTGCTTTTGCTGTCGATTGCGGTGGGTTGCATGTTCTGACTCCTGTTTGTGTGAAAAACAGGGCATATGAATCGAATGGGATTTAAGGGTGCGTTCAGACAGGCGGTGCGTGCGCATGCGCATCGACACCCCCCGCCTGATTGACGGCCCTTTGGCGCCAATCCCGTTCTCTCTTCATCCGGACTATGACCGTCGGCCCCGGGATCACACCGGGTCTGCTGACCTTGCCAAGTCGTTTGCCGAAGCCTTCGGACCTGCCAAGCGCTCGCGGGCTATGCGCATTGCGCGCAATTACCGCCGGTGGGGAATTGCACCCCGCCCTGAGAACGTTGCCACCAGCCTTTCTGGCGGCGGGCATTTTGTATCACATCTGTTTGAAGGATGCATGGCTGCTTTTGGCTAATAGCTATCAAAGATTCAGATGGTTTTATCGGTTATTTGTGACGCAATCGCTTGATTAATGCCGGCTGAACCCGCAGTAATCCTGTTCGACAGGGATTTCCCCGATTAGCATCTGATGCTCATCTCACATGGCCGAGGCTTGCAATGACTGTTATCGATCTTCGTAGCGACACCGTGACCCAACCCAGCACTGGTATGCGCGAGGCCATGGCTGCCGCGCGGCTGGGCGATGATGTGTATGGCGAAGATCCGACGGTCAACAAGCTTGAGGCCGAAATGGCCCAGCGCCTGGGGTTTGCCGGGGCGCTGTTTGTGCCCAGCGGTACGATGAGTAATTTGCTGGCGCTGATGGCGCATTGCGGGCGAGGCGATGAATACATCGTGGGTCAGCAAGCGCACACCTACAAATATGAAGGCGGCGGGGCTGCCGTGCTGGGGTCGATCCAGCCGCAACCGCTGGAAGTACAGGCAGATGGTTCGCTGGACCTGGCTCAGGTTGCAGCGGCGATCAAACCGGACGACTTTCATTTCGCCCGCACGCGTTTGCTGGCGCTGGAAAATACCATGCAGGGCAAGGTGTTGCCGCTGGCGTATGTGGCGGCGGCCAGTCGTTTGACCCGCGAGAATGGCCTGGCGCTGCACCTGGATGGCGCGCGGTTGTATAACGCGGCGGTCAAGCTGGGTGTGGACGCAGGCGATATTACCCGCCACTTCGACTCGGTTTCGGTGTGTTTGTCCAAAGGGCTGGGCGCCCCGGTGGGGTCGGTGCTGTGCGGCACGGCGGACCTGATCGCCAAGGCCCGGCGCTTGCGCAAAATGGTCGGCGGCGGCATGCGTCAGGCGGGTCAGTTAGCCGCCGCCGGGTTATATGCGCTGGATCATCAGATCCAGCGCCTGGCAGACGACCACGCCAACGCCGCGTATCTGGCTGAAGGCTTGCGCGCGTGTGGTTATGAGGTTGAAGCCGTGCAGACCAACATGGTGTATGCACAATTGGGTGATCGTGCAGAGGCGCTCAAGGCCTTTGCCGCTGAGCGCGGGATCACGTTGAGTGCTGCTCCGCGCTTGCGAATGGTGACGCACATGGATGTCAGTCGCAGTCAGATTGAGCAGGTGGTCACGGTTTTTGGTGAATTTAACCGCCAATGAGCGCGCAAGCCGTCCAATTGCATGTGCCTATCGTATAAACACGCTGTACCCAAGGCGCAGGGCCGATATAATGCGGCCCTTTGCGAGTCGCACTGTCGAGCGACATGATTGACTTGCCTCTGGCCTCAGCCTCCGTGGAAGAACCTATGAAAAGCGCAGAAATCCGTGAAGCCTTCCTTCGCTTCTTCGAGGAGCAAGGTCACACCCGTGTCCCTTCCAGCTCCTTGGTGCCGAATAACGACCCGACCCTGCTGTTCACTAACGCGGGGATGAACCAGTTCAAGGACTGCTTTCTGGGTCAGGAAAAACGTGCCTATACCCGTGCAACCAGCAGCCAGAAGTGCGTGCGTGCCGGCGGCAAGAACAGCGACCTGGAAAACGTCGGTTACACCGCACGTCACCACACCTTCTTTGAAATGCTCGGCAACTTCAGCTTTGGCGATTACTTCAAGAAAGACGCGATCAATTTCGCCTGGACCTTCCTCACTGGCGTACTCAAGCTGCCTAAAGACAAACTTTGGGTAACTGTTTACGCCAGCGATGATGAAGCCTATGACATCTGGACCCAAGACGTCGGCGTTCCCGCTGAGCGCATGATCCGCATTGGCGACAACAAAGGTGCGCCGTACGCTTCGGACAACTTCTGGACCATGGGCGATACCGGCCCGTGCGGCCCGTGCACCGAGATTTTCTACGATCACGGCCCGGATATCTGGGGTGGCCCGCCGGGCTCGCCGGATGAAGACGGCGACCGTTACATCGAAATCTGGAACAACGTATTCATGCAGTTCAACCGCACCGCCGATGGCGTGTTGCATCCGTTGCCAGCGCCGTCGGTCGACACCGGCATGGGCCTGGAGCGGATCAGTGCGGTGATGCAGCACGTTAATTCCAACTACGACATCGACTTGTTCCAGAGCCTGTTGAAAGCGGCGGCCGAGGCCATCGGCTGCGCCAACGAAGGCCAGGCGTCGCTCAAGGTCGTGGCTGACCACATCCGCTCGTGCAGCTTTTTGATCGCTGATGGCGTATTGCCGTCCAACGAAGGTCGCGGTTATGTACTGCGCCGTATCATTCGTCGCGCGTGCCGCCACGGCAACAAGCTGGGTGCAACCGGCAACTTCTTTTACAAGATCGTTGCGGCACTGGTGGCTGAAATGGGCGAAGGCTTCCCGGAGCTGGTGCGCGAGCAGGCCAACATTGAGCGCGTGCTCAAGGCAGAAGAAGAGCAATTTTCCAAGACGCTGGAGCAGGGCCTCAAAATCCTCGAACAGGACCTGGCTGAGCTCAAGGGCACCGTGGTGCCGGGTGACGTGGTGTTCAAACTCTACGACACTTACGGCTTCCCGATGGACCTGACGGCCGACATCGCCCGTGAGCGTAACTTGACCGTGGACGAAGCTGGCTTCGAGCGCGAAATGGAAGCTCAGCGCGTACGTGCGCGTTCGGCCAGCTCGTTTGGCCTGGATTACAACACGCTGGTCAAAGTTGACGTGCCCACCGAGTTTATCGGCTACAACGCTACGCAGGCCTCAGCCAAGATCATTGCGCTTTATAAAGAAGGCAAATCGGTCGAGTTCCTGAATGAAGGCGACGAAGGTGTGGTCATTCTTGATCAAACGCCTTTTTACGCCGAATCAGGCGGCCAGGTGGGCGACTGCGGTTACCTGCAAGCAGGTGCTGCGCGCTTTGATGTGCGCGACACCACCAAGACCGGCGGCGCGTTCTTGCACCACGGCGTGGTAGCGACAGGCAGCCTGAAAGTGGGTGAGAGCGTTGATACCCAGGTGGATGCCGATGTGCGTCACGCAACCGCGCTGAATCACTCGGCGACGCATTTGTTGCATGCTGCGTTGCGCAAAGTGCTGGGCGAACACGTACAGCAGAAAGGTTCGTTGGTTGACAGTCAGCGCATGCGTTTTGACTTCAGTCACTTCGAAGCGATCAAGCCTGAGCAAATCAAGGCGCTGGAAGACATCGTCAACGCCGAGATTCGCAAGAATACCCCGGTTGAAACCGAAGAAACCGATATCGAAACCGCCAAGCAAAAAGGCGCGATGGCGCTGTTTGGCGAGAAGTACGGCGATAACGTGCGCGTGTTGAGCATGGGCGGTGATTTCTCGGTGGAACTGTGCGGCGGTATTCACGCCAAGCGCACCGGCGACATCGGCCTGATGAAAATCACCAGCGAAGGCGGTGTAGCGTCGGGTATTCGTCGTATTGAAGCGGTGACGGGCGCTGCCGCACTGGCTTACTTGAACGCCGCTGAAGAGCAGCTCAAGGAAGCGGCAAGCCTGATCAAGGGCTCACGCGAAAACCTGGTCGACAAACTGTCGGCTGTGCTGGAGCGTAACCGTCAGTTGGAAAAACAACTGGAACAATTGCAGGCCAAGGCCGCAAGCGCTGCCGGTGACGATCTGTCGTCGTCGGCTGTGGACATCAAAGGCGTGAACGTCTTGACCGCTCGCCTGGACGGTCAAGATGGCAAGGCGCTATTGGCGCTGGTAGATCAGCTCAAGAACAAGCTCGGCCGTGCAGTGATCCTGCTGGGTGGGGTTTATGAAGACAAGGTTGTACTGGTTGCAGGCGTAACCAAAGACCTGACTGGCCAACTCAAAGCCGGTGATTTGATGAAGCAGGCTGCTGCGGCAGTGGGCGGGAAGGGCGGTGGTCGCCCGGACATGGCGCAAGGTGGCGGTGTGGATGCCGCAGCCCTGGACGCCGCGCTGGCCCTGACTGTGCCATTTGTCGAGCAGGGTATCTGAGGTCCAGAACGCGCTGTCGTCTAGTGGCAGCGCGTGGTTTGAATGATAAATGGGCGCCCTTTAGGGGCTGAGGCTGCTTTGAAATGGCTTTGATCGTACAGAAATTCGGAGGCACCTCGGTCGGCACTGTCGAACGAATCGAACAGGTCGCCGATAAAGTTAAGAAGTTCCGTGAAGCCGGGCATGACCTGGTGATTGTGTTGTCGGCGATGAGCGGCGAAACCAATCGCCTGATCGAGCTGGCCAAACAGATCAGCGATCAGCCGTTGCCGCGTGAACTGGATGTGATTGTCTCCACCGGCGAGCAGGTGACGATTGGCCTGCTGGCGATGGCGCTGAACAAGCGCGGCGTCCCGGCGGTGTCCTACACCGGCAGTCAGGTGCGTATTCTTACAGACAGTTCGCACACTAAAGCCCGCATCCTGAAAATTGACGACCAGAAAATCCGTACAGACCTCAAGGCTGGGCGTGTGGTTGTGGTTGCAGGTTTTCAGGGCGTAGACGAGCAGGGCAACATTACGACGTTGGGCCGTGGCGGCTCTGACACGACGGGTGTGGCCCTGGCGGCTGCATTGAAGGCGGATGAGTGCCAGATCTACACCGACGTCGATGGCGTCTACACCACCGATCCTCGGGTTGTGGCGCAGGCTCAGCGGCTGGAAAAAATCACCTTCGAAGAAATGCTGGAAATGGCCAGCCTGGGTTCCAAGGTGTTGCAGATCCGTGCGGTCGAGTTCGCCGGCAAGTACAACGTCCCGCTGCGCGTCTTGCACAGCTTCAAGGAGGGTCCAGGCACCCTCATTACTATTGATGAAGAGGAATCCATGGAACAGCCGATCATTTCTGGTATCGCGTTCAATCGCGACGAAGCCAAGCTGACCATCCGTGGCGTGCCAGACACCCCGGGCGTGGCGTTCAAGATTTTGGGGCCGATCAGTGCGGCCAATATCGAAGTCGACATGATCGTGCAAAACGTGGCGCACGATAACACCACCGATTTCACCTTCACCGTGCACCGTAACGATTACAGTGCAGCCCAAACGGTGCTGGAAAATACGGCGCGCGAGATCGGCGCACGTGAAGTGGTCGGCGATACCAAAATTGCCAAGGTGTCTATCGTGGGGGTGGGCATGCGCTCTCACGCCGGTGTGGCCAGTCGCATGTTTGAATCGTTGGCCAAAGAGAACATCAACATCCTGATGATCTCGACGTCTGAGATCAAAGTGTCGGTGGTGATCGAAGAGAAGTACCTGGAGCTGGCTGTGCGCTCGCTGCACACGGCGTTTGAATTGGATGCACCTGCCCGACAGGGTGAATGACGCATAACCCGGAGGGCGCGGTTGAACCGCGCCCTTTGTTTTTTTGATGAATGTGAACGAAGACTTCTTGTTTCGTCATGTTGGTCAATACTTAAGGAGCGTCGGGCTATAGCTGTTTAGCTAGTAGGCCGAAGCCCTTTTTTTTTGCAGACTGTTGTCCCTGAATGAATAGCGTGAGGAGAAACGTATGCTGATTCTGACTCGCCGTTGCGCAGAAAGCCTGATCATAGGCGATGGTGAAATTACTGTGACCGTGCTCGGCGTCAAAGGAAACCAAGTGCGAATCGGTGTTAATGCCCCCAAGGAAGTGGCCGTGCACCGGGAGGAAATCTACCTTCGGATCAAGAAAGAAAAGGACGAAGAACCAAGTCTTTAATTTTATTTAAGTTTTTGGTTGCATACGGGGAAAAGGCTGGTTATTATACGCCCCGTGTTGCGGAGAGGTGGCCGAGTGGCCGAAGGCGCTCCCCTGCTAAGGGAGTACATCTCAAAAGGGTGTCGGGGGTTCGAATCCCCCCTTCTCCGCCATTATTCATGTAGCACGTTCGAATCTAGCCATTTCAGTAAGTTGTTGAATTTATTGAAAAAAACACTTGGCAGAGAGATTCAACGGTCTATAATACGCAGCTTCAAATGCACTCGTAGCTCAGCTGGATAGAGTACTCGGCTACGAACCGAGCGGTCACAGGTTCGAATCCTGTCGAGTGCACCATTTAAGAGTTAGTTGCTCCGGTAGTTAACTTGGCTTCAACCAGGGTGGTCTGGTCTAACAAACACACTTGCACTCGTAGCTCAGCTGGATAGAGTACTCGGCTACGAACCGAGCGGTCACAGGTTCGAATCCTGTCGAGTGCACCATTTAAGAGTTAGTTGCTTTGGCAGTTAACTTGGCTTCAACCAGGGTGGTCTGGTTTAACAAACACACCTTGCACTCGTAGCTCAGCTGGATAGAGTACTCGGCTACGAACCGAGCGGTCACAGGTTCGAATCCTGTCGAGTGCACCAAACACCAAGAAGCCCGCCTTTAAAGCGGGCTTTTTGCTGTCTGTGATTTGAGTGACGTAGTGCCGACACACAGTGCGTTACTGTCATGCGCCAGACTTGTCGCCGCTTCACTGCGCCACGCAGGAATTAACTGGCGTGCAAATGGTCTATGTCAGGTGTTATGCAGAACCTGGCGCAGGTTGCGACCATTTCAGTCCTCGCAAAAATCTCAACCCTCGGCAACCGTCACGACTGGCCGTGTCGCCGCGTTAATTTTTTACACAAAGACTGTGCTCCGGGCCGATCATCTGGCGTCGCAGAGTCATCGCGTGAACAAAGTTCGGTGATGCTGCGCAAGCATTTGTTATCCCCGAGATTTTTAGCGTCATTAATTTTTTAAGCCGTGTATGATTGCGCCCGTCAGCCCCGCCGGGGCTTGTGGAATACCTCCATGGACTTACCCAGTAGTAACTCAGCATCCCGTTTTACCAATCATGAATTGACTGATTGATCCTTCCGGCGTGCCCTGCTGCTGGGAGTGGAGTTCGCCTATGACCGAAGTTGAAGTAAAAAAAACACAAGAAAGCCTGCAAAGCCGCCTCGCTCAAGTAATTGAGCTGCTGAATCGCCAGCGTGTGGTCGAAGACCTGACACATCGTCAGGAAGGCCATCACCATGATCGGGTCGAGAACCTGGTCCATCGGCAAAACCTTGTAGAACTCCAGCGCAAGCTTGAGGATCTGCACTCCGCAGACGTTGCCTACATCCTTGAAGCGTTACCCCTCGATGACCGTCTGACGGTCTGGCAGTTGGTCAAGGCTGATCGCGATGGCGACATCCTGCTCGAAGTCTCCGACTCTGTACGTGAAACCCTGATCGCCGACATGGACGATCACGAGCTCCTGGCAGCGGCCAAGGAGATGGATGCCGATGAACTCGCTGACTTGGCCCCCGAGCTGCCGCGAGACGTCGTCCATGAGCTGATGGAAACCCTCGATGGCCAGCAGCGTGAGCGTGTGCGCTCCGCGCTGTCCTATAACGAGGATCAAGTCGGTGCCTTGATGGACTTCGAGATGGTGACCATTCGTGAGGATGTCAGCCTTGAAGTCGTCCTGCGTTATCTGCGCCGCCTCAAAGAGCTGCCGGGCCATACCGACAAATTGTTCGTGGTCGATTATGACGGCGCGTTGAAAGGCGTGCTGCCGATCAAGCGTTTGCTGGTCAACGACCCTGAAAAACAAGTGTCGGAAGTCATGGCCAATGATCCGGTGAGTTTTCACCCGGATGAAGACGCTTACGATGCGGCTCAGGCATTTGAGCGTTATGACCTGATTTCGGCCCCGGTGGTCGACAAAAACGGCAAGCTCATCGGCCGTCTGACCATTGATGAAATGGTTGACTTGATCCGTGAAGAAAGCGAGACCGAAGTCCTTAACATGGCGGGTCTGCGCGAAGAAGAAGATATTTTTGCTTCAGTCTGGAAGTCCCTGCGCAACCGTTGGGCCTGGCTGGCCGTTAACTTGGTGACGGCATTTATCGCGTCGCGGGTAATCGGTTTGTTTGAAGGCTCGATTGAAAAGCTGGTAGCGCTCGCGGCCTTGATGCCAATTGTGGCCGGTATCGGCGGCAACTCCGGCAACCAGACCATCACCATGATTGTGCGGGCGATGGCGCTGGACCAGGTCAACACGGGCAGTACCTCGCGGTTGATGCGCAAGGAGCTGGCAGTTGGCTTGATCAACGGCCTCGTGTGGGGTGGGGTGATTGGCGTAGTGGCGTATTTGCTGTACGGCAGTTGGTCGCTGGGTGTAGTCATGACCGCCGCGATGACGCTTAACCTGCTATTGGCTGCCCTGATGGGCGTGTTGATTCCCATGACCCTGGCCCGCTTGGGTCGCGACCCGGCGATGGGGGCCAGCGTGATGATTACCGCCATGACCGACAGTGGCGGGTTCTTTATCTTCTTGGGGCTGGCCACGATCTTCCTGCTCTGACCCTTAACGGCTTGATCTGGCACTGTCTGATCAAGCCGTTTTTGCTTGTGATGCGTCTTCAGGCGGGCAGAGCGCCCACAAAAAAACCAGCACAAGGCTGGCTTTTTTGGGTGCTGGTTTTAACTCAAGAAGCGTCGGATGCCATTTCAACATCGTGTGCAATCAATGAAACCAAAGCGTTTTGCTGGCGATGAGACAGCTGGCGGAAGCGTTGCAACAGTTCGCGTTCATGCATGGACAGCTCGGGGCTGTCCAGGCGCAGCGCAGGCTCGTCGCCCAATGCGCCTTCCTGGATAAGGCTTTGTTCCAGGCGGGCAATGATTTCTGAGTTCATGCTGCGGTGATGATTGCGGGCCACCTCGGCAATGCGTTCGCGCATTCCGTCTGGCAGGCGCACTACGAACTTGTCAGCCGTGCGGCTGGAATAAATTGCCTGTTTCAATGGGCGCATATAGTTAACCGGTTAGTTCAGGGGAGCGGTTCTCGGAATTGGCCGCAGGATGTTTTTAAGACCGTCCTCAAAGCCAAATGTTCAACCTGAATTGCTAAGAGGCAGGGATCATGCCTCAAATTAGCCACTTCCCTGGCGTCAATTCTGTGACAAATATTGAACCGGATACAGGCTTTTTGCCAGCAACGATTATCAGAAATGAGCACTGGGTTTGATAGCACTTTGCCCATCCGTTCATCTGAAATACATCATATAAGCGGTTTTCAGCGCTTTCATACGTTGAAAGCCAGATTCAGGCCCGCATCTGCACACAGCACTACCCAGCACATTGCGTGGTAATAGCTCAGTACCGAGAGGATCAATTCATGTCAGGCACATTGATCTATTTGATGGGGCCGTCGGGGTCGGGTAAAGACAGCCTGATCAACGCCGCGCGCCCGTATTTGGCTGAGCGCGGTTGTGACGTGATGCGGCGTGTAATAACCCGTTCGGCTGAATCCGTTGGGGAGGATGCGGTGGGCGTTTCGCCAGAGGCGTTCGAGTCGCTCAAGCACCAACGTGCTTTTGCCCTGCACTGGCAGGCCAATGGCCTTGAGTACGGCATTCCTGTGCAGCTTGATGAATGCCTTGATAGCGGGCGGCATGCGCTGGTCAATGGTTCACGCGGCTACTTACAGCAGGCGCGAGCGCGTTATCCGGATTTGCTGGCCATTGTCTTGCGGGTTGATAGCGAGGTGTTGCAACAGCGCTTGCTCAAGCGCGGCAGGGAAACGCCGTCTGAGATCAGTGCGCGACTCAAACGCAATCAATTGTTTCTGGATTCTCTGGCGACATTGAGCGCCGAACAAGTCCATGTGCTGGACAACTCAGCAGCGTTGTCCGTGGGGGTGCAGGGCTTGCTGAGTTTGATCGATAACGCCCTCGCGTATTCTGCTTCAGCGTAACAGCGGGTCAAACTTGATTCGGCGGCCGACCAGCAGGGCAATCAGCCAGGCGATAAAGAACGTTCCGGCAGCAATCAAAGGCAGATCACCCAGATCACCGGATGGCATAAAAATATCCAGAGCCAGACTGGACAGTGCCAGCATTAGAAAGCCGAATGCGAATTTGGACATGATTCTAAAAAGCTCTCTTCAAAATACCCAGTGCTCGCTTTGAACCGTTTGCTGTTGCGCGGCGTGGTCAGAGGTCAGGCGCGATGCGCCGCTCTTGCCCTGAGTCATCACTGCCAGCTGTGGTAACGGCTTGAGCGGTTTATAGGTGTCAGCCAGATTCACGCCCGATTCAGCTGACGCCTGATCGGGTTGGAACTGGAAAATGACCAAAATGGCCAGCGCGAGTGCATTCAACAGGATCAAAGTGCTGTTCATGGCGGTCATCTCTGAGGGCATGGACTTAATACACTTGCCATTGCAGCCTTCGTGCCAACGCAGGATACCTGTAAAACCCTTGTAAATCAGTCAGTTGCTGATGATTTTAAGCGCTCTTGAGTTGCAAATTGCAAGGATGTGATTTGCAGGTCATGCAATATGCACGATGCTGGAGGTCGTTGAAGGGTCGTGTTGCTGCTGATGCGCTGCCGGGGGACTGAGATAGGCGTTGCAAGGCCATCCGCCACAATGGGCGCAATCTCCTTCATTGAGGCTTTGTCTAGTAAGTACTTACAGCCAAAAAGCCAACGGACGACATGACAAAACCCCGCATCGCCGTTACCATGCTCGCCGTCCTGCACGCCACGCCTTGCGTGGTGCGCGTGAATTGTCTCAGTAGCTCAATTGGATAGAGCATCCCCCTCCTAAGGGGAAGGTTGCAGGTTCGAACCCCGCCTGGGACACCATTTCACGCATCTCCCTTTACTCGCGTATTGCAATTGAGGCTCATGGCCACAATTGGGTGATGCGTCGATCCAGTTCTTCGAAATCTGCCATGCCGAGCACGCGCGTGGTGTTCAGACCCCGCAAATAGCCCTTGAGTTGATGTGCCGTGGCGCGCTGCGTTTCTACGTGTGCGTGATCGTCAAGCAGGATGTCTTTGTAGGCAATGAGGTACTCGCCCACACGATCACGGTACTCGGGGAGCACGGCGTCCAGAATCAGGTCGAAGGTGCGTTTTTTTTGCGAGCTATTCACGGTTTACTCCGGATCGATGAGTAGGTTGTTGTTTTTGTTACATCCAGATTTGAATGTAACTCACCCTTTACCTCGACGGCGACTGTGTGAAGCACTTCTTGTTTGGGGGCTGTATGGCGCTCGTGATGGACCCTTAAGGCACTGGTGAAAAGCGATAAGGCGTGAGCGCAGTCGGGTCGATGTTGTGATCGACCGTGGCTATCGCGTCTTTGAGTGGGCACAACAGGCCGACGCGGGTGGCGCGGCAGTCGTTGGCGCTTTTGAAATCGCTGCTCAGCGGTTTTGCTGTGCCCCTGAGTGGGGTCAGGTCGCGGATCTGGTCCATCGACTGCGCTTCAAAGGCGATGCGTAAAAAATAGGCGCCAGTTTTGACTTCTTTGTAGCGTTCGAACTGCAAAGTGCCGACGGGCGGGATGTTGTTGTCGATGTAATCGCCCAGTTTCCAGCTGAAACCCAGCATGGTGCGCAGGTACGAAATATTGGTGTCGTGGGCCACGAGCAGCATCAAGGGCACGTCCGGTGGGGCGCCGGTGGTGTCCTTGGGCGCCAGTGGGGTGCCTTGTTTGAGTGCCAGCGAAATCTGGTTCATCAGCTCAGAAGCGCCACGGCTGGCGATGTAGGGAATGTCGTTCAAGTAGTCGTATTTGGCCTTGGTAAGCACCATCAGGCTCGACACTTCAGCAGCCGTGCGGGCATGGCCGAATGCAACCTGCTCCAGTGGCAGGCCCTGGCTGTATT
Source organism: Pseudomonas sp. TAA207 (assembly GCF_001529285.1). Classification (NCBI taxonomy): domain Bacteria; kingdom Pseudomonadati; phylum Pseudomonadota; class Gammaproteobacteria; order Pseudomonadales; family Pseudomonadaceae; genus Pseudomonas; species Pseudomonas sp. TAA207. The sequence continues at coordinate 194,964 of NZ_LLWJ01000064.1, read as the reverse complement.
CGAGGCGAAACACTTCGCCCATGTTGGCGCCTGCGCTCAGGCCTTTTATCGAGAAACGACCTTTTTCGTTTTGCACCAGCTGCCACGGTTCGTGGCCATACGCGCAATTGACGTCGGGCAGGCAGGCGACTTCACGCAGGGTTTCTTCGAAGGGCGCGTAACGCTTCTGGGCCGCTTCGACGCTGCCGCCCAGGGCCTTGAGAATCTGTGCCTTGGCTTTTTCGGCGTCGAGGGCGGCGAAGCTCATCTCGTTAGCCTGAAACAACGCGTCTTGTTTGCCCGCCACGTAGGTGGGCTGCAACCCACAGCCTGGAAACATGCCGTCGAGTAATGCCTGGGCCGTGGCTTTGGTGCGTTGCAGCGGGCTGGCGTGCACCAGCAGGTGTTTGGCATCGGGGCAGCCCTGCGCGATCAAGCCTGCGTGGCGCAATACCGCGCCGCGATAGCGGCCCATCTCCACCGCGCCGGTGTAGCCGTGGCCGGTCAGGTTGCCCAAGGGCACCAGCCACGTCGGCCATTGGCGCTGGGTGACCTTGGTCAGCAGCTTCTCATTGGACTCGGTGGGAGGGCGCACCCCATGGCGGCTGACCTGCACCACTTTGTCCAGTACATAACCATCGCTGCTGGGCGTTTGCGCGAAGGTCATCGGGCTGAGGGCGCCGGCCAGCAGCAGGCCAATGGCGCGTCGGGACACAGAAAATGCGGAGTGCTTCATCAATATTCCTTATGGCAACGCAGCGCTGGGGCAAGCCTGCGGGTTCTTCCAAGACACATTTGGCGACAGAGTCTAGTTGGCAATTGTTACGGCGAATGTGTTTTCTGCCTTCGGTGTAAGGATCACGCTGTGTTTGTGAGCATTTGTGTAGCGCTCGCTTGAAATACCGAACAGGTGGTGCGTATTTTGTACGGGTTGCCGTTCGCGGCGTGTACAACAACAAGGAAAGCGTCATGACGACCGATGGCCAGGGTTCACTCGCACAGCGACTGTCCGGCATTGATGAGATTGAGTGTGTAACGCCCGATTTGAACGGCGTTCCGCGTGGCAAGGTGATGACCGCTGAAGGGTTTCTGGAGGGGCGACGCCTGCAAATGGCCCGCGGTGTGCTGCTGCAATGCATCATGGGCGGCTACCCGGAGTCACGTTTTTATGGCAGCGATGACGGCGATCTGGCGTTGGTGCCGGACGCGGCGCACATCCATCGCCTGCCCTGGAGCCGGCAACCTCGCGCCTTGGCCATTTGTGACGCAGACGAGCTGAGCGGTGAAAGCTCGTGCCTGTCGACCCGTGGTCAGCTCAAAGCGGTGATCGCCCGCTACGCAGCCCGCGGATTGGCTCCGGTCGTGGCCACTGAGCTTGAGTTCTTTGTGTTCGCGCCCAATACCGACCCGACCCAGGCGTTCCAGCCGCCAGTAGGGTTGGACGGTCGCCGTGAAGACGGTTTTTCGGCGTTCAGCATCAGTTCCAACAATGGCCTGCGCCCCTTCTTCAGCGAAGTGTATGAATGCATGGCGGCGCTGGGTTTGCCCCGTGACACGTTCATGCATGAGATGGGCGTAAGCCAGTTCGAGATCAACCTGCTGCACGGCGACCCGCTGCTGCTGGCCGATCAGACGTTTTTGTTTAAGCACTTGCTGAAGGAGGTCGCGCTCAAGCACGGCCTGACTGTGGTGTGCATGGCCAAGCCGCTGGCGAAAACGGCGGGTAGCTCGATGCATATCCATCAAAGCGTGGTGGAACTTGGCACCGGGCGTAACGTGTTCAGCGATGAGGCGGGTCAGCCGACCGCGACCTTCCGTCACTTTATCGGCGGGCAGCAGGCGGGCATGGCAGATTTCACGGCGTTGTTTGCGCCCAACGTCAACTCCTACCAGCGGCTGTGCCACCCGTATGCGTCGCCGAACAACGCGTGCTGGTCCCTCGACAACCGGTCGGCGGGCTTGCGCATACCCGCCAGTTCACCCGTGGCGCGACGCGTCGAAAACCGTTTGCCGGGGGCCGATGCCAACCCGTATCTGGCAATTGCTGCAAGCCTGGCGGCCGGTTTGCACGGCATCGAAAACGAGCTGGAACCGACGGCTGCGATTCAGGGTGAGTTTGAAGTGCCTGAGGCATTGTCATTGCCATGTACCTTGCATGCCGCCCTTGAGCGTCTCAAGCGCAGTCACTTGGCGAGGGAACTGTTCGGCAAGGAGTTCATCGAAGGTTACATTGCGTCCAAGACGATGGAGCTGACCAGCTTCTTTGATGAAATAACACCCTGGGAACGCCGTGTGTTAGCGGCTCAGGCTTAATCGTCCAGACGGCACACAGCCTTGCGGCTTGACCGTTTGAACCTGCTGCGCTCGGCTATCGTCAGATAGCCCGACCGCCACTGCATGGAGTCGCGCAACGCCGATGCGCCAAATCTGGAAGTCTTTTAAAGCGCTGTATTTCGCCTCGCTGATGATGTTGATCGGTTCGGGCTTGTTGAGCACCTACCTTGCCCTGCGCCTTGCGGCCGACAATGTTGATGGCCTGTGGATTGGTGGCTTGATGGCGGCCAACTATTTTGGCCTGGTATTGGGCGGCAAGATTGGCCACCGCCTGATTGCGCGCGTGGGGCACATTCGTGCGTACGCCACCTGCGCCGGTATCGTTGGCGCGGCGGTGTTGTGTCACGGTTTAACCGACTGGCTGCCGATCTGGCTGCTGCTCAGGGTTATCGTGGGTTTGGGCATGATGTGCCAATACATGGTCATCGAAAGCTGGCTTAACGAGCAGGCCGACGCCAAGCAGCGCGGCGTGGTGTTCAGCCTGTATATGATTGCCTCGTATCTGGGCCTGGTGCTCGGGCAATTGATTTTGGTCATCCACCCGCAGTTGGGCCTTGAATTGCTCATGCTGGTGGCGCTGTGCTTTGCCCTGTGCCTGGTGCCCGTGGCCATGACCCGACGCATCCACCCGGCGCCGTTGCACCCCGCGCCAATGGACCCCAAGTTCTTCATCAAGCGCGTGCCACAGTCGTTGATTGCCGTGATGGGGGCCGGGCTGCTGGTGGGCTCGTTCTATGGTCTGGCGCCGCTGTATGCCACGCAGCAGGGCTTGTCCACCGAGTTGGTCGGTTTGTACATGGGTTGCTGTATTTTTGCCGGGCTGCTGGCGCAGTGGCCGTTGGGCTGGCTGTCGGATCGCTACGACCGGCCGCTGTTGATCCGTGTGTTTGCGTTCATCCTGGCGGTGGTGTCGCTGCCGCTGGCGATCATGCCAACCGTGCCGCTGGAGGTATTGTTTGTGGCGGGTTGGCTCAGTGCGCTGGTGCAGTTTTGCATCTATCCGCTGGCGGTGGCGTTTGCCAATGACCACGTAGAGGCCGAGCGGCGCGTGTCATTGACCGCCATGTTGCTGGTGACCTATGGCATTGGCGCCAGCGTCGGACCGCTGGTGGCCGGTGTGCTGATGAAGGTGTTGGGCAGTCAGATGCTCTACGCGTTTTTCAGTGTGACGGGCCTGGTGCTGGTGTGGCGCATCCGACCGAATGCGGTCACCAACTTGCATCAGGTCGACGATGCGCCGTTGCAGCACGTTGCCATGCCCGACAGCATGTCCAGCTCGCCCTTGGTGGCAGCGCTTGACCCGCGGGTGGATGAACAGGTGGTGCAGGAGCAGATGCAGGACAGTGTTGAACCAGTGGTTGAGCCTGAAGATCCTCATCCAGGCCCCCTCCCGGAAGAAGAGAGCGCTGATCTGCGTAAGGATTGAAGCGGTGTGCGCTTAAACCCCTCTCTCTTTAGGAGAGGGGGGATCACTCAATAATCGTCGTCTTTATCAAAGCGTCGCACATCACGTTGCAACTGATACACAAAGCGCTCGACCTGACGCTGCACGTTGCCGCTCATGTTGTGAAAACGCATGCCGGCAAAGGTGATGTTGAGGCGCTCTTCAAAGTGCAGGTAGCGCAACTCCACAGGGGTGGCCATGGTGCCAAAAGGCAGGGCGGCCTCAAAGCGCTCGTAGACTTGCCCCAATTGCAGACGTTCACTGATGTCGCCTTCAAACCTCAGCTTGCAGCCTGTGGCGGACACATCCAGCAACTTGCCTTCGATCGCGGATTTAATCTTGTCCCCGTCGACTTTTACGCTGACCAAGTCCGCCAGCTTGAGTGCCGCGCGGAACGCATTACGGCGCTGGTGGTAAACGATTTCGTTCGGCAAGGCGCCGTGATAACTGCGGTGACCGTCTTTGTCGTCAATCGTCAGTTGAGTGGTGCATTCCCAGGCAATGCGTACGCCATCATGGAAACCTTCAACGCGAAACGGCTCGCCAGCTTCAAGGAAACGCTCACCGTCGCGCGGGATCATTTCATCAAAGGCGAGGGTGGCGGTATCGCGATCTACGTCAATCAAATAGCTCTGAAAGCGCTGACTGCGTTCGTGAAAGGTGATGATCAGGGGGTCATGGCTCTCTTTTAGCCTCCGCAAATTGGCGGAAATTTCCAAGGCAGTGCTGATAACCTTTGGAGGCTGCGGAGCATCTTCGGCAGTGGACACGGTTCGTCAATCTCCAGACAAAATACAACAACACGCAAAAGGCGGCATTTTGCCAGTATGTTGCGTCCTTAGGATAGTGCAGGCCTGCGAGCTTAAGCCTGACTGAATGCACGCGGTTTGTTGACCAGCGCTGTGGTGCCGCGAGCGTCATACAAAGTATGGGCTTCGCCGCCGTGCAGGATGCGCTGTTGATTGGCAGTAATGAGCTGTTGCGTCTGGATGGCTTGGCCATTGACGGCATTGGCAGCTTGGCACTCAGCCAGCAACTGATTCAGTGCAGCGCTTTGGGCCAGCAGTTGCGGGCCAACATCGGAGTGGCTGGCCAATTGTTCAAGGCCGCTGTGGTTGGCTGTCAAACCGAGGCTGACCAGCAGTTCGCTGCGTTTGCGCCCATGCTGGTCGAGCAGAATGATGAGCGACTGCTTGTGTGCCAGGATCTTTTCGAGCACCAGCATATCGCGCCCTTGCAGGGCGACCGTTTCGTCTTGCAGCAGGCTGAGCAGCGTCTGGGCCGGGCCGAAGTCGTCGTTGATCAGTTGCAGTAAAGTCGTGTCGTGCATGGCTGGCTCTGGAATTTAAGCGTCCAAAAGCCTGGCGCTTGCCGCGAAGGCTAGCGCTGGGCTTCCAAGTTAAGCAATTTGCTGGCGACCCGATTGCTGTCGACGGTATAGCTACCATCGGCAATGGCCTGTTTCAACTCAGCCACACGGCTTTTGTCGACAACCGGTTGGTCACGCAGCGAATCGCTGATTTTTTGCAACTGTTGTGCCTCGTGGCTCAGGTGCACAGATTCCCCGCTCGGGGCGTTGGCATCAGCGCGCTCGGCGTTAACAGGGGCCGCTTGCGTGGCGCTACCTGCTTCCTGAGTGGCGTTGCTGCGCGTACTGGCGGTTAAAGGCGCGGCGCTGTTTAGGCGACTGAAGTCGATGACCATGTTGGAAAACCTCTGGGTATTTGGACGCTTGCCATGTTTTCGGCCATACCCGAGAAAACTTTAGGCTCGATTAATCATAGGTCGACGCGAATCAGTACTGATCTGCGTCAAGCGACAGTGTAGGAAAGTTGAGGTACGTATGCCAACTGTCCTACAAAGCCACCTCGACTTGCCCTGGCCCGGTAATGCGCGCTTTGATCACCCGTTTGGAGTTCAGGTTCTTGACCCGAACCTGCTCACTGAGGCCGCCGTCGGACAGCGCTTCGCCGGGCATTCTGACGGTCAGTGTGCCGCTGCGGGCGTTGATCACCACCTGATCGCCCTTGCGTACCACGGCGGCCTGCTCCAGATGCGTCAATGTCAGCACTTGGTCGGTGACCATTGGTCGCAGAAGTTTCTGGCCAACGGCCAGTTCCACAGCCGTCATGTAGCCCTGATTGATCAGGCTGATGTCCCGCTCGCGCAGGACTACGTCGTCATAGTCGATCACCATGCCGCGCTTGAGCGGGTGGGTAACGGTCACCACCTCGCGGAACAACTTGACCTGCGCCGGTACGAAGATCGTCCAGGGCGAGCTACCCTCACAGCGTACGCGCACGGTGACGCGGCCCATGGGTTGGGTCGGGCTTTCAAGGGTGGCTGTCAATTCCTTGTCGCATTGGGCCAGACGCAGGCGGGGGTCCAGGTTGTTCACCTGAATCTCGTAGCGACCTTCTATATGACCAGTGGCGAGGTAGTCTTCGACGGTGAATTCAAGAAAGCCTTGGGTCACGCCGATAAGCTGAGTAGGAGATGTAAATCCATCAGCGTAGGACTGTGCTCCAGCGCTTATCAGGCACCCGGCCGCAAGGAAGCTTAAAAAGCGGCGGCGCAGCGTCTGAGGAATCGGCCAGTGGCGAGAAATTGTCGTTTTTGCATTCATGGCGGATAAATAGCAAAGCCCGTGCCGTTTACCGGGCTATGTGCGTCGCAACTTAAAGTTTTTGAGGGGAACCGAGTATGGCTGGGGTGATGGATGCGGTTAACCAGCGCACTCAACTGGTGGGGCAAAACCGCCTGGAGCTGTTGTTGTTTCGCCTGGACGGGCAGCAGCTGTACGGGATTAACGTGTTCAAAGTCCGCGAGGTGCTGCAATGCCCCAAGCTGACAGTGATGCCAAAATCCCACCCGGTGGTCTGCGGTGTGGCGAGTATTCGGGGGGCGACCATTCCGATTCTCGACTTGGCGATGGCCACCGGCGCAGGCGCTTTGAAAGATCAAAGCAGCCCGTTTGTGATCATTACCGAGTACAACACTAAAACGCAGGGTTTCCTGGTGCGTTCGGTTGAGCGCATCGTCAACATGAACTGGGAGGAGATTCATCCGCCACCCAAAGGCACCGGGCGTGATCACTACCTGACGGCGGTGACGCGGCTGGATGACCAGTTGGTCGAAATCATCGACGTTGAAAAAATCCTGTCTGAAGTTTCGCCTTCATCCGAAAGCATTTCGCACGGCGTAGTTGACGTTGAAACCCAGAGCAAAGCCGTGTCGTTGCGGGTGCTGACGGTGGATGACTCCTCAGTGGCGCGCAAGCAGGTGACACGTTGCCTGCAAACGGTCGGCGTTGAAGTGGTGTCGCTCAATGACGGCCGTCAGGCGCTGCAATACCTGAAGAACATGGTGGACGAAGGCAAAGACCCGTCAGAAGAGTTTCTGATGATGATCTCGGACATCGAGATGCCGGAAATGGACGGTTACACCCTGACGTCAGAAATCCGCAGCGATCCGCGCATGCAAAAGTTGCACATCATTCTGCATACTTCGTTGTCCGGGGTATTCAATCAGGCGATGGTCAAAAAAGTCGGCGCCAATGACTTTTTGGCAAAATTTCGCCCTGATGACCTGGCATCCCGGGTAGTTGACCGGATCAAAGAAGCAGACCACAGCTAGGGGCTTGGCCCTTGGCGGTTAACACGATTGATAGAGGCAGGATCATTTGTCTACGGGTAATTTGGATTTTGAGCAGTTCCGGGTTTTCCTGGAAAAAGCCTGTGGCATTTTGCTAGGTGAGAACAAGCAGTACCTTGTTTCCAGCCGTCTCAACAAGCTGATGGAACAGCAAGGTATCAAGTCGTTGGGTGAGCTGATTCAGCGCATCCAGAGCCAGCCCCGCAGCGGGTTGCGCGAGCAGGTGGTCGATGCAATGACCACCAACGAAACCCTGTGGTTTCGCGATACCTACCCCTTTGAAGTGCTGAAGAACAAAGTCCTGCCTGAGCTGACCAAGGCTAATCCGGGTCAACGTTTACGTATCTGGTCGGCGGCGTGCTCTTCGGGGCAAGAGCCGTTTTCGCTGTCAATGGCCATTGATGAATACGAGCGCACCAACCTTGGGCAATTGAAGGCGGGCGTGCAGATTGTGGCCACCGACCTGTCCAGCTTGATGCTTAACACCTGCAAAACGGGCGAGTACGACAGCCTGGCGATTGGCCGTGGTTTGTCCCAGGAGCGCTTGCAACGCTACTTCGATCCGAAAGGGCCGGGGCGTTGGGTGATCAAGGCGCCGATCAAAAATCGCGTCGAGTTTCGCTCCTTCAACCTGCTGGACAGCTACGCCGGGTTGGGCAAGTTCGACATGGTGTTCTGCCGCAACGTGCTGATCTACTTCTCGGCGGAGGTCAAAAAAGACATCTTGCTGCGTATTCACAGCACGTTGAAGCCGGGGGGGTATCTGTTCCTGGGTGCATCCGAGGCATTGAACGGCTTGCCGGATCACTACCAGATGGTCCAGTGCAGTCCGGGCATCATCTATCAGGCCAAGTAAGTCGGTCTGCGCGTCATCACAACGGGAGCCCGCAAGGCTCCCGTTTTTTTTGCGCTGTAGGGACTGCCCAGGTACGAGGCCGCGATCAAGCGCGAAGCGCTCGCAAACCTGAGCACCGTGGCGTGTCTGAAGAACCAGATTGAATGGTTTTACGACGACCTTGTCGCCGGACGCAGCCTGCGCGGTTCTGCATTTGCGCTCTTGAGCGGTTATTGAGGAACAAAGCGGCAGAAAAGCGGCAGTCGGCGGTCAGTCATTGCCGCTTTTCTGGCATTGGCGCAGCTCATTCCCGCGCAAAGCCTTGAAATATGGGGGTGTGAAAACTGGCACGGCGTTTGCTCTATCCACTGCATGTAAGACCTGAACCACATTCTCAGGTCAGCCCACAAAGGTTTTCCGACATGAGCATCAGCTTCGATAAAGCGCTCGGTATCCATGAGCAAGCCCTTGGCTTTCGCGCACAGCGCGCCGAAGTCCTGGCGAACAACATCGCCAACGCCGATACCCCGAACTACAAGGCTCGGGACTTGGATTTTGCCTCTGTGCTTGCCGCACAGAGTGACAAAAACAAGAACGGCAGCTTTGCCTTGAACATGACCAACAGCCGCCATATCGAAGCTCAGGGCCTGAGCAGTGGCGAGGAGTCATTGTTGTACCGCACGCCCATGCAGCCCTCTATCGACCAGAACACGGTGGATGCTCAGCTCGAACAATCGAACTACGCAGAGAATGCGGTCAACTTCCAGGCCAGCTTCACGCTGCTCAACAGCAAATTCAAAGGGCTGGTATCAGCCCTGCGCGGAGAGTAATCCATGTCTCTAGCCAGTGTTTTCAATATTGCCGGTAGCGGCATGAGTGCTCAGACCACTCGACTGAACACCGTCGCCAGTAACATCGCCAACGCCGAGACCGTTTCGTCGAGCATCGACCAAACCTACCGCGCCCGTCACCCAGTGTTCGCCACCATGTTTCAGGGCGCGCAAAGCGGTAACGGCGGTTCGCTGTTCCAGAATCAGGACGCAGCCGGGCAGGGCGTACAAGTGCTGGGCGTGGTCGAAGACCAAAGCAACCTCGACGCCCGCTACGAGCCGAACCATCCTTCTGCCGACGCCAAAGGGTATGTGTACTACCCCAACGTCAACGTGGTTGAAGAAATGGCTGACATGATTTCCGCCAGTCGTTCGTTCCAGACCAACGCCGAAATGATGAACACCGCCAAAACCATGATGCAGAAGGTCCTGACCCTGGGTCAGTGATAAGGAACGACGCAAATGAGTGTGACCGATTCCGTCAGCAACAAAACCCTCAATCAGGTGCTGGCCAACTCTGCCCAGGCCAAAGCCACGGACACCAGTCTGGCGGCGGCGTCCAAGGCGGTTGCAGGCAATGATAAAGCCCTGGGCAAGGATGCGTTCTTGCAATTGCTGGTCACCCAGCTGAAAAACCAGAACCCGCTGGACCCGCAAGACAACACCGCGTTCGTCGCGCAGTTGGCGCAGTTCAGCAGCCTGGAAGGCATCACCACTCTCAATGACTCGGTGAACTCCATCACCGGCGGCTTGCAGTCCTCGCAAGCCTTGCAGGCGTCGTCGCTGGTGGGCCGTTCGGTGATCGTGCAAACCGGTGAAGCGTTGGTCGATACCGCCAGCGAAAAACCGTTCAACGGCACGGTCGTGGTGAAAGAGGCGGACACCAAGCCGACTATCACCATCACCGATGCAGACGGCGAACTGGTCAGAACCATCCAGATGCCTGCACAGAAAGCCGGCAATGTCGACTTCACCTGGGACGGCAAAAATGATGACGGTGAGCTGATGCCTAAAGGCAATTACACCTTCACCGCATCGTCTAAAACCGACACCACCACCACGGCGCTCACCACCTACCTGCCTGCCACAGTCAACAGCGTGACACTGAGCAAAACCGGCGGTGAAATCATGCTCAATCTCGCAGGCCTGGGCAGCATTGGCATGTCCAAAGTCCAGACCATTGGCCTCTAAGCCGACCCATACGCCTCAAGGAGTGAAACATGTCTTTTAATATCGGCCTTAGCGGCCTCTATGCGGCCAACAAACAACTCGACGTTACCGGCAACAACATTGCCAACGTTGCCACCAGCGGTTTCAAAGCATCGCGCGCCGAGTTCTCGGATATTTACTCGGCGAGCAAGCTGGGCGTCGGCAGCAAGACCATCGGCAGCGGTGTGAACCTGGCCAACGTCTCGCAGAACTTTGCCCAAGGTTCGATCAACAACACCGGCAACCTGCTGGACATGGGCATTCAGGGCAGCGGCTTTTTCGTGCTGAGCGAAAACGGCTCGCTGAGCTACACCCGTGCCGGTACGTTCAAGGCCGATAAAGATGGCTTCGTCACCAGCACTGATGGCAGCGCGCGGTTGCAGGGTTACGGCGTTGACGCCAACGGCAAAATCATCAATGGCGTGCTGACGGACCTGCGTATCGACACCTCGAACCTGGCGCCCAAGGCGAGCGGCTCGGTGGACTCGACCATCAACCTGAACTCGACCAGCGATGTGATCGACCAGGTGAAAAACCCGTTCGACCCTTCAAAGCTTGAAACCTACAGCAAAAAATTCAGCACCACTGTTTACGATACCCAGGGCAACCCGCACCCGATGGATCAGTACATGGTGAAAACCGATTCCAACACCTGGAAAACCTACACCCTGATCGATGGCCGCAACCCGGACGGCAGCCCGGTCACGGGTAAAGATGCCGAGGCCCCGGTCGCCTCGACCATGGTCTTCGACTCGGCAGGCGCGCTGACTAGCGTCACCACACCCGACCCGGACCCGACCAAGCCAGACATCATCAGCAGCACCCTGACGGTGGGTAACTGGATGCCAGGTGCCGAGGTTAACGGTAAGTGGGTGTCCAACGGTGCCGCTTCCAAAGATGGCGGTATTGCCATCAACATGGCCAAAACCACCCAGTACAACACCGATACCTCGCGTAACCCGCCGACCCAGGACGGTTATGCCACTGGCCAGATCACCAACCTGACCATCGACGGTTCGGGCGTGATGTTTGCCAACTTCAGCAACAACCAGAGCCGTGCCATTGGCCAGATCTCGCTCGCCAGCTTCACCAACGAGCAAGGTTTGCAGCCTATCGGCGGTACAGCCTGGAAAGAAACCTTCGCCTCGGGTCAGGCCGGTTACGATGCACCGCAAATTGGCAGCCTGGGCGCCATCAAGTCCAACTCGCTGGAAGACTCCAACGTCAACCTGACCAACGAGCTGGTTGACCTGATCAAAGCGCAGAGTAACTACCAGGCCAACGCCAAAACCATCTCCACGCAGAGCACCATCATGCAGACCATCATTCAGATGACCTGATGCCCTGGCGCTCCACACAAAACCCCTCGAAAGAGGGGTTTTTTTGTGTGTCTCAAATACACATGCTGTCCCGTCGCGACTGCTCAAATACTGACATGGTTGGAATAGGAACCCCCGCGTAACTGCTCGCCACTGATTGAGTTGGAGCCTGATGGCTCACCAATCTAGGGAGGGCAGGATATGAATGTTTCTGGAATACACAGGCCGAGTGCCGGGTACGCTGCGGATTACCCGAGGGCAGATCTGGCAGTCAAGTCAGACCCGGTGGAGCCTGAGGCCAATGCCGCTTCAGTGAAAAAGTTGCTCGACGAGTTGTTTGAGGTCACCAACACGCCCAAAGATCACAAGGTTAAAGAGCTGACGGAGAAACTGGAGGCGCTTCGAACAAGGCTCGGGGATGAAAAATTTAAAGAAATCCTTGATCTGTTGCGCCAGCAAGCAGAAGCCTCGGCAGAGTTTCTGGAGTTTCTACGCAAATTGACCAAGTCGATGTTTGGGGATGACTATGTCCCGTCGCCAGGCCCAAGTCCAAGTCCAAGTCCAAGTCCAAGTCCAAGTCCAAGCCCAGGCCCAAGCCCAGGTCCAAGCCCAGGTCCAGGCCCAGGCATTAACCCGTCTCCGATAGGTCCGGGCGACAGGATGAGCAATAAGCCGACCACTTCGGGCGCCCAGTTCTTCAACTACAAGCCGGATCGCAGCGATCCAGGAAAGCAGCCGACCAATATCTGGAGTGGGTTCAGCCAAGGTCCGGACGGTAACTGCGTCACGGTTTCTGCTATCAAGGTAGCCATGATGGCGGCCGGGCAGAAGCCCACGGATATTTTTAGCGCTGTGAAAGAAACCGCGAATGGTTTCGATGTGACCATGCGCGATGGATTCAGGCTGCAATTGAGCAAGGATGAGTTGAGGGTGGCTGCCAGAGAGGCTCGCTTCAAGGGGGATGATCCGAAGATGATTACGGATGCGAATTTCCTGTATGCCGCCAGCGTCAAGCGTGCGCAAATTGAGGGTAATGACGGCAAGCGCAATATGACATTCGAGGGGGCGGCCGCCAGCCTTAATGACGGTGAACATGGCGATGAGGGGCTACAGCGTCTTGGGTTGAAGAACTACACCCGCAGAACCTCAGCCTCGGATTTGGCGGGTGGGCAGTTGGGCCATTCAATGGCGGTGATTGGTGGACTGGAAGAGCGGTGGGGCACGCGGGGCGGGAGGCCACCTTCGCATAGCGATGCTTATGCTCTGGATATAGCGAGTTTGCGCCGTGACACGCTTAAGGTCGCCTGATTCGCGGTATTTTTTGAGGTAAAAGAAAACCCCCGACAAGCCAGAGGCTTGTCGGGGGTTTTATGTAAGCGCCGTGAGGCGCTTACGGTTCAGCTTATTGGCACGCTTCGCAATCCGGCTCGTCAATCGCGCAAGCTTTTGGCACTGGGGCCGGGCCCGCTGGCGCAGCCGCGACGTCTTCGCTGTTGTTGCCGTTCGATACAGCGTTGAGCTTGCCGGTGTTGACCGTCGACTTCTCGGTGCTGGTCGCGGCCAGTGCACGGAGGTAGTAGGTGGTTTTCAGGCCACGGTACCAAGCCATGCGGTAGGTCACGTCCAGTTTCTTGCCCGAAGCGCCCGCGATGTACAGGTTCAGCGACTGAGCCTGGTCGATCCACTTTTGACGACGGCTGGCCGCGTCGACGATCCATTTGGTGTCCACTTCAAATGCAGTCGCATACAGCTCTTTAAGCTCTTGCGGGATGCGTTCGATTTGCTGCACCGAACCGTCGTAGTACTTCAGGTCGTTGATCATGACCGAGTCCCACAGGCCGCGCGCCTTGAGGTCGCGAACCAGGTAGGGGTTGATCACGGTGAATTCGCCCGACAGGTTCGATTTCACATACAGGTTTTGATAGGTCGGTTCGATCGACTGCGATACGCCGGTAATGTTGGCGATGGTGGCGGTCGGTGCGATGGCCATGATGTTGGAGTTACGAATGCCGTTCTGTACACGGGCGCGAACCGGTGCCCAGTCCAGGGATTCGTTCAGGTCAACGTCAATGTACTTCTGACCGCGCTGCTCGATCAGGATCTGTTGCGAATCCAGTGGCAGGATGCCTTTGGACCACAGCGAACCCTGGAACGTCTCGTAGGCGCCACGCTCGTCAGCCAGGTCGCACGACGCCTGAATGGCGAAGTAGCTGACGGCTTCCATCGACTTGTCGGCAAACTCGACAGCCGCTTGGGAGGCATACGGAATGTGTTGCAGGTACAGCGCGTCCTGGAAGCCCATGATGCCCAGGCCGACCGGGCGGTGCTTGAAGTTCGAGTTACGCGCTTGCGGCACCGAGTAGTAGTTGATGTCGATCACGTTGTCGAGCATGCGCACGGCCACGTCGATGGTGCGCTTGAGCTTGGCGGTGTCCAGCTTGCCGTCCTTGATATGGTTCGGCAGGTTGATCGAACCCAGGTTGCAAACAGCGATCTCGTCCTTGTTGGTGTTCAAGGTGATCTCGGTGCACAGGTTCGAGCTGTGAACCACGCCCACGTGCTGCTGCGGGCTGCGCAGGTTGCACGGGTCTTTGAAGGTCAGCCACGGGTGGCCGGTTTCAAACAGCATGGACAGCATTTTGCGCCACAGGTCTTTGGCCTGAATGGTCTTGAACAGCTTGATCTTGCCAGGGTACTGAGACAGTGCTTCGTAGTACTCGTAACGCTCTTCGAAGGCTTTACCGGTCAGGTCGTGCAGGTCCGGTACTTCGGAGGGCGAGAACAGGGTCCACGGGCCGTCATCGAAGACGCGCTTCATGAACAGGTCAGGGATCCAGTTGGCGGTGTTCATGTCGTGGGTGCGACGACGGTCATCACCGGTGTTCTTGCGCAGCTCGATGAACTCTTCGATGTCCATGTGCCAGGTTTCAAGGTAAGCGCACACGGCGCCTTTACGCTTGCCACCCTGGTTAACGGCAACGGCGGTGTCGTTCACCACTTTGAGGAACGGCACAACACCCTGGGATTTGCCGTTGGTGCCTTTGATCCACGAACCCAGCGCACGGACTGGCGTCCAGTCGTTGCCCAGGCCACCGGCGAATTTGGACAGCATGGCGTTGTCGTGGATCGCGTGGTAGATGCCTGACAGGTCATCCGGCACGGTGGTCAGGTAGCAGCTCGACAGTTGTGGACGCTGAGTACCGGCGTTGAACAGTGTCGGCGTCGAAGACATGTAGTCGAAGGACGACAGCAAGTTGTAGAACTCGATGGCGCGGTCTTCTTTTTGCTTCTCTTCGATCGCAAGGCCCATGGCCACGCGCATGAAGAAGATTTGTGGCAGTTCAAAACGCACGCCATCCTTGTGGATGAAGTAGCGGTCGTACAGGGTTTGCAGGCCCAGGTAGGTGAACTGCTGATCGCGCTCGTGGTTGATCGCCTGGCCCAGTTTCTCCAGGTCGAAGGTCGCCAGAATCGGGTTCAGCAGGTCGAACTCAATACCCTTGGCGATGTAGGCAGGCAGGGCCTTGGCGTACAGGTCAGCCATTTCGTGGTGAGTGGCGCTTTCGGCCACTTGCAGGAAGCTCAAGCCTTCGGCACGCAAGGTGTCCATCAGCAGGCGAGCAGTCACGAACGAGTAGTTAGGCTCGCGCTCAACCAGGGTACGGGCCGTCATCACCAGGGCGGTGTTGACGTCGCTCAGGGCCACGCCGTCGTACAGGTTTTTCAGGGTTTCGCGCTGGATCAGGTCGCCATCGACTTCTTCCAGGCCTTCGCAGGCTTCGGTAACGATGGTGTTCAGGCGGCCCATGTCGAGCGGTGCAAAGGTGCCGTCGGCGCGCGTGATGCGGATCGAGGGGTGAGCCACAACAGCGTCGTCGGCAGGTGCGCGCGTGGCACGTTCTTTGGAGCGGGCATCGCGGTAGATCACATAGTCACGGGCTACTTTCTGCTCGCCGGCGCGCATCAGGGCCAGTTCAACCTGGTCCTGGATTTCTTCGATGTGGATGGTGCCACCCGATGGCATGCGGCGCTTGAAGGTCGCAGTGACTTGTTCGGTCAAGCGGGCAACGGTGTCGTGGATGCGCGACGAAGCGGCGGCATTGCCGCCTTCAACTGCAAGAAACGCTTTGGTGATGGCGACGGTGATCTTGTCATCGGTGTAAGGAACCACGGTCCCGTTACGTTTGATCACGCGCAATTGGCCTGGCGCGGTCGCAGATAGATCCAGATTTGAATCAGAACCCTGCGAGTTCTCGCGAGTTGTGTCGGTTTGCATGGGTGTCTCCACGTTCTCTATGTTTATTTGGGCGCCTCAAAAAGGTGCCCACCGTTGCGTCCTGAAGCACTACAACCGGTGATTAACCGGGCATACCAACCTCGGGACGTACAGAAAGGGGTGTATTTGGCCGCTTCCTTGCCGAAGTTTTGGGTTTGCGCGTACCGCCTCAAACCTTATTCCTGGTGGGTGACAGTTAGGTACTGCAACACCCGGGCCGCATTCCGGCATCAGCCAAAAAACGGTTGCCATCCGCATGAGCGGTTTGGGCTTTGAAAACTGCGTTTGGTTCAACCCGACAGGCGCGAGAAAAGGGCTTGAAATTCTCGACTGAGTTGTGTTGGGTTTTTGCCCTAAAACCCTACATGTAGGGTCTTTTGGCGGAATTGATACAAGATATGCGTTTTGCGGGTCTCGTGCAATGCACTTCCTGTGGATAACTCTGTGTGTAAATTGTGTATGAAACGCAAAAAATCCATGTAGGCCGCATGGCACCGGCATTACACCGTTTGTCACTGGTTTTTGCGGGGTCGTATCGGCGGTCTGAATTTTGAGGGCGCGAACCCTACCACAAAAAACAGCGCTGTCCGAACGCATTTTTTGGCGTGTGCAAAGATAGAAAAGGTCAAGCGCAGATTGGCATCAAGAAGTGCCGGGAAGACCGTTCAAAGCCTTCCCGGCTGTTACGCGAAATTAGAGCAATTGGAAGCTCTTTTGCTGGACGTTTTGTGAATCAAGCCCTAGTTGCACGTTGAACTCACCGGGTTCGGCGGCGTATTTCAACTGTGCGTTGTAAAACTTCAGGGCGTCTTCGTCGATGCTGAACTGCACGACTTTCTCTTCGCCGGGCTTAAGCATCAGCTTGTGGAAGTTTTTCAGCTCTTTGACGGGGCGGCTCATCGACGCACTCACGTCTTGTATATAAAGCTGCACCACCGTCTCACCAGCACGCTGGCCGGTGTTTTTCACCGTCACGCTGGCCGTCAGGGCTGCACCCGGCTTGAGGGTCTCGCTGGAGAGGCGCACATCTGACAGGCTGAAGTCGGTGTAGCTCAGGCCATAACCGAACGGGTAAAGCGGGGTGTTGGGTTCGTCAAAGTACTGCGAGGTGTAGTTGCCAGGTTTGCCTGGGGTGTAGGGGCGACCAATGCGCAGATGGCTGTAGTAGCTCGGAATCTGACCTACCGAACGCGGGAATGTGATTGGCAGTTTGCCCGACGGGTTGTAGTCGCCAAACAGCACGTCGGCGATGGCATTGCCGCCTTCAGTGCCGGTGTACCAGGTTTCCAGCACCGCGTCGGCCTGTTGTATCTGTTGATCAATGGACAGCGGCCGGCCATTCATCAGCACCAGTACCAGCGGCTTGCCAGTAGCTTTCAGGGCGCTGATCAAGGCCCGCTGCGGGGCTGGCAAGTCGAGGTCAGTGCGGCTGGCGGCTTCATGGGACATGCCGCGAGCTTCGCCCACCACGGCGACCACGATATCGGCCTGTTGCGCCGCTTTGACGGCTTCATCGAGCATGACTTGCGCCGGGCGCGGGTCATTGGTCACATCGAGCATATTGGGGTTGGAATGATTGAGGTAGTCGACCACCGTCTGATCATCCGTCACATTGGCGCCCCGGGCGTAGGTCAGCGTGGCCTGTTTACCCATGGCATTGCGCAACCCTTCACGTACTGTCACTGATTGCGCGGGTACACCGGCGCCCGACCAACTGCCGAGCATGTCGATCTTCGAATCGGCCAGCGGCCCGATCAGCGCGATGCGCGCCTGTTTGTTCAAGGGCAGGGTATGGGACTCATTCTTGAGCAGCACCTGACTTTTTCGCGCTACGTCACGGGCTTCGGCCCGGTGCAGGCGGCTTTCAGCGTTGACATCGGCCGGGTCGTCTTCAGCCTTGCCTATGCGCAGGTAGGGGTTATTAAACAGTCCCATGTCGTATTTGGCGCCAAGCACCTCGCGTACGGCGTTATCCAGATCGCTCTGCGCTACTTTTCCGGACTTGACCAAGCCTGGCAGTTCTTTGCCATACACCAGGTCATTCATGCTCATGTCGACACCCGCTTTGATCGCCAGCGTGGCAGCTTCACGCTCGTCTTTGGCCACCCCGTGCTTGATCAGCTCAAGAATCGCGCCATGATCACTGACAGCCACCCCTTTGAAGCCCCATTCCTTACGCAATAAATCCTGCATAAGCCACATGTTGGAGGTGGCCGGTACCCCGTTGATCGAGTTCAGCGCCACCATTACGCTTCCAGCCCCAGCCTCAATAGCGGCGTGGTAGGGCGGTAGGTAATCCTGAAACATGCGGGTAGTACTCATGTCGACGATGTTGTAGTCCCGTCCACCTTCCACGGCGCCATAAAGCGCGAAGTGTTTGACGCTGGCCATGATGTTGCCGGGCAGGGCGGGAGACACGCCTTGATAGGCCTGCACCATGACCTTGGCAATGCGCGAAACCAGATAGGTGTCTTCGCCAAAACCTTCCGAGGTCCGACCCCAGCGAGGATCGCGAGCGATATCGACCATCGGCGAAAACGTCAGGTCGAGGCTATCGGCGCTGGCTTCCTTGGCCGAAATCCGGCCACTCAGGGCGATGGCGTCCATATCCCAGCTGGAGGCCAGTGCCAGACTGATAGGGAAAATGGTGCGATGCCCGTGAATCACGTCATAGGCAAAGAACATGGGGATTTTCAAACGGCTGCGCATGGCGGCGTCTTGCATCGGACGGTTTTCGGGACGCGTCACCGAGTTAAACGTGCCGCCGATGCGGCCTGCGGCGATTTCCTTGCGAATCAATTCGCGGGGCATGTCGGTTGCAATGCTGATAAGACGCAACTGCCCGACCTTTTCGTCGAGGGTCATTTGTTTGAGCAGGTCGGCGACAAACACCTCCTTAGGAGGCAGCGGGGCCGTAGGCGTTTGGGCCCAGACGGCGTGGCTGGTCAGGCTAATCGCGATCGCCAGCAAACACATTTTGGTCATGAAATTCTTCTGCGCGCCGTTCACTCACACCACGTAAACCGGTGGCTTGGGAACGATATTGTTCTGGGAGGGGTGTTTAGTCTGTTTATGGTAGAGATTTGCCCTATCTTTATAGGGGAATATTCCTACATCTTGCGCAGTCTTTTAGCTGATTCGTCCCCAGCAATCCAGTGTTGCCAGGAGATATTCAGGGCGCAGTGGGAGTTTTTAGCGCGAGGGTGGTGTCTATGAACGCAATGCAATCATTTCGGAGCGTCACGAGCATGGGAATACAAAGCGTTAGAGCCTTGGGCTGGAAAGTCATCGCACTGCTGGCGCTGAGCAGCGTATTGGCCGGGTGCGGCATCAACACCATACCCACCCTGGATGAGCAGGTGAAAGCGGCCTGGTCACAAGTGCAGAACCAGTACCAGCGTCGTTCTGACTTGATCCCCAACCTGGTCGAAACCGTCAAGGGCGCGGCCAAGCAGGAGCAGGCAACGCTTACCGCTGTGATTGAGGCGCGGGCCAAGGCCACGTCTATTCAGGTAGACGCCAGCACCCTGAACAACCCGGAAAAACTCAAGCAGTTCCAGGACGCGCAAAATCAACTGACAGGTGCCTTGAGCCGTTTGATGGTGGTGTCGGAACGTTACCCGGACCTCAAGTCCAACCAGAACTTCCTCTCGTTGCAATCGCAACTTGAAGGCACGGAAAACCGCATCAGCGTGGCCCGTCGCGACTTTATTCTTGCGGTAGAGCGCTACAACACTGAAATCCGCACCTTCCCGGGCCGTTTGTGGCATGCCGTGATGTACAGCGACTTGCCGATCCGCCCAACCTTCGAAGCCACCACGCCGGACGCCGACAAAGCGCCTGAAGTGAAGTTTTAAGACGCCTGGCCAATACGCGAGCCCCGTAGCAGCTGCCGAGCAACGAAGACTGCGTTCCTCGGCAACTGCTACGGGTACGTCTCCCCCCTTCAATCAGCGTGGTGCAGATGCGTATATCAAGACTGGGGTCAGGCCTGCTGCTGTGGCTATTTATAGCCACGGCCCAGGCGCTGACATTTCCCGCACTCAACGGACGGGTAGTGGACGACGGGCAAATGCTCGATCCCGCCACGCGTCAGCAATTGACGCAATCGCTTGAAGCCCACGAAAAAGCCACCGGCGAGCAGGTGGTGGTAGTGACCGTGCCTGATTTGCAAGGCACCCCCATTGAAGACTTCGGCTACCAATTGGGGCGCACCTGGGGCATCGGTCAAAAGGACAAAAACAACGGTGCCTTGCTGATCGTTGCCCGTGACGACCGCACATTGCGCATCGAGGTCGGTTATGGGCTGGAAGACCGCCTCACCGACGCGCAATCGTCGGTAATCATCAATCAAGTCATCACGCCTGCCTTTAAAGCGGGCCACTTCAGCCAGGGCATCAGCGACGGTGTTGCAGCGATCCTTCAGGTGTTGGGCGGCGATCCATTGGCCGAACCGGCCTACGCCAGCGGGCAGGGCGATGGCAATGACTTGCTGGCCGAACATCCCTTTGTCGTACTGCTGTTATTCGTCCTGTTTGTCATAGTGGTTGCCGCGTGCCAGTTCTACGGCATCTGCAACTCGGGCGGCGGGGGCGGTTCACGCTCCGGCGGTTTTGGCGGGGGCGGTTTTGGCGGTGGCGCAGGAGGCGGCGGCTTTAGTGGCGGCGGTGGCAGCTTTGGCGGCGGTGGTGCCTCGGGCGGCTGGTAATTCAATTTTCAGGCGAGCATAAATACTCATGGCTTTACTCACACACGCGCAACAACGGCAGGTCGAAGAAGCGGTCACCCGCGCCGAGCAACACACAGACGCCGAAATTGTCACCGTGTTAGCCCCGCGCGCGGACGACTACAGTTATATCCCGCTGCTCTGGGCCAGCTTGATCGCCTTGCTGGTGCCCGCATTGGCGCACTTTTTTATCGGCGGCATTCAGATCTATTCGCTGCTCATGCTGCAATGGGCCAGCTTTGTCTTCCTCAGCCTGATCTTTCGCATCCCGGCGATTACCACCCGCTTGATCCCGCCCCGTGTGCGGCATTGGCGGGCCAGCAATCTGGCGCGGCGCCAGTTTCTGGAGCAAAAGCTGCATCACACCCAAGACCGTACCGGTGTGCTGATTTTTGTCAGTGAAGCTGAGCGTTATGTCGAAATCCTGGTGGATGAAGGGATTTCACGCCATCTGGACGATAGCGACTGGGGCAGCATCGTCAGTGATTTCACGCGTCGGGTGGGTCTGGGTCATACCGCCGAAGGTTTTATTGCCTGCATTGAGGCCAGCGCGCAATTGCTGGCGCAACACATCCCCAAAACCCAACCGCGTAATCAATTGCCGAATCGGTTGGTGATGTTGTAATCGTTTTCTTTGTGGTCTTGATACTTCTGATACTTCGCTAAGAAGTATCAGGCTTTTGTAATATTCTCTTTGTGGTTTTATTCTTGTATCTCCGTAAGTAAGTTCTTGCGAGTCTGCAATATAAGTTCCCGCTATTTATAGTTCTCTTTGTTGTGGAAAACTGTGTTGTCATTTTTTTGAATGATGGCTAGGTTGTATTGTGTCTGGGTGTTTTTTTGATGTGCTCTGAGGTTGATAAAAGATGGAGGAAGGGGATGAAGCTTACATCTAGGGAGAAAGAGGTGCTTGATTTGCTTATGGATGGGCGCACAAATAAGGCGATAGCACAACAGTTGCTGATTAGTGATTTTACGGTTCGGGATCATGTGTCGTCATTGTTGTCAAAGCATGGTGTGGGAAATCGTATGGCGCTAATGGTGGTGGTTAGTCGTTTGGGTGACAACGCCCGAAAATTAACGAAACCCCTACGGATGTAGGGTTGCTGTATCAATATTGAGGGTTTAGTTTTAAGTCAATCGCGCAAGAGGCAGAAATGAAGAAGTCACCTTTTTATATACCGCCTGGTTATGTGGCGACTCCCATGGATTTAGTGGTGATGGTCTTTTTTTGTCTACTGATGTTCGGCGTTGGTGTGATGATGTGGAATGAACGGGTGGAAGTACCCGCGGTGCCTAAAAGCATGGTGCTGCGCAGCGCTTATGTTACCCATGCTTTGGGTAGGTCAAAATCATCAGTGTATTTGTATTTTAATGTGGGGCGAGGCGAGAGTGATTATAAGTACAGGATTGAATTTCCCAGTTATGAGGTCGGTTTATTGGATGTTCGAAAGCATAAAAAATTGTGGGTGGCTGTAGACGCTGACAGCGATAATACATTTGTTTGGGCGGTCTATGATGAAGAGTTTCTACTGATGATGAGCCGTCAGCAGATAGCGCGGTGGACGAGGGATAATAATGTTGTGAGTTATATTATGGTTGCTTACTCAAGTTTGGCTGTAGGTTATTTTGTATTTTATATCATTAGGTGCGGTGTTTTTAATCGATATTGCCAGAGGAAGGTATGCAGTGAGGATAGAGAAGATTGACGAATCAATTTATGTGATTGATGATTTTTTGACAGAAGCTGAAGAGAGTGAAATCAATATTCAGCTCAAAGGAGAGGTGTGGCGGTATAACTGGCCAAATTATGAGGCTTTACCCTTTGTCAGACCCTGCTGGCACGTTTTTATAGCCGGCAAAGGGCGCCCGCTTGGCCAGTCAAGTCTTGATGAATTGAGGGGCAACCAGGCTTGGGGTTTTTTGACGGGGATGTGGGAACGATTTTTAGTATTAAACGAATTATGAAGTCGGCCGGAGATTTCTTTGGCAATAATCCTTCCGATAACTACCTCGATTATAGGTGTGCTCCGGATATGAAGATTGTTGATCGTAATACCCTGAGGCTGGCGTATGCCAATATGATGTTGTCCTGTAATTGGATATCGGCGACGGGTGAGTTGCAGCCTTTTTCAACGGTTGCCCCCGATCTTGGTAACGGAATAGGTGGTGGTTTTATCGGCGGTACATATACACCGTCCAGGCCTGTACTTCCGTCGCCACCGCCTCCCCCTCATAATGTAGGCAATGTAGGTATCAGTATTATTGTGGGTGGCAACACCTATGATGCAGGGGATGAATATGGATGTTGCACAGGCAGCAGTGACGGTTATATATAATTATTTTCATGGTTGACTTGTTTGTCGACGTAATAACGAGTTAAGGCACCCAATTTAGGCTGTTCGAATGACCGTTTATGCATGCCGGCCGGCGGCATTTTCAGGGTTTTATCCGTGTCAATTTCATGTGGTTGGTTACGCCACTGAGTCTTTGCAATGCCAGGAAGGGGGGCATCCGAACCCCACGAAGACTGCGCAGCAAAATTACCCCGTGCCCTGTGCCGCCAACCCGCCTAAAATACCCGCCATTGTTTTCTGATTTCCCCTCCTGCACCCCCCGAGGCACCTTTTTCAATGTCAGTGACTGCTACCACCGCCGCGTCCGTGCCGGATCATCGTGCGCAATTTTTGAACCTGCTGGAAACCGGGCTGGCTCAAAACTCCTTCATCAAGCTGGTGCTGGCCAAGTACGTCGGCCCGGACGCCGAGTTGCAGCGGGTCATCATCAAGCAGGTCACGGTCAAGGATCAGCCTTGCCTGTCGTTTGTGTACCGCTATAAGACCCGCGATATCACCAAGAACTTCCCCCTTGATGAGGCCGTGACGACCATTGCCGGGTTGCTGCCTGAAGCGTTCAAAAATGCGCATCTATTGACCCTCACTGACGAAGTGCAACTGGAGTACAGCAAAAAGGGCAAAAGCTCGCTGTTCAAGGGTAAAAGTCAGCAGGCCCGTGAACTGCCTTCGGCTGAGCACAATCGCGAGAAGAACCGTTTTCTGGATTTGACCCGCCCCTTTCTTGCCGACCTTGGGGTGACCAACAAGCAGCAAGAGCTGATCCCGGCGATGTCGCGCAAGTGGAAACAGATCAACAAGTTCATCGAAGTGTTTTCCCACGCGCTGAGCAGTTCGCCGCTTGCGCTAGACCAGCCCATCAAAGTGGCTGACTTCGGCTCGGGCAAGGGCTATCTGACGTTTGCCATTCACGATTACTTGCGTCACAGCCTGCAAGCCGAAGGCGTGGTCACCGGCGTTGAGCTGCGTGAAGACATGGTCACGCTGTGCAATAACGCCGCGCAGCGTCTGGAGCATCCGGGCCTGAGCTTTCAGCACGGTGACGTGCGCAGTTTTGCGCCCACTCCGATTGACGTGATGATCGCCTTGCATGCTTGTGACATTGCCACTGACTACGCGATTCACATGGGCATCCGCTCGGGCGCCGCGATCATCATGTGCTCGCCGTGCTGCCATAAGCAGATCCGCCTGCAAATCCAGAGCCCGGCGCTGCTCAAGCCGATGCTGCAATACGGCCTGCATTTGGGCCAACAGGCCGAAATGGTCACCGACAGCCTGCGTGCGCTGTTCCTTGAAGCCTGTGGTTATGAAACCAAAGTGTTCGAGTTCATCTCGCTGGAGCACACCAACAAAAACAAAATGATCCTTGCGGTCAAGCGCGCCGAACCGGTTGATAACGCCCAGTTGCGGGTGAAAATCCAGGAATTGAAGGCGTTCTACAGCATTCAGGAGCATTGCCTGGAAACCCTGCTGCAAGCGGACGGGTTGCTGAAGTAAATCGGTGTAGTACCGGGTTATTACCCGTGTAGGTACTGTGCGGCTACTCTTGCAGGTGTTAACGAGTCTCCAGCACAGCGCCTACCGGCGCCTGCTGGGTATGCACTCCAAGCCTTCACTCACAGGAGTACGCAGCATGGCGGCGAAAAAGATTTTGATGCTGGTGGGCGATTACGTCGAAGACTACGAAGTGATGGTGCCGTTTCAGGCGCTATTGATGATCGGCCATCAGGTGCATGCGGTCTGTCCGGGTAAAAAATCGGGGCAGACAGTGCGTACCGCGATTCATGACTTTGAAGGCGATCAGACCTACAGCGAAAAACCGGGCCATCTGTTTGCCCTGAACTTTGATTTCGACGCAGTCAACGCCCGCGATTACGACGCGCTGCTAGTGCCCGGTGGTCGTGCGCCGGAATACCTGCGCTTGAACGAAAAGATTCTGCAGTGGGTACGTGACTTCGACAAGGCAGGCAAACCGATTGCCGCGGTCTGTCATGGTGCGCAATTGCTGGCCGCGGCCGGCATCCTGGCAGGCCGTGAGTGCAGTGCATACCCCGCATGTGCCCCGGAAGTGCGTTTGGCGGGCGGTACTTTTATTGATATCGACGTGAACCAGGCCCGTGTGCAGGGCAACCTGGTGACAGCTCCCGCGTGGCCAGCGCATCCGGCCTGGCTGAGCGCTTTTCTGGGGCTGCTGGGGACTTCTATTTCCTTGTAAGGCGAGGGTGTGACCATGTGTGAGCTGTACGTTAAAGCCGACCCGATTCTGTACGAATCACGCTCGCGCTCACTGCGTATTTGCGGCGTGGTCACCACGTTGCGACTGGAAAACCAGTTTTGGGACATCCTCAGTGAGATCGCACAAGCGGATGGCATGACCACCAATCAATTGGTGGCCAAGCTCTACGAGGAAGTGATGGATTACCGCGGCGAAGTGGTCAACTTCGCCTCGTTCTTGCGCGTGAGTTGCACCCGCTATTTGAGCCAGCGCTCAGATCAGGCGCCGGGGCTGAGGGTTGTAACGCGTAACACCCGCTGATCTGGCGGAGCAAACCCGCAGGCTGCGATCTTTTGAGCTGTTAAAAAGATCGCAGCCTGCGCCAGTTCCTCTTACAGGGTGGGGTTAGAAGAACCGCGTAACGCTGATCTTGGCGTTACGCCCCTGGCTGTAGGCGTTATCGCCGCTGAGCATCGGCTGGTAACTCTTGTTGAACAGGTTGTCCACGGTGAAGTTGACCTCGGTGCCTTTAAGGTACGGCTGCTGTGGTTTCCAGTTGGCGAACAGGCCCTGCACGTTATAGCCGTCGTTGGCGTATTGGTCGTAGTAGCGATCGCCCAAGGCACTGATCGCGGTGCCGTAGTACTTGTCGCTGGGCAAACGGTCGGTCTTGCGCACGAACTCGCCTTTCCAGCCGATGCGCGCATCCCATGCCGGTATTTTGGTGCCCAGTATGGCGACCCATTTCGGGGCGGGAATGTCCCGTGCCCAGACGTTCGGTCCCCACGGGTTGGTGTAGGCGCCTTCGTGTTTACCGGTCATCCATGCGTAAGACAGCGAGCCAAAGACGTAAGTGGACTCGTAGAAGCTTTCAATTTCAAAGCCCTTGATGGTCACACTGCCAATGTTGCGGTAGTTGGGTATATTGCCCGGCCCACAGTCTTTGGACATGCTGCCGGCGGCCGTTTGGGATGCGCACCCTACGCCGGTGGCTTTGAAAATTTCATTGTCGACGGTGTTGCGAAACAGGGTGGTGCGGATCAGTGCGTGGTCGTTGTCGCCAAAGATGTGATCAAAGTTGGTGATGTTGCCTGCACGCCAGCCCGTGATGACTTCGGGTTTCAAATTGAGGCTGGTCGCGGTACGGCTGCCCAGTCCTTGAAGCTCGTATTGTTCATCGATTACCGGTGCGCGCCAGGTTTTGCTGTAGTCGACAAACAAGGCGGTGTTCGGGTTTATTTTCCAGAAGCCCGACAGGCGAGGCGACCAGCCAGTGTAGGTTTTGTCGCTGTAGTCGTGACCCAGTTCCGCGTGGTTATAGAACGGTGCGTCGTTTTGCTCGCCGCGGTTGCGCACATGGTCGTAGCGCACGGACGGTGTCAGGGTGAAATCACCGTACGTGATCGCGTCTTGCAGATAGAAGCTATTGGTATCGACCTTGCCCTTGGGCATGAAGCTGGGTTGATAGTGGCCGTAGTTGTACTTCTCTACCTCATAGGTTTTACCCGGCATCCACATGTCGACATCACGCTGGTGCTTGCGAATTTGCATGCCTGTAGTCACAGCGTGATCCAGCGGGCCGCTGGCAAACAGGCTGATGTTTTCGATCTGAAGCATGTCGTCGGTGTAGCCGGTGTCCATCTTGCGACCGCCAGTGGCGGGCTGGAAATAGGCTTGAGAGCCGCGCGTGTCCGTTTGCTCAGTGTTTGAGTGCGAGTACTTGACCTCAAGATTGACCAGCGGGTTTTCGATAGGCTGGTACTTGTATTTGGCCGACCAGGTGGTGTCGATGGTCGAACGGTTGGACAAGTAACGTCTTGAGGCAACGTCGTACCCATATTTGTCGATGTTGGCCTGGCTCGGTGGCGCCGGGTAGCTGATGGCCGAGAAGGGCACCCACAGGTAATTGTTGGAGCGTGAATACGACATCCCGAGGCTATGTTCCTCATTGAAATGCAGGTTCACTTTGAGCAATTGCGCGTCCAGGTCCTGTGCGGTGTTGGGCAAGCGCTTGGGGTTGACCGGGTAGGCGTGCTTGGGGTCCGGTATGTGGCCGGCCAGCTTCATGTCATCGCCATCGCGCTTGGTGTAATACACCAGCGCATCCGCTCGGCCATCATCGGTGCGGCCATACACCGCGCCACTGTAAACCTGTTGGTGGTCGTTGCTGCTGTAGCCGTATTTGAGCATGGCGCCGGTGTCTTTGCCCTCTTCGAGCAGGTCCGGTGCATCTTTGGTTTCCATGTGCACGGAACCGGCAAAACCACCGTTGCCGGTGCGCATGTCGTGCGGGCCTTTTTCGACGACCAGCCCCTTGATCAGTTCAGGCTCGATAAAGATGGTGCCTTGCATGTAGCGTTCGAAGCCGCTTTTGGTCGCGCCATCCACGGTCATTTGTACGTCTTCGGCTTCACCCATGCCCCAGATGTTGATGGTCTGACCGCCGGGCTTGAGCGAGCCACCGAGGTTGATACCGGGCAAGGTCGCCAGCAGGCTGGGAATATTATTGGCCTGATAACGATTGATTTCAGCTTGGGTCAGGGTCGATTTTCCGACGTTGCTGGAGTCAATTTCATTACCGGTGCCAATCACGCTCAGCGCACCCAGTTGCAGGCTGTTGCTGGTGGTGGTGCCTTCCTCTTTGGGGCGGACGACAAAGGTGCGGTCGACCTGGATCAGGCTGAAATCGGTGCCGCGCAACAATTGATTGATGGCGTCTTGCGCGCTGTAGGCACCACTGAGCGCCGGGGCTTTGATGTTGCGCAACAGCTCTTCGTCAAACAGCAGCTGGATCTTGGCTTGCTGGGCCACTGCACTCAACGAACTGGCCAGCGATTGAGCGGGCAATTGCAGTTGGATCGACTCGGCGTGCGCGTGCAGGCTAAAAGCCATGCATGCGCCGAGCAAGGTCGGGCGAGTGCACAAGTGTGAGACGAAATGTGGTGCGCGAAACATGAAACCCCCCAGTGCGGCAACAAAGGCCAAAAAGACATGCGTTAGCAACGCAGACCGAAGGAAGACGCAGCACGATGAGAAAACCTCATATGCGAATGCAAAATATTCGCATATGTTTTTTTAGCGGGGTTCGATGCGTATTTTTCCGTTGTCCAGGAGCACGGTTTTCACCGGTATCAAGGCAGGCAGGGCTTTGACCAAAGCCAGCGGATCGTTGACGTCGAGGTTGCCGGACACCTTGTAACGGGCGAGTGGGCCGCTGGCCAGTTCAATGACGCCGGGGCGGTAGAGGTCCAGTTCGTCGATCAGGCTGGCCAGTTCGCGTTTGCGAAAGGTCAGGTGGCCGCCGCGCCAGTCGGCAATCTCGCTGGAGGTGAGGGTTTGCTCGCTCAACACGTGTCGGGCGTAGTCGTAACTGGCACGCTGGTCAGCGCTTAGCAAGGCCGAGTGTTTGGCGTCGGGCAAAAATGCCACCTGGCCGTGGGCGACGCTGACCACTAATTGCCGCGGGCTGCGACGCACATCAAAGCCGGTGCCGACCACGCGTATCCGCGCATCGCCTGCGTGCACCACCAAGGGTTGGTCTTTATTGGCTGCCACCTCGATATAGAGCTGGCCGTGATCCAGAAAAATGTCGCGTTGATGCGCGCTGAAGTTGATGCGCAGTTGTGTGTTGGCGTTGACGTACAGGGTGCTGCCATCAGGAAGTGTAAGGGTTCTGGCACCCTTGGCCTGTGTGGCAATGTGTTGCTGGTGCAGTGCAACGGGGGTGCCGAGGTTTAATGCAAACACGGCGCACAACACGGCTGCCGCAGTGGCTAATGCCAGCACTGAGCGGCGCTTGACCGGTGGCTTTACCGGGAGCACGCGCGGTTTATTCAGTTGCCTGAGTTCGCCCAAGTCACCCCACAGCGATTCAAATGCGGCATAGGCTTTGGCATGTGCGGGGATGGCGTACCAGGCACTGAATTGAGCGCGGCTTTGACGATCGGGCTGATTGCGGTTGCGCGCAAACCAATGGGCCGCCTCAGCGTCAATGCTGTCTTCGGCGCTGGCGTGAAAAGAGGTCATTTTGGCTGCTCCTTGCCGCTGTCCCGATGTAGATGTTGCTTGCAGTGCAACAAGGCAAAGGCGATGTGCTTTTCCACCATGCTTACCGAAATTCCCATGCGTTGCGCGATCTGCGCCTGACTCAAACCTTCAAAGCGGTGCAGCATAAGGGCTTCGCGGCGTCTGGGCGAGAGTTCTGCAAGCACGGCCTTAAGCTGTTCCAGGCGTTGCAGGCGCTGTGCAGCCAGCATCGGGTCATCCCTCTCATCGCTTAACGGCTCGGCGTCGTGCTCAGGCGGCTCGGCGTGAGCCGAGTGGCGCACCTGCTGACGACGCCAGTGATCGCGCAGCAGATTGCGCGCCATCTGGAACAAAAAAGCCCGTGGTTGCTCGACTTTGGCCCGGTCTTGATAGCCCAGCCATTGGGTGAAAACGTCTTGCGTCATGTCAGCTGCATCGCTGGCGTTGTCGGTGCGTTTGCGCAGGAAATGCAGAATCTGCGTATAGAACTCGCGCAAGGATTCGGCCAACGCGGGATCGTGTTTTAAGCCGGGCATGAAAATCCTTGGGGGCTCAGCGATGCAAAATAAGTTGCGAATGGTATCGAGAATTATTGCTATTTGTCTGCATGGAAATTGATCTTTCGTCATTTCATGCAGATAAATGGATAAAAGCTGGGCGCAGGCTTTACTCAGGCATGCAAAAAACCGTCAGCATTCAGGAGAAACGTCATGTCGGGTTGGTACGAGTTGGGCAAAACCAGTAATGGGCAGTTCCGGTTTGTTTTGAAAGCGGCCAATAACGAGCCGATTTTGGTGAGCGAGCAGTACACCACGCGTGAGGCGGCCAAAAACGGAATTGCTTCGGTGCAGGTCAATAGCCCACTGGATGAGCGCTATGAGAGAAAAGTGGCCAAGGACGGTAAGCCGTACTTCAACCTCAAGGCGGCCAATCACCAGATTATTGGCACCAGCGAGCAATACAGCACCGAGGCGGCACGTGAGAAGGGCATTGCCAGTGTTAAAAGCAATGGGCCGACGACGGTGATTAAAGAGCAGCCGTAAAGGCCTGTAGAGGCTCTGTTGCCAGAGTTGTCGCAACTGACGCGTAGCGCGAGGCTGTGTCCGGTCGCTTGGCAATCGAACACAGCCTTCGGTCTCTAGCGGTTTATTTCAGTTGGGTGAGTAAGCCTTCCAAGTGTTTAACCCCCGCTTCACCCAGCGCGAATACGGGCAGGCGCGGGTCGCCCGCTTCCAGGCCGGTCAGGCGCAAACCGGCTTTGATGGTGGCGGGCAGGCCGCCTTTGAGGATGAATTCGAGCAGCGGCAGTTGGCGGTAAAACAGCGCCCGGGCGCTGTTCAAGTCGTTGGCCTGCACCGCTTGATACAGCGCCAGGTTCAGCGCCGGGATCAAGTTGGGCGCTGCGGTGCACCACCCTTTGGCGCCTGCCGCGAACGCTTCCAGGGCCAACGGGTTGCAGCCGTTGTAGAACGGCACCTGGCCCTCGCCCAGTTGTTGCAGACGGTGCATGCGCTGAATGTCGCCCGTACTTTCCTTGACCATGGTGACGTTTTCGACGGCATTGAAAATCCGCAGGATCAACTCCACGGACATGTCAGTGCCGCTGGTGGCCGGGTTGTTGTACAGCATGATCGGGGAGCTGATGCTGTCGCCGATGGCTTGGTAGTGGGCGAGAATTTCTGCCTCGCTGAGTTTCCAGTAAGAGGCGGGCAGCACCATGACCACGTCGGCGCCGTGCTGTTCGGCGAAACGGGCACGGCGTACGGCCTTGGCGGTGGTCAGGTCGGAGACGCTGACAATGGTCGGTACGCGTTTGGCAACGTGGGCAATGCTGAACGCGCTGACGTCATCCCATTCGGCGTCACTCAGGTAGGCGCCTTCGCCGGTGCTGCCCAGCGGCGCGATGGCGTGTACGCCGCTGTCAATCAGTCGGTCAATGGAGCGGCCCAGGGCGGGCAGGTCGAGGGTGTCGCCGTCTGCCGTGAACGGGGTGATGGTGTAGCCGATGATGCCGTGGAGGGTTGGAGTCGTCATGGTCAGTGTCCTGTCAGGTAGGGGGAGGCGGATCAGTTCAGGCAGTCGGCATGACGACGCAGGTTTTGCCGAGCATAGTAATTGAAGGCAGCGGCGTGGCGTTTTGGACGGCTGATCCAGTCATGGGCTTCGCGACCGAGTGCCGGTGTAATCGGCTTGATGGTGCCCGCCGCCATTGCAAGCAATTGCAGTTTGGCCGCGCGTTCTATCAGTTGGGCAATCACGCAGGCTTCTTCAATACTGGCGCCGGTCGACAATTGGCCGTGGTGCGAGAGCAAAATCGCGCGTTTATCGCCCAGCGCTCCGGCGATCAGTTCGCCTTCTTCGTTCCCCACCGGTACGCCCGGCCAACCTTCCAGAAAAGCGCAGTCTTCATACAGCGGGCACAGGTCCATGTGCGATACCTCAAGCGCCACCTCGAGCATCGACAGGGCGGCCACATGCGTGGGGTGGGTGTGAATGATGCAGTTCACGTCGGGACGGGCGCGGTACACCCAGCTGTGGAAACGATTGGCCGGGTTGGGCATGCCGTGACCTTGGAGCACCTCCAGGTCTTCATTGACCAGCAGCAGGTTGCCCGCAGTAATTTCATCAAACCCCAGGCCCAATTGTTGGGTGTAGTAGGTGCCGGGTTGTGGCCCGCGGGCAGTAATTTGCCCGGCCAGGCCTGAGTCGTGACCATTTTCGAACAGGATGCGGCAGGTAAGCGCCAGCTTTTGCCGGGCAGTCCACGTATTATCCGCCAGCGTATGTTGCATCTGCGCCAGTGCTTGCTTGACCAGTTGTTCTTTGGGAAGTGCTAATGTCTTGGCCATGTCGGTGTCCTCGGTGATTGCCGGATGGGCCTGCCCCTATGGCGTGAAAGGTGATGGGGGCAGTGCGTTATGACACTTAAAAGGCTATATGACACAAAGTGTCATTGGCAAGTAAAACTCGCTACTCCTTTGATGGATTAATCGCTCTACATGTCTATCCGTTTGAAATTACTCAGAAAAAAACTTGGCGTGACCCTTGAGACGCTGGCTGAAAAATCCGGTATGACCAAGAGTTATTTATCGAAAGTCGAGCGCGGTTTGAACACCCCGTCGATTGCCGCTGCGTTGAAACTGGCCAAGGCACTCAACGTCAATGTTGAGGAGTTATTCGCCCAGGAGAATGCCGGGCTTGATGGCTACAGCCTGGTGCGCAGCGATCAGCACCGACTGCTGTCGAGCAATGAAAAGTCGCCGGGGTATGCCGTGTTGGCGCATCAGGTCAGTGAACGTAATTTGCTGCCGTTCATGATGTACCCACCCGCCGAGTTCGCCGACCCCAGCTTCAAAGAGCACGTGGGGGAAGAGTTTCTGTTCGTGCACGAGGGCGCGGTCGAAGTCGATTTCATGAATGAGCGGGTGATCTTGCAGCGTGGCGATGCGCTGCATTTCAACGCGAACAAACCTCACCGCCTGCGCTCGGTCGGTGAGGTACAAGCGCAATTGTTGGTGGTGGTGCACAGCACCGAGCAATAGCGCGAGAGGCGGTTTACTCCTCGACCGGCACTCTGTGCCGGGTTGAACCCAGTGGGTGTGTTTTTGAGTTATAGAAGCGCAATGCCACCTTTTTCTCTGCAAATAGCTGCGTGTAGTGGTTTTTCTGGAAGCGGATAAATGCTTCGCTGCGCGGATAGATCGAGATGCACAGGGTTTTCAGAGGCGCCACACGCAGGGCGTCGATCAGGTGCTGATCCTGCTCGCCCAGGCTGTGGCCGAAGATGCACAGCGTGTCTTTATGAGTCATCAGTTGCTCATGACAAAACGACAGGTAATCGCAATGGCGGATGGATTTACGCTTGTCGTCGCTGGTGCTTTCGCTGACAAACAATGGCACATCGTCCAGCGCGCTGATTGAGTGGTTGATCGCAAAGTTGCTGAGCAAGGCCGACTCGTTACCCGTGCATTTGCGCGCTTTGCCTTCCTGGTTTTTCACCAGATGCAGCGCGCCGTGCAGGTACAGCACGCGCGTGGTTTTGCCTTTGCTCAGGCTGTCGCCCAGCTCAAACGTGGCGCCCGGGGTATTGAACAGGTCATTGAAGCGCTTGGGGGCCTGCATCAAGGCCCAGGGCGTGAGCAGGTCATAGTTGGCGCAATACACCGTGGCGTATTGCGCCAACGCTTCTTGCCAGCACGCCAAGGTGTGCGGCTGCATCAGGCGCCACGGGATGTGCACGTCCTGGGTGCTGTTGATCAGCGCTTCCTTGATTGCGTAATAGCGTTTGCGCGGTGATGCCGAATTGATTGCCAGGGCTTTGTTGACCTTGCTCGCGGTTTTAAGTGCGCTGAGCACGTGTTCAAAGTTACGTGTGCCCAAGGCTTCAAACACACTGAGTTCGGTCTGGCTGAGGGGTTTTTCGGCCACACTGCGGGTTTTTTCAAACAGCGAGTCGTAATAAAAGTCATGCCACACAGCCATGCTTGCGCCATTGCCCAGCAGCAAGCCGCTGCACGGGGTGCTGGTGCGTAAGGCGTTCCAGTCTTCTAGTTCGGCATCAAATTCCTGGAAGGGGGTCATCGCAAATATCGTCTCAAGGCGTGGGCGGTGCAGGACTTTATCACGCCGCTGTGTTGAGCCAGATCAACATCCTTATTAACTGATGGGGTGAAGCTATGCTCATTGACTTCATCAGCGTCGCGGGTGCGCCCGCAAAGAGGACTCGCCATGACCAGTACCTTTTTTATTCCTGCCGTGAACATCATGGGCAACGGTTGTCTGGATGAAGCCATGACTGCGATTCGCAATTATGGGTTTCGTAACGCGTTGATCGTGACCGACGCAGGTCTGGCCAAGGCGGGGGTGGCCGCTAAAATTTCCGAAAAACTTGCATTGCAAGACATCAATGCCGTGATCTTTGACGGTGCCAAACCCAACCCGAGTATTGCCAACGTTGAAGCGGGTTTGGCAGTGCTCAAGCAGCATCAGTGTGATTTTGTGTTGTCGCTGGGCGGCGGCTCGCCCCATGACTGCGCCAAGGGTATTGCGCTGTGCGCGACCAATGGCGGGCATATTCGTGATTACGAAGGCGTAGACCGCTCGGCCAAACCGCAATTGCCGCTGGTGGCTATCAACACCACCGCGGGCACGGCCAGCGAGATGACACGGTTTTGCATCATTACCGACGAAGAGCGCCACGTAAAAATGGCCATCGTTGATCGCAACGTGACACCGTTGCTGTCAGTCAATGACCCGGAGTTGATGGTGGCCATGCCCAAGGGGCTGACCGCGGCTACGGGTATGGATGCGCTGACGCACGCCGTCGAAGCGTATGTGTCGATTGCCGCCAATCCGATTACCGATGCGTGCGCAATCAAGGCGATGGAGCTGATCAGCCATAACCTGCGCGATGCGGTGAAAGACGGCACGAATCTGACTGCCCGCGAGAACATGGCTTACGCGCAGTTTCTAGCCGGCATGGCGTTCAACAATGCGTCGCTGGGTTTTGTGCATGCGATGGCGCACCAACTGGGTGGCTTCTACGATCTGCCGCACGGGGTGTGCAATGCCGTGTTGTTGCCCCATGTACAAACGTTCAATGCCAGTGTGTGCGCATCGCGCCTGACCGACGTGGCCCATGCATTGGGTGCGGATGTACGCGGTTTAAGCCCGGAAGAGGGCGCGCAGGCGGCCATTGCGGCGATTCGTACACTGGCCAAGGATGTAGAGATCCCGGCGGGCCTGCGGGACTTGGGCGCCAAGCTGGATGACATACCGCTGCTGGCCACCAATGCCTTGAAAGATGCGTGCGGGTTCACTAACCCGCGTAAAGCGGATCAGGCGCAGATTGAAGAGATTTTTCGTAACGCGTTTTGATGCCAGGGGCTGTTTAAAACAGCGCCCATAAAAAAACGGCCGGTTTAACCCGGCCGTTTTCGTGTCTGGCTGATCAGTGCTTACTGCACTTCAACAGCCAGGCTCTCGCTGATTTTCTTCTGCCAGATCGCCGGGCCGGTGATGTGAACCGACTCGCCTTTGCTGTCGACTGCCACGGTCACCGGCATGTCTTTCACATCGAACTCGTAGATCGCTTCCATGCCCAACTCGGCAAAGGCCACCACGCGCGACTTTTTGATCGCTTGGGCCACCAGATAGGCCGCGCCACCCACCGCCATCAGGTACACCGCTTTGTGATCCTTGATCGCTTCGATTGCGGTCGGGCCGCGCTCGGATTTACCGATCATGCCCAGCAAGCCGGTTTGGTCAAGGATTTGACGGGTGAATTTGTCCATCCGCGTCGCTGTGGTCGGACCTGCTGGCCCCACTACTTCGTCGCCAACCGGGTCAACCGGGCCCACGTAATAGATGAAGCGGCCTTTGAGATCGACCGGCAAGGTTTCACCCTTGTTCAGCATCTCGACCATGCGCTTATGCGCCGCATCACGACCGGTGAGCATTTTGCCGTTCAACAACACGGTTTCGCCCGGCTTCCAGCTTTGTACGTCTTCAGGCGTCAGGGTGTCGAGGTTGACGCGGCGGGCCGATGGGCCTGCTTCCCAGACGATTTGCGGGTAGGCGTCCAGCGGCGGCGCTTCGAGCGATGCCGGGCCGGAGCCGTCCAGTACGAAGTGGGCGTGACGGGTGGCCGCGCAGTTCGGGATCATGCACACCGGCAGCGACGCTGCGTGGGTCGGGTAGTCCATGATTTTGACGTCGAGCACGGTGGTCAGACCGCCAAGGCCCTGGGCGCCGATGCCCAGCTGGTTGACCTTTTCGAACAGCTCCAGGCGCATCTCTTCGATACGATTGGACGGGCCGCGCTTGATCAACTCGTGAATGTCGATGGACTCCATCAGCACTTCTTTGGCCATCACAGCGGCTTTTTCAGCCGTGCCGCCGATACCGATGCCCAGCATGCCCGGTGGGCACCAGCCCGCGCCCATGGTCGGAACGGTTTTGAGTACCCAGTCAACGATCGAGTCGGACGGGTTGAGCATGGCCATTTTCGACTTGTTCTCGGAACCGCCGCCTTTGGCCGCGACGTCCACTTCCACGGTGTTGCCCGGAACAATGGAGTAGTGGATGACTGCAGGGGTGTTGTCCTTGGTGTTGCGACGGGCACCGGCCGGGTCGGCCAGGATGGAGGCGCGCAGGACGTTTTCTGGCAGGTTGTAAGCGCGACGCACGCCTTCGTTGATCATGTCGTCCAGGCCCATGGTGGCGCCGGTCCAGCGCACATCCATGCCCACACGCACGAACACGGTGACGATACCGGTGTCCTGACAGATCGGGCGGTGGCCAGTGGCACACATGCGCGAGTTGATCAGGATTTGTGCCATCGAGTCACGGGCCGCTGGCGATTCTTCGCGCAGGTAAGCCTCGTGCATGGCCTGGATGAAGTCCACCGGGTGGTAGTAGGAAATGAATTGCAGGGCGTCAGCAACGCTCTGAATCAGGTCGTCTTGCTTGATCACGGTCATGGGTCGCGCTCCTCTATAAGACGGGAACATTCAATTAAGGTGTTTGCGACCTGGGTGTTTCGGTCTGTCGTAAACATCTTTGCAGGGATATACCGGGCACGCATGACCGGTACAAAAAAGGCGCGGCAGTATAACCCGGCCAACCTTGTGATACATCCGTTGCGGTTAAAACGAAAGTAGGGGGTGCGCGTCGTCGCTGCCCAAGGCTGTGTCCCACAGCGAAGGCGTCGTAGAATCAGCCCGCGAAATCATTCAGCTAAATCGCGTGCGCCATCTTATGATCGCCTGCAATAAGACGTCTAAGCCCCACAGGAGCCTGAAGTGCCCGAGTTACACGTCGCTGACCAGCACTGGTCAGTTGCCACCGGCAGCAATTTGCTCGACAGCCTGAATCAGGCGGGCGTGCCCGTGCCTTACAGTTGCCGCGCGGGCAGTTGCCATGCGTGCTTGGTGCGCTGTGTGCGGGGTGAGCCGCTGGACTTGCAGCCGGATGCCTTGACCCGAGCGCAGCGTGAGCAAGGCTGGCGCTTGGCGTGTCAGTGCCAAGTGGTCGAAGACATGCAGGTCGAGGCATTTGACCCGGTGCGCGATGGCGAGCCTGCCGAGGTGGCGGCATTGGACTGGTTAAGCCCCTCGGTGCTGCGGCTGGGCCTTTTACCGCGGCGCCCACTGCGTTACCGCGCGGGGCAGCATCTGGTGCTGTGGACGCGCAGCGGGGTGGCGCGCCCGTATTCGTTGGCCAGTCTGCCGGGTGAGGACCCTTTGTTGGTGGTGCATGTCGATTGCAGCGCTCGCGGAGCGTTCGTCAATGCGGCGCGTCAGCTTGTGGTCGGCGACGTGTTGCGCCTGGGCGAGCTGCGCGGTGGCGCGTTGCATTACGACCCTGACTGGCAGGAGCTGCCGTTGTGGCTCTTGGCCGCAGGCACGGGGCTGGGGCCGCTTTACGGTGTGCTGCGCGAAGCCTTGCGCCAGGAGCATCACGGGCCGATCCGCCTGGTGCATGTGGCCACAGACACCGCAGGGCATTACCTCAAGCAGGAGCTGGACGGGCTGGCGCGCACGTATCCAGCGCTGTGTGTGGAATACGTGTTGGGCGCTGAGCTGGCTGACTATCTAGTCCAGATGCGTCTTGTTTCCCGTCAAACGCGCGCTTTAGTCTGTGGCCACCCCGACACGGTTCAAGCGTTTGCCAAGCGCTTGTTTCTGGCGGGGCTGTCGCGCAACCAACTGCTGGCGGATGTTTTTCTAAGCCGCAGTTGAGCGCAGGTTCCGACTCTTCGGGAGCACGCATGACTCAAGCCATCGTTGTAGAGCGCGACGGCGCGGTGTTGACCTTACGCCTGAACCGTCCCGAGAAGAAAAACGCCCTGACCCGTGACATGTACAGTCGTTTGGCGCACGCATTGGAACAAGCCGATGCGGATGCCTCAGTGCATGCGGTGGTGTTGTGCGCCAGCGCGCAGTGTTTTACCAGTGGCAATGACATTGCTGACTTTCTTCAAGACCCGCCCGTGGACCTGAGCAGCCCGGTGTTTTGTTTCATGCGCAGCCTGATGGCGTGTCGCAAGCCCGTGGTCGCGGCGGTGGCCGCCACCGCAGTGGGGATCGGTACGACGTTGCTGCTGCATTGCGATCTGGTGTACGTAACAGCAGATGCGCGTCTGCGCATGCCCTTTGTCAATCTGGGGCTAAGCCCGGAGTTTGGTTCGAGCCTGTTGTTGGTGCAGCGGCTGGGGCAGGCCAGGGCGGCTGAGTTGTTGTTGCTCGGTGAGGGTTTTAGTGGGGCGCAGGCGGCGGCATGGGGGCTGGCCAATGCGGCGCTGGAAGACGGTGAAGCGGTCTGGCGTGCAGCCCTTGTCGCCGCTCATCGACTGGCCGCATTGGCGCCAGCGGCGGTGCAAGACACAAAGCGCCTGATGAAAGCCCCGGGGCGCGAGCAGTTGCAGCGTGTGATCGAGGAAGAAAGCTGGCTGTTTATTCAGCGCCTGAGTTCGCCTGAAGCGATGGCGGCGCTGTCCGGATTTATCAACAAGGGCAGCCCGAAGACCTTGTGAGCCACTGACGCCGCCGGCGAAGGCGGCGCCTACGCTGAATAGTGATGACGAAAAAGCCCCGCCTGATCACTCAGGCGGGGCTTTGGGTTATCGCCTTGTCAGGCTTAAACCATTTTGTCGCCGACATGCAGGATCTTCATGCCGTTGGTGCCACCGATGGTGTGGTAGCTGTCGCCCTTGGTCAGGATGACCCAGTCGCCTTTCTCGACAACGCCGCGCTTGAGCAGCTCGTCAATGGCTGCCTGGCTGACCTGTTCTGGCGGCAACGAAGCCGGGTCGAACGGCACGGTGTAAACGCCACGGAACATGGCGGCACGGGCCTGGGTTTCGCGGTGCGGGGAGAACGCGTAGATCGGCACCGAGGAGCGGATGCGCGACATGATCAGCGGCGTGTAACCACTTTCGGTCAGCGCGATGATCGCTTTGACGCCCGGGAAGTGGTTGGCGGTGTACATGGCTGCCAGCGCAATGCTCTGGTCGCAGCTTTCGAAGGTTTTACCGATGCGGTGGCTGGACGTTTTGCTGGTCGGGTGCTTTTCGGCGCCGACGCAAATCCGTGCCATGGCCTGCACGGCTTCGAGCGGGTAGGCGCCAGCCGCACTTTCAGCCGACAGCATCACGGCGTCGGTGTAGTCGAGCACGGCGTTAGCCACGTCGGACACTTCGGCGCGGGTTGGCATCGGGTTCTGAATCATCGACTCCATCATCTGGGTCGCGACGATCACCGCTTTGTTGTGGCGGCGTGCATGCAGAATGATTTTTTTCTGGATGCCCACCAGCTCAGCGTCGCCGATCTCGACGCCCAGGTCGCCACGGGCCACCATCACGGCGTCGCTGGCCTTGATCAGGCCATCGAGGGTTTCGTCATCGGCCACGGCTTCAGCGCGTTCGATCTTGGCCACCAGCCACGCCGTGCCGCCAGCTTCGTCACGCAGTTTGCGGGCGTATTCCATGTCGGCTGCGTCACGCGGGAACGAAACGGCCAGATAGTCGACTTGCATCTCGGCAGCGAGCTTGATGTCGGCTTTGTCTTTTTCGGTCAGGGCCGGTGCAGTCAAGCCGCCGCCACGACGGTTGATGCCTTTGTGGTCCGACAGCGGGCCACCGATCAGCACGGTGCAATGCAGTGCGTCATCCGTGGCGGTGTCAACACGCATCACAACGCGGCCGTCATCGAGCAGCAACTCGTCGTTTACGCCGCAGTCTTTAACCAGATCCGGGTAATCGATACCGACGATTTCCTGGTTGCCTTCGGTCAGCGGGTGGCTGGTGGAGAAGGTAAAACGATCACCGATTTTCAACTCGATGCGTTTGTTGGCGAATTTGGCGATACGAATTTTCGGGCCTTGCAGGTCACCCAGCAGGGCAACGAAGCGGCCATGCTTGGCGGCGATGTCACGCACCAGCTTGGCGCGAGCTTTGTGCTCATCGGGGGTGCCGTGGGAGAAGTTCAGACGGGCAACGTCCAGGCCAGCAAGGATCAGCTGTTCCAGCATTTCCGGTGAGTTACTGGCAGGGCCAAGGGTGGCAACGATTTTGGTTCGACGAACGGACATGCAAAGACTCCTGAGTTCAAGCGCTGCCAAAGGCTACTATGGTCTTTGGCTGTAGTCATTGTTCCTCTGCACTACTTTCGACTTAAGTTGTGGTGCATACGGTCATTGGCCTGAAGAATTTGCTCGCGGGGTCGATACACTGCCCAGAACAGGAGATACCCATGCGCATTTTGCTCGTTTTACTGTTGGCCACCACGGTGACCGGTTGTACCCGCTGGTCGATGAATCACCATTTGAACAATGCCTACCGCGCTTACGATCGTGGGCATTGCGAAACCGTCATGCTCGAACTCTCGGAGGTTGATCGCGACAGCCGCAGTCGTCCGTATATCTGGCCGCAAACAGCGATGTTGCGCGGGCTGTGCCTGGAGCGTACGAAGTTTTACCTGGACGCTGCCCAGACTTATCAGTGGATCATCAATGAATTCCCGCAGAGCGAATATGCCTACCGCGCCAAGGCGCGCATTGAGACGCTGCGTATTCTTAAGTTCATCCCTGGGGGCGGCACCACGCAAGCGCTTCCCGCACAGATCTGATGATGGATGAAATAGAAGCTGGCCATTTGCCTGACTTTTACTAATATGACAGGGTGACAGGCCGCATTGTGGGTGCGCGCCTGCACGGCCTTGCTGCCCGGTCCGGGCCAGCACTTCGCGTGTACACCATGCCTGTGCGCCGTGGTGCGCGGGCACTCAAAGCACTAGCGCGGCCATGCTCAATGGCCTTTCAAAGTGATATTTCGCATGTTTACTGATCGCCGTATCGAGCGTCATCAACTGCCGTATTTCTTGAAAGTCTTTAATCGGTTCACGGACAAGCCTATCGGGTTCCTCGGTTGTGTGTCGGATGAGGGGCTGATGTTGATCAGTCAACTGCCGGTGCTGATCGATGCCAATTTTGAGTTGCGCCTCAAGCTGCCAGGCGTTGAGGGGCATGTGCAAGTCATTGACCTGACCGCCCGCTGCCTGTGGTGCCATGAAGATGTGACGCCGCATCACTATGATTCGGGCTTTATCCTGTATCAGCCACCTGCCGAGTACAGCGCGCTGATCACAACCTTGCGTCAGTACTTCAGTTTTTATCCCTTGCCGGCTTCTGCTTGATGCCAGGGCGCGGGGCTGGTCTTGCTCACGCTTGAGCGCCTAGACTTACGGGGTCTACTGTTCAGGAACACCCCGTGACCACTATTTTTTGGTACGACTACGAAACCACTGGCATCAATCCGCGCTGTGACAGGGCGGTGCAAGTTGCCGGTATTCGCACCGACCTGGAGCTCAATGAGATTGACCAGCCGCTCAATCTGTATTGCCAGCCCAGCGACGATATCCTGCCGCACCCAATGGCCTGTTTGATCACTGGCATTACCCCCAGTCGCCTGGAAGATCGGGGCTTGGTCGAAGCCGAGTTCATGACGCGCACGCACGCCCAACTGGCGTTGCCGGGCACCTGCGGTGCGGGCTACAACTCGCTGCGCTTTGACGACGAAGTGACCCGCTACAGTCTTTACCGAAACTTCTTTGATCCCTACGCACGTGAGTGGCAGGGCGGCAACAGTCGTTGGGACTTGATTGATGTGGTGCGCACCGCCTATGCCTTGCGCCCTGAGGGGATCGTCTGGCCGCAGGAGCAGGGGCGTGTGACGCTCAAGCTGGAGCGATTGACGGCCGCTAACGGGATTGACCACGGCCAGGCCCATGATGCGCTGTCTGATGTACGGGCCACGATTGCACTGGCGCGATTGATTCGTGAAAAACAGCGCAAGTTATATGACTGGTTATTCCAGTTGCGGACTAAGCAACGGGTGTTGGATCAGGTTCGACTTTTACAGCCGATGGTGCATATTTCCGGTCGCTTCTCGGCAGCTCGCCATTATGTGGGGGTGGTGTTACCGCTGGCATGGCACCCAAAGAATCGCAATGCACTGATTGTGTGTGACCTGCACTTTGATCCCCGGCCGTTATTGGAGTTGGATGCAGCCACCTTGCGCCAAATGCTCTACACGCGACGTGAAGACTTGGCCGATGGACAATTACCAGTGCCGCTCAAGCTGATACACGTTAATCGGTGTCCTGTGGTGGCGCCGTTAAATGTAGTGCGTGCGCAGGATCAAGAGCGTCTGCAACTGGACATGGATGAATATCAGGCCCGGGCGCAAACTCTTATCGAGCACCAGCAAGTTTGGCAGGAAAAACTAGCGGCTGTTTATGCCCACGAAGACTTTGTTCCGAGCGCGGATCCCGAGCAGCAGTTATACGATGGTTTTATCGGTGACCGTGACCGTCGGCTGTGTGAGCAAGTAAGGCTCAGTGACCCTGAAGCATTAGCCAAAGATACGTGGCCTTTTGATGACGAGCGCTTGCCCGAGTTATTGTTCCGTTACCGGGCACGAAACTTTGCACATACCCTCAATGAGCAAGAACAGGCACGCTGGCGTGAATTCTGCCAACAGCGCTTATCCGACCCGCAGATGGGCGCACCGTTGACCCTGGAAGGCTTTAGGCAGGCCGCCGAGGAGCTGGCACGCAGCGCCACGCCTGACCAGCTTCAGGTGTTAGAGCAATGGCAGCGTTACGCGCAAGCGTTAAGCCGGCGCGTGATGCCGCAGGCTCAAGAAGACCATTGAACCTGACGTAACGCCCATAAAAAAACGCCAGCGAGCTGGCGTTTTTATTAGCAGCGCAAACAGGGTGCGCGTGCAGTGTTACTTAGTCGAGCAGCGTTGCCCAACCTTCAACCACGTCACCGCCCCACTTGGCTTTCCACTCTTTCAGAGTTTTGTGATTGCCGCCTTTGGTTTCAATCACTTCGCCGTTGTGCGGGTTTTTGTATTGTTTAACCTTACGGGCACGCTTGGTGCCGGTAGTTTTCACAACACCGCGCGGTGCTTTGCTTACTTTGGACTCTGGGTCCAGCAGCGCGATAATATCGCGGAGCGATTTTTGATACTCACCCATCAGCGTGCGCAGTTTGCCTTCAAATTCCAGCTCGGTTTGAAGTTTGTCGTCTTCGGACAGGTTCTTCAGGCGAGCTTGCAGCTCTTTGATCGCTTCTTCTGTTGCGCGGTATTCGTTGATCAGGGACATGAGGATAACCTTATGTTGAAAAGGGTTAACAGGGACACAGTGCGGCAATAATAGTCAGACACTTTGTGCAAGTAAACCTGTCTTGGCAGAATAATTTAAATTTTTATTCATTAACTTCGCAGTTTTCAATAACCCCGTTATTAAATACCGGAGGTTCCTGGGACTCATATAAGCCGTTAATGACGGCTCGCCTGTGTGCATTAAATACGACGCAGCCCGCGGTGCTGCTGACGCGGGCTGTACCCTGCGCGACTGAATGGCACAGGTAATTACCATCAAGGAATACTGTAGTTTTGCCGCGCACTCGCTAGAATGGCGGCCTTAGTAAAGTTTTTTGGAGTTTGCCCTACATGCGC
This sequence comes from Pseudomonas sp. TAA207, assembly GCF_001529285.1. NCBI lineage: Bacteria > Pseudomonadati > Pseudomonadota > Gammaproteobacteria > Pseudomonadales > Pseudomonadaceae > Pseudomonas > Pseudomonas sp. TAA207. The sequence goes on along the minus strand of NZ_LLWJ01000064.1, from coordinate 151,233 downwards.
ACTTTTCGATTGGTGATTGCGTGCCCCGACGGTGTCGGCATTGTCGCCAAGGTCAGCAATTTTTTGGCGTCACATAATGGCTGGATCACTGAAGCGAGCCACCACTCGGACGATCAAAGCGGCTGGTTCTTCATGCGTCACGAAATTCGTGCCGATTCGCTACCGTTTGGAATAGAGGCCTTTCGTGAGGCATTTGCGCCAATCGCCGAAGAGTTTTCGATGGTGTGGCGCATTACAGACACGGCGCAAAAGAAACGCGTTGTACTGATGGCCAGTCGCGAATCTCACTGCCTGGCGGATTTGCTGCACCGCTGGCACAGCGACGAACTGGATTGTGAAATCTCGTGCGTCATATCCAACCACGATGACTTGCGCAGCATGGTCGAGTGGCACGGTATTCCTTACTACCATGTACCGGTTAACCCCAAGGACAAAGAGCCGGCGTTTGCCGAGGTTTCGCGTCTGGTTAAACAGCATGATGCTGAAGTCGTGGTACTGGCGCGCTACATGCAAATCCTGCCGCCAGACTTGTGCACCGAATACGCCGGCCAGGTGATCAACATTCACCACAGCTTCCTGCCTTCATTCGTGGGTGCCAAGCCGTACCACCAGGCTTCGCTGCGCGGCGTGAAACTGATTGGCGCAACGTGCCACTACGTGACTGAAGAGCTGGACGCCGGTCCGATCATCGAACAGGACGTGGTGCGTGTCAGCCACAGTGACAGCATTGAAGACATGGTGCGTTTCGGTCGTGATGTCGAGAAGATGGTGCTGGCCCGTGGCTTGCGCTATCACCTTGAGGACCGCGTGCTGGTGCACGGCAACAAAACCGTGGTGTTCTAAGCTGTTGCGCAACCCGCCCCAGGTTTCGGCAGTTGCTACGGGAAAGGGGAACAAAACCCGGCGTAGAAGCTGCCGAGCCGCGAGGCTACGATCAGGCGCTAAGCGCCCGTAAGCCAGGAGAGGTGCCATGAGCGATCCGCTCGACAAGGCCACGTCCAGTGCGCCTGCCACTTTGGGTGAAGGGTGCCTGAGTCGTTACGACCCGCACGCGCTCAGTCCCGAAGACGGTACGGATTTTCCTGACGCCGCCAGGCTGTGGGATGAGTTGCAGCAAGAAGCTGAAGTAAACCCTGATCTGTAGCCGCCACGGGCGGCCACAGATTCACGTCCTGTTTAAATACGGAAACTGCCGACCAGATGTTTCAGGCGCGCGGCCTGTTGCTCAAGGTCTGAGCAGGCGCGCAACGTGGCTTGCAGGTTTTCGACGCCTTCCTGGTTGAGGGTGTTGATCTCGGTAATGTCCATGTTGATCGACTCCACGACCGAGGTCTGCTCCTCCGTCGCCGTGGCCACCGATTGGTTCATGCCATCAATTTCACCAATGCGTTCGGTCACACTGACCAGCCGCTCACCCGCGCTGTTGGCGATGTGCACGCTGTCCTTGCTGTGCCGCTGGCTCTCTTCCATGGTGCTTACCGAATCGCGGGCGCTGACTTGCAACTCTTCGATCATTTTCTGCACTTGTTGCGCGGACTCTTGGGTGCGGTGAGCCAGGTTGCGGACCTCATCAGCGACCACGGCAAACCCGCGCCCGGCTTCCCCGGCACGTGCCGCTTCAATCGCCGCATTCAGAGCCAGCAGGTTGGTCTGCTGCGAAATACTGGTGATCACTTCCAGGATCTGCCCGATGTTCACGGTTTTGTCGTTTAGCGACTCAATGTGACCACTGGAGGTGCTGAGCATTTGCGACAGTTGTTGCATTGAACCGATGCTGCGTTCAACCACTTGCTGGCCTTCTTCAGCCAGGCCACGTGCGTCACTGGCTTGATGCGAGGCTTGGGCGGCGTTGCGTGCAATTTCTTGTGCCGCGGCGCCCAATTCGTTGATGGCGGCGGCCACGCTGTTGGTGCGGCTGGCTTGCTCATCAGAATTGAGCATTGAGGAATTGGACGCACTGACCACGCGCAAAGCGACTTCGTTGACATGTTCAGTGGCGGAGGCCACTTCGGTCATGGAGGTGTGGATGCGCTCAACGAATCGATTGAACGCACTGCCCAATGTGCCGAACTCGTCCTTGGACTCAACGTTCAGGCGGCGGGTGAGGTCGCCTTCGCCTTCGGCAATATTTTGCATGGCACGTGTCATCACATGCAGGGGCTGCATCAACAAACGAATCAGCAAACCGAGCAGAGCAATGATCGAGACCACGGCAATCAGGGTCGCGATGATGGCGGACGTGCGGAACGTGCTGAGCATGGCGAAAGCCTGCTCTTTATCAATCGACAGGCCCACGTACCAGTTGACCGACCCCAAGCCTTTGACCGGGGCAAAGGTCACGATCCGGGTTTTACCATCGACCTGGACTTCGCTGATCTCGGTGCTGATCGGTGGTGTGCCTTGAGGGTAGATATCTTTGAGGTTTTTTGTCACCAGGTTGCTGTCGGGGTGAACCAGGATCTTGCCGTCCGAACTGATCAGAAAGGCATAGCCCATGCCATCAAAGTTCAGGGCGTTGATGCTGTCAGTGATGGTCTTGAGGGTCAGGTCGGCCCCTATCGCACCGAGCGTCTGGCCAGCTTTTTTAACCGCCGTGCCAATCGAGATAACCATCTGCCCGGTGGCCGCGTCGATATACGGTTCGGTCAGGCTGGCCCCGTTGCTGTTCAGTGCGTTCTTGTACCAAGGGCGGCTGCGCGGGTCATAACCGTCTGGCATTTTGCTGTCCGGGCGGATGGTAAAGCCGCCTTGGCTATCACCGTAGTACACCAACATGAACGTGCTGCTGAGGGCTTTTTGCTCCAGCAGGCTGCTGACGTTGTCTGCTTGCGGGTTAATGGCGATCGATTCGGCCAGGTTTTCACTCAGTACGATGCGTCCGCCCAACCAGGTTTGAATGTTGTTGGCGGTGGCGTTACCCATTTCGTGCAGGTAGTTTTCCAGGTTGCTGCGGATGGCGTTGCGCTGCAAATAATCGTTGTACAGCGTAAATAGCGAGAAGGCGGCTATTACGATCAGGGACGCGGCAAGCAGGATTTTATGGCTGAAACGCAGGTTTTTATTCATGGCTTGAAGGGTCCGCTAAGGTCTAAAAGTTCGATGCCTACCAACTTGAAATGCGCGCAACATAGAAATCACTGACAGAACCGGAGCAATTTCTATATTTGTTTGCGCTCTTTCCAAAATTAAATTCGGATTTTTCTGGTCTAGCATTAACGCTGTATCGACGTGTCATCGCGAAAGATTAATTAAAGGTGGGAAAATGCCTGACTCCTCAGCTCTACTTCTCGGCGCCGACCTTGCGGGTCAGCCTATCGCTCAGTCTTTGCGCCTGGCCAATCGTCATGGCCTGGTCGCGGGGGCGACGGGGACAGGTAAAACCGTGACCCTGCAACGCCTGGCAGAGCAATTCAGTGATGCTGGCGTGGCGGTGTTCGCGGCCGATATCAAGGGTGATCTGTGCGGCCTGGGGGCGGCCGGTAACCCGCAAGGCAAAATCGCTGAACGGATCGCGGGCATGCCGTGGCTCAATTATCAGCCCAAGGCTTACCCGGTGACGTTGTGGGATATCCAGGGCAAAACAGGCCATCCATTGCGCACCACCTTGAGTGAAATGGGGCCGTTATTGTTGGGTAGCTTGTTGGAGCTGACGGACAGTCAGCAGTCAGCGCTGTATGCGGCGTTCAAGGTGGCGGACCGTGAGGGGCTGTTGCTGCTGGATCTTAAAGACCTCAAGGCGCTGCTTAACCACCTGCGTGAAAACCCTGAGGTATTGGGAGATGACGCGGCCTTGATGACCACCGGCTCCAGCCAGGCGCTGTTGCGCAGGCTGGCAACGCTGGAGCAGCAAGGCGCAGAAGCATTGTTTGGCGAGCCGGCGTTGCAGCTGGAAGATATCTTGCAGCCGAGCAGTGATGGTCGCGGGCGTATTCACCTGCTCGATGCCAGTCGCTTGGTGCATGAAGCGCCCAAGGTGTATGCCACCTTCTTGCTGTGGCTGTTGGCCGAGTTGTTTGAGCAATTGCCGGAGCGTGGCGATGCTGAAAAGCCGCTGCTGGCCCTGTTTTTTGATGAGGCGCATTTATTATTCGCGGGCACGCCCAAAGCACTTCAGGACCGATTGGAGCAAGTCGTCAGGCTGATTCGCTCCAAAGGTGTCGGCGTGTACTTTGTCACACAATCGCCTGCGGACTTGCCCGACACCGTGCTGGCTCAACTGGGGTTGCGTATTCAGCACGGTTTGCGGGCGTTTACGGCTAAAGAGCAAAAGTCGCTCAGGGCTGTGGCCGAAGGCTTTCGCCCCAATCCGGCTTTCGATGCTTTGGCGGTGCTCACGGAGTTGGGCACCGGTGAAGCGTTGGTCGGCATGCTGGAAGACAAAGGTACGCCGGCGATGGTGCAGCGTGTGCTGATCGCGCCGCCTCAATCGCGAATCGGGCCGTTGACGGACGCCGAGCGCGGCGCATTAATCGCCAGTTCCCCGTTGCAGGGCCGTTACGATAAGCCCATTGACCGTGAGTCTGCCTATGAAGTGCTGATGGCGCGTAAAGGTGGCGTGCCTGAGGGGCAGGCGCCAGTCGCGCCAAAAGAGCCGGGGTTTCTGGATCAGGCGGGCGAGTTTTTGGGTACCTCGACCGGCAAGGCGCTGCAATCAATGGCGCGCCAGGCCGTAAACCAGATGGGACGCCAATTGGTCCGCGGCTTGTTGGGTTCGTTACTGGGCACCAGCAAACGTAAATAAACGGGCGCGTAATCGCTGTCGCAGGCTGCGCGCTTTTAAAGCGCGCACCTCAAGAGAGGTTCGCGCCTTGCGGCAGTGGTTATATAGGTTCGGGTTTAGGCTTTGCGTGACTGGCCAGGCGTTCAAGGGCTGCGCGCAGTGCGGGGTCGGTAATGCCTTCGGCCGTTGCCTGAATGGTTTGTGCGGCGCCCTCTGACAAGTCCAGCGTGTGGCCTGCCACTTTGGCCAGCACGGTGGGCGGCTGCACCTTGAATAAAATCCGGGTCAGGCTGGCGAATTCATCAAACGCTTGTAATTGACGCTGCAAGCGTTTTTGTTGATAGCGCAGGCGGGTCGCCCAATGCCCATCGGTCACGATTAACAACAGGCTGCCTTCACGCCATGAGGCTACGTGGCAATGCTCGCGCGCTGCCGGTTGAAGCTGGCTCTCAAGCAGGCGTTGCAGGTGCGCCAGGCGCCGTGCGTGGCCAAAAATGGCTTTTAGCGGCTTGGCCTCGCGCAGCAGGACGGAGGGTGCCCGAGCTGGATGTGGGCGAAATGCCATGTTCTAACACCTGGGAAAACTGAGGCGCAATCTTAGCAGAATCCACCCATGTGACTGTGTTTGATCCTGCCGTAAACGGCTTTCGCTGCAAAATCAATGGGTAACTTATTCGCCTTATGGGTTGAAGTTCAGCAAAAAGCCCTTATTTTAGTGAAGCCCCGTCACAACGCTGTACCAGTATCGTGGAATAACGCCACTTTCCTCACCGCCGTTTCCGGGTAGAATGCTCGCTCGCATGCGGCCATCAGGGCTGCTCGGGCGACTCTCGGGGCCGCCCTCCATCCCTATGTGTGGAAGATCCTGCCGATATGTTTGCGCCTTTGTTAAAGAAACTTTTTGGAAGCAAGAACGAGCGCGAAGTTAAACGCATGCTCAAGACGGTACAGGTCGTTAATGCCTTCGAAGAGCAAATGGTTGCTCTGACTGATGAGCAATTGCGCGCCAAGACCGAAGAGTTCAAGGCCCGCATAGCCAAAGGTGAGACCCTCGATCAACTCCTGCCAGAAGCCTTTGCGGTGTGCCGCGAAGCGGGCAAACGCGTCATGGGCATGCGCCACTTTGACGTGCAGCTGATCGGTGGCATGACCTTGCACGAAGGCATGATCGCAGAAATGCGTACCGGTGAAGGCAAGACCTTGGTCGCGACCTTGGGCGTTTACCTCAACGCGTTGTCCGGCAAGGGCGTACACGTTGTGACCGTGAACGACTACCTCGCCCGCCGAGATGCCAACTGGATGCGTCCGCTCTACGAGTTCCTCGGTCTGACTGTCGGTGTTGTCACGCCGTTTCAGCCGCCACAGGAAAAACGCGAAGCCTACGCCGCCGATATCACCTACGGCACCAACAACGAATTCGGCTTCGATTACCTGCGCGACAACATGGCTTTCAGCATGGAAGAAAAATTCCAGCGTGAGCTTAACTTTGCCGTAATCGACGAAGTCGACTCGATCCTCATCGACGAAGCCCGTACGCCGCTGATCATCTCGGGGCAGGCCGAAGACAGCTCCAAGCTGTACACCGAAATCAACAAGCTGATCCCGCGTCTCGAACAGCACATCGAAGAAGTGGAAGGCGAAGTAACCAAAGCCGGTCATTACACCATCGACGAGAAGACCCGTCAGGTCGAACTGAACGAAGCCGGTCACCAGTTCGTTGAAGAAATGCTCACCCAGATCGGTTTGCTCGCAGAAGGCGAAAGCCTGTACTCGGCGCACAACCTGGGTTTGTTGACCCACGTGTACGCAGCGCTGCGTGCTCACAAACTGTTCCATCGCAACGTTGAATACATCGTTGAAGACGGCCAGGTACTGCTGGTTGACGAACACACCGGGCGTACCATGCCGGGTCGTCGCCTGTCCGAAGGCCTGCACCAGGCCATCGAAGCGAAAGAAGGCCTGAACATTCAGGCAGAAAGCCAGACCCTGGCGTCGACCACTTTCCAGAACTACTTCCGCCTGTACAACAAGCTGTCCGGCATGACCGGTACGGCGGACACCGAAGCGTTCGAATTCCACCAGATCTACGGTCTGTCGGTGATGGTGATTCCGCCGAACAAGCCTTTGGCGCGTAAAGACTACAACGACCTGGTGTTCCTGACCGCTGACGAGAAGTACGCGGCGATTGTGGCTGACATCAAAGACTGCATGGCCAAGGGCCGTCCGGTACTGGTCGGTACGGCGACCATCGAAACCTCCGAGCACATGTCCAACCTGCTGAATAAGGAAGGCATCGAGCACAAGGTTCTGAACGCCAAGTTCCACGAAAAAGAAGCTGAAATCATTGCACAGGCCGGTCGTCCGGGTGCGCTGACCATCGCCACCAACATGGCCGGTCGTGGTACTGACATCCTGCTGGGCGGTAACTGGGAAGTGGAAGTGGCGTCCCTTGAGAATCCGACGCCTGAGCAAATCGCACAAATCAAGGCCGATTGGCAGAAGCGTCACCAGCAAGTGCTGGAGTCGGGCGGCCTGCATGTGATCGCTTCCGAGCGTCACGAGTCGCGTCGTATCGACAACCAGTTGCGTGGTCGTGCCGGTCGCCAGGGTGACGCGGGTTCCAGCCGTTTCTACCTGTCGCTGGAAGACAGCCTGATGCGTATTTTCGCCTCTGACCGGGTGAAGAACTTCATGAAGGCGTTGGGCATGCAGTCTGGCGAAGCGATTGAGCACCGTATGGTGACCAACGCGATCGAGAAGGCTCAGCGCAAGGTTGAAGGGCGCAACTTCGATATCCGTAAGCAATTGCTGGAGTTCGATGACGTCAACAACGAGCAGCGTAAAGTGATTTATCACATGCGTAACACGTTGCTGGCCGCCGATAACATCGGTGAAACCATCGCTGACTTCCGCAAAGACGTGCTCGACAGCACGATCAGCGCTCACATTGCGCCACAATCGCTGCCTGAGCAGTGGGACGTGGCAGGTCTGGAAGCCGCCATCGAAAGCGGTTTTGGCGTGAAGTTGCCGATTCAGCAGTGGCTTGATGAAGACGATCACCTGTACGAAGAAACACTGCGTGAGAAGCTACTGAGCGAATTGATCGCGGCTTACAACGAGAAAGAAGAGCAGGCGGGCGCTGAGGCGCTGCGCACCTTCGAGAAGCAAATTGTGTTGCGCGTGCTGGACGACCTGTGGAAAGACCACCTGTCGACCATGGACCACCTGCGCCACGGGATTCACTTGCGCGGTTATGCGCAAAAGAACCCGAAGCAGGAGTACAAGCGCGAGTCGTTCAACCTGTTCTCCGAGCTGCTTGACTCGATCAAGCGCGATTCGATCCGCGTGTTGTCGCACGTACAGGTTCGTCGCGAAGACCCGGTCGAAGAAGAAGCGCGTCTGCGTCAGGAAGCTGAAGAGCTGGCCTCGCGCATGCAGTTCCAGCATGCCGAAGCACCGGGCCTTGATCAGCCGGACGCCTTGGCCCAAGTACTGGAAGGCGCCGATGTCGATGAAGTGACCACGGCCAATGATCCTGTTCGTAACGAGCAGAAGCTGGGTCGCAACGAGTTGTGCTACTGCGGCTCGGGCAAGAAATTCAAGCACTGTCACGGGCAAATCAACTAAGTAGCCTGTTTCAACTGCTGAAGAAACACCTGCGCCGCGACCGGCAATAGCCGTCGCGGCGTTTTACCTTTGAATTCCCGCCTTTGAGGGCGGCGCACACATCTAAATAGGAGCGCATCATGGCGGTTGGTCTTGGTCCTTTGCCCACTTTGCACCCGGTTGCAGGTTTTGAACTGGGGATTGCTTCAGCCGGTATCAAGCGGGTGGGGCGTAAGGATGTGGTGGTGATGCGTTGCGCCGAAGGCTCCAGCGTGGCCGGAGTGTTCACTCTGAACGCATTCTGTGCGGCGCCCGTGATCCTCGCCAAGCAGCGCGTGCAAGGTGCGGTGCGGTATTTGCTGACCAACACCGGCAATGCCAACGCCGGGACGGGAGCGCAAGGTCTGGTGGCTGCGACCCGCACGTGTGCCAAATTGGCCGAGTTGACGGGTGTGGAGGCCAGCGCCGTGCTGCCTTACTCCACTGGCGTCATCGGTGAGCCGTTGCCGGTCGAAAAAATTGAAAGCGCCCTTCAGGCTGCGCTCGATGACCTGTGCGAAAACAACTGGGCACAAGCCGCTACCGGCATCATGACCACAGACACTTTGCCCAAAGGTGCAAGCCGCCAGTTTCAGCACGAGGGTGTGACCATCACCGTGACCGGCATCAGCAAAGGTGCGGGGATGATTCGTCCCAACATGGCGACCATGTTGGGTTACATCGCCACTGATGCCAAAGTGTCGCGTGAGGTGCTGCAAAACCTGTTGCTCGATGGCGCTAACAAGTCGTTCAACCGCATCACCATCGATGGTGATACCTCGACCAACGATTGCTGCATGTTGATTGCCACCGGCAAGGCTGATGTGCCTGAAATCACCGAAGCGCGCGGTCCATTGTTCGATGCGCTGAAACACGCGGTGCTTGAGGTGTGCATGGACGTGGCTCAAGCCATCGTGCGTGACGGCGAGGGCGCAACCAAGTTTGTGACCGTTGAAGTCAATGGTGGGGCGAATCATCAGGAATGCCTGGATGTGGGTTACACCGTGGCGCACTCGCCGCTGATCAAAACCGCGCTGTTTGCCAGCGACCCTAACTGGGGACGTATTCTGGCGGCGGTAGGGCGCGCAGGCGTGCCTGAGCTGGACGTCAGCAAAATTGATGTGTTCCTCGGTGAGGTGTGCATTGCCAGCGGCGGCGCTCGTGCGACGACGTACACCGAAGAGCAAGGCTCGGCGGTCATGGCGCGCGAAGAAATCACCATTCGCATTGAGCTGGGGCGTGGTGCATGCAGCGAGACTATCTGGACCACTGACTTGTCCCACGAGTACGTGAAAATCAACGCCGAATACCGTACCTGAGTGTTTCGACATTGCCTGTCAGTCACCGCGTGAGCATGACTGACAGGCAGGGTTGGCAGGTCGGCGCAAGATACAGCGGTTGAGCGGTGACCTGCGCTCAAGGCATGGCAATAGGCCGGATCAAAGGAAGTACAAGTGTGAAAAGAGTTCATGTGGCTGCGGCCGTTATCCGAGGCGCTGACGGCAGAATTTTGATCGCTCGTCGTGCTGATACCCAGCATCAAGGCGGTCTGTGGGAGTTTCCCGGCGGCAAAGTTGAAGCGGGCGAGACCGTCAGCGCCGCATTGAGCCGTGAGCTTAAAGAGGAGCTGGGGATTGGCGTCACGGCTGCTCGTCCGCTGATCAAGGTTCAGCATGACTACCCTGACAAGCAGGTGCTGCTGGATGTGTGGGAGGTTTCTTCATTCACGGGCGAACCTCATGGTGCAGAAGGTCAGCCTCTGGCGTGGGTCAATCCACGCGATTTGATGAATTATCAATTCCCCCAGGCCAATCAGGCCATTGTGGCGGCCGCACGCTTACCGGACCAATACCTCATCACCCCGGACGGTTTGGAAACACCGGAGTTGTTGCGCGGTTTGCAGAAGGCCATTGCAGGTGGCATCAAGCTGGTCTCGTTGCGCGCGCCCAATGGCTATGACCCCAAATACCGCGACCTTGCAGTAGATGCTACGGGGCTGTGTGCGGGCAAAGCGCAACTGATGCTCAAAGGGCCTTTGGAGTGGTTGGGCGACTTTCCTTCTGCCGGTTGGCATTTGACGGCGGCGCAATTACGAAAATACGCGCCTAAAGGTCGGCCGCTGGCGAAAGACCGCTGGTTGGCAGCCTCGTGCCATAACGCTGAAGAGTTGGCGCTGGCAGAACAGATGGGCGTGGATTTTGTGACGTTGTCACCGGTGTTGCCTACCCAGACGCATCCCGATACTGCGCCGTTGGGCTGGGAGCAAGCGCAGCAATTGATCGAAGGTTTCAGCAAGCCTGTATTTGTGCTGGGCGGGCTTGGGCTTGCCGACCGTCAGCAGGCATGGGAAATCGGCGCACAAGGTATCGCGGGGATTCGTGCGCTTTGGCCACAAACGGCCTGAGATGCGCTGTTGCCGCTGACGAGTAATACGCGTCAGCGGGGCATCGCGGTTGCACGCCCTTGACGGCGGTGCCTCACAAGCTCCGCAGTCATCGGGATTGCGAGCGCTTCGCCATCGGGCCTCACCTGCGGCAACGGCTACGCCAACCTCGGCACTTTCGGTGTGGCGCGAGGTTGCTTCACGCTTGGGGCTTGGGAGCGGCCTGCCACAGAATCTCCGCAATGCCCTGGCGCTTGGCAATCAAGCGGGCGGCCACAAACAGCAGGTCTGATAACCGATTGATGTAAGCCAGCCCCGGACCTGTCAGGGGTTCCAGTGCATTGAGCTGCTGGCAGCGGCGTTCAGCGCTGCGGGCCAGGCTGCGGCAAACGTGTGCTTGGGCAATCAGCATCGAGCCGCCGGGCAGTATGAAGTTTTCCAGGGGACCCAGTTCCTCGTTCCAGCGATCAATTGCGGTTTCCAGGCGCATCACTTCAGCGTTGTCGAGCGCCTGATAAGCCGGCATCGCCAGTTCGCCCCCCAGATCGAACAATCGATGCTGGCAAGGTTCAAGCACTTCAGACACCTCAAGTAAACCTGCGTATTGGGTGGTGTGTTCGTGGAGTCCGGCCAGCAACACGCCCAGCTGGCTGTTGAGCGAATCGACTTCGCCGATGGCCTCTATGCGAGGGTGATCCTTGGGCACGCGTCGGCCATCGCCCAGACCCGTTTCGCCCTTGTCACCCGTGCGGGTGTAAATCTTGGATAAGCGAAAGCCCATGTCTACAGTTCCACCTTGGTTGATTCATGTGCGGGCATCAGCGGCAAGCGCAGGGTAAAGCAGGTGCCTTGACCCAGTGTTGAATGCACTTCCATTTGCCCTTTGTGGTTGTTGGTAATAATGAAGTACGACACGCAAAGCCCCAGTCCGGTCCCTTGCCCGACTTCTTTGGTGGTGAAAAAGGGTTCAAAGATACGTTTGCGTACGTGCTCAGGCATGCCTGCGCCATTGTCTTCGACCTGTATTTCTGCCCACGGCGGGTTCAGTTTTGTGCGCAGCGTGATGCGCCCTGGTTCGCTGGGGTCTTCGCGCAGATGAATGGCCTGTGCCGCGTTTTTAAGCAAGTTCAATAACACTTGCTCAAGCTCGTTGGGAATGCCGGGCACGGGATCAAGCTGGAGGTCGAACTGACGAATGATGGCCTGCCCTTTGAAATCAAAGCCCAGCGCCAGATCGAAGTCATTACTGGCAATGTCCAGGGCCTGTTCAATCAGGGCTGGCAAGTCACAGGGGCTCATTTGTCGATTGCTGCGACGGCTAAAACTCAGCATGTGGGTGACAATTTTGGCCGCGCGGGTGCCCGCCTGCTGGATACCGTCCAGTAGCTTGGGGATGTCGCGTGCGTGTAAATATTGGTTAATGGACGCCAGATCTACGCCTGCTGCGGTTGCCTGTTCAATGTTCTTGGGCAGTTCATTCGACAAGCGCCTGCGGATGTTCTGCACGTTATGCAAGATGGCCCCCAAGGGGTTGTTGATCTCGTGGGCCATGCCTGCGGCTAACCCACCGACAGAGAGCATCTTTTCGGACTGCACCATCATGTCCTCCAGCGAAAGGCGCTGTGTGATGTCATCGATCCGGATCACCGCGCCGCGTCCGCCATCGCCCATTAATGGGTAAAAAGTCAGTGCGTAGTGTTTGGGTTCATCGTCTTGAAGCCAGGTGACCCGCTCAATTTTTACCACGCGATGTTGCTCGATGGTGTCCTTGATCTGCCTCAGGTACGGCTTGAGGGGCGCAAACGCTTGATAAACAGGCTGGTTCAGGGCTTCGTCCAGCCGTGTACCCGAAAGCGCGCTGGCTTCCTGGTTCCACTGGTTGACGTAAAGTTGCTCATCCAGTGCAATCAGAGCCGAAGGCATGGAGTCGATGATGTTGTTGAGGTAGAGCTGGAAGCCGGTCAGTTTTTTCTCGATTTTGCTGCGTACCTGCACCTCGAGTTCCAGCTTGCGATTGGTGTGGCGGGTTTCCTGTGCCAGTGCTTGCGCCTGGTCGTAGGCGGCCTGAGATTGATCCCGGGCGCGTTTGAGCTCCTGCTCGCGCGCTTCAATACGCGACAGCATGGTATTAAACGCTTGCGCCAGGCTGCCGATTTCGTCGTGATTACCCGGCGTTGCCCGCAATGCGTAGTTCTCTTCGCGAGTCACCTGACGCGACAGTACTTCAAGTTGATGAATGGGCTGGGTAATCAGGCGTTTGATCTGGCGCGCGATCACGAGCCACAGCAAAACGCTGAACACCAAAATGCCAAGGCTGGCCGTGAGCGTGCCGGTGTAGAAGGCCATGGGCAGCTCACTGCTGGCCACCAGCAGCAAGTGCCCGGGGGGCTGATCACCTCGGGGTAGTGGCGTAACGTGATGGCTGCGCAGCTCTGTCAGGCTCCAGGCGTCGATCTGCGCGAAGTGCTCGGGCAAGGGCAAATGTTCGCCATGCTGCAATTGCGCCAGTAAATTGCCAGCGCTGTCATAAATTGCCCCGGCACGCAGCGGGGCGTAGCTGCCAATGGTTTTGAGCAGTGCCTTGGCGCTTTGTGCAGAGTCCAGAGCCTGCGCCATCAGGTCAGGATTAGAGGCCAGGCTGCCCAGTGTTTGCAGCGCTTGGGGAGCGGTGCTTTCGTGGGAAATCCAGTAAGCCACACTGACAAAGGTCAGGTTGGCGACCACTAGCACGGTCGCCAACAGTACAAGCAGGGCGGCCAGCAACTTCTGGCCCACCGGAAGGTTTTCAAGGCGCTGGCGTAAAGGCATGACGTGGCCGTATGAGGGGCAGATAAGCGGGCAGGTTAGCGCGTAGCTCAGTTGCAGGGCAATCCACGGTGCAGCAAGTGTGCGCACAAGCGCTGGTGCAGGTGTTGCAGGTGCGGCACAGCAAGCTGAAGACTGATCGCGGCATGGTTTGCATAACCGGTTAAGTAGCTGATTTCGGTACGTCTGCCTTGAGCGACGTCTTGATGCATGGAGGCGTAATTGTGTGCGGTCGCGTCAATGATGCGATGAACTTCGTCGTTCAAATTGAACGCAGCCTCGGGCTGGGCGCAGCTTTCAAGCAGGGTGCTCAGCTCGGTGCACAAGGCATCCACTTCAAGGCGGTGAGCCTTTAGGCCGCCATTGCGGCAATTGTGCAGAACGGTCAGCGGATTGATGGCGCAATTGATTGCGAGCTTGCGCCACAGGCGACTCAGGATATTTTGGCTCCACTCGTGACTGATGCCGCTGCGTTGCAGTTCTTCAAGCCATGCCGGTGCGGCGCCAGGTTGGGGATCGCCCAGCCAGTTATGACCGTGCCCGGCAAATACCACGCGCCAGTCACCCTCGCGGAACGCGCCTTCTGTGCTGGAGGCAAAGATACAGCGCGCATGCGGCACCCGAGTGGCAATGGCCTGCTGGCTGCCAAGCCCGTTCTGCAGCAGGATGATTTCGGCGTCGGGTGTCAGTCGGTGGGCAACCTGAGCCACCGCGGTTTCGGCGTCATAGGCTTTGCAGGCCACCAGCAAGCGTGCAATCGGCTCGTCGGCTTCGGGTGTTTGTGCCGCAATGGGCAATAAGATGCAATTTTCGCCTTCGACCAGCGTCAAGCCTTGTGCGGCTTCATAGGCTTGCAGACGGGCTTGATTGCGCAGGATCAGGCGCACTGCAAAACCGGCGCGGGACAAGCGTGCGGCCCACAATGCGCCCATGCTACCTGCACCCAATATGTGCCAGGGGATTGGCGTATGAAGGGAGGTGTGGGTAGGGGTTTGCGTGGGCATGTGTGCTCGCCAGTCAATCAAGTTAAAGAATCGCTATAATGCCCGCGCATTCTAACTGTCAGGCCAGGCGCGCTCCATCTGTGTTGTGCGCGCCCTTTATTTTGGAGATAAACACATGCCGTCGTTCGACGTGGTATCCGAACTGGACAAGCACGAAGTCACCAACGCAGTCGAAAACGCTGTGAAGGAGCTGGACCGCCGTTACGACCTCAAAGGCAAAGGCTCCTTTGAGTTCAAGGAAAAAGACCTGACCGTCAACATGACCGCTGAGGCGGACTTCCAGCTGGAAGCCATGATTGAGATCCTGAAGTTGGCGCTGGTCAAGCGCAAAATCGATGCGCAGTGCCTTGAGATCAAAGATGCCTATGCCTCGGGCAAGTTGATGAAGCAGGAAGTGGTGCTCAAAGAAGGCATCGACAAAGAGCTGGCGAAGAAAATCGTTGCTCACGTCAAAGACGCTAAGCTCAAAGTGCAGGCTGCCATTCAAGGTGAGCAAGTACGCATCACCGGCAAGAAGCGTGACGACCTGCAAGAAGCGATTGCAGCCTTGCGCGCCAAGACGTTTGACTTGCCATTGCAGTTCAACAACTTCCGCGATTGATCAATGATCATTGGCCGTGGGGGAACCTATGGCGATCATTGACGTCCGAGTGTCCCGGGCACTGCACAAGCGATTGAGCGTTGCCGTTCAATCGTTTAGCTGAATACATAACGTCGCCGGGTATCGGTACGAGGAGAAGTAAATGGATTTGAACGCTGAAGTCGATCAGTTGATCAAGGCCTCGCAAGCCTGGATCCCGATGATCATGGAGTACGGAAGCCGTGTGCTGTTGGCGCTGATTACGCTGGCGGTGGGCTGGTGGTTGATCAACCGTTTGACCGCCAAGCTGGGTAATTTGCTGGCCTTGCGCAAGGCTGATCTGGCCCTGCAAGGCTTTATCAGCAGCCTGGCCAACATCATCCTCAAGGTCCTGCTGGTGGTCAGCGTGGCCTCCATGATTGGCATTCAAACCACATCGTTCGTTGCGGCGATCGGTGCGGCGGGCCTGGCGATCGGTTTGGCACTGCAAGGCAGCCTGGCAAACTTTGCCGGCGGGGTGCTGATCCTGTTGTTCCGTCCATTCAAGATCGGTGACTGGATTGAGGCGCAAGGTATCAGCGGTACCGTTGACAGCATCCAGATCTTCCACACGGTGCTGCGTACCGGTGATAACAAAACAGTCATTGTGCCGAACGGTAATCTGTCCAACGGCATCATCACCAACTACAACCGTCAACCGACGCGCAAGGTGGTGTTTGATGTCGGCGTGGATTACGAGGCCGATCTGCAAAAGGTGCGTGAAGTGTTGCTGGCCCTGGCGGATGACCCGCGCGTACTGAAAGACCCCGCGCCGGTGGTGGTTGTGACCACGCTGGGGGACAGTGCGATCACTATGTCGTTGCGAGCATGGGTCGATACACCTAATTACTGGGATGTATTGTTCATGTTCAATGAGCAGTCGCGTGATCGGCTGAAGGCTGCAAATATTGATATTCCTTTCCCGCAGCGTGTCATCCGAGTGGTGCAAGAGCGGGCAGAGTAACAAGTTGCAGCGAGTACACAGCGAATGCCTGATGTAGATCATCTGGGATAAGCAGCAATTAAGGGGGCGAAAGCCTCCTTAATTGTTTCTGGCGTGTGTGGATAGGTGTTGATAGCCGATGCATTGCATCTAATAAGTTAGTTAGCTTGCTATATAGATAACTTTTGACCGTGCAAAAAAACATGCCCTTATGCAAGGGCATGGTTTTTTCTGAATCGTATCTGCAATAAAGGCTTTAGGGCGCTTATTACAGAATGTTCAGCGGGTATTCAACGATGACGCGAACGTCGTTGGTGTCTACGCCGTAGTTGCTGGTGGTGCGGTAGATCGCGCTACGCAGGCGGAAAGACAAGTCTTTGGCCGGGCCTTCTTGCATCACGTATTTGCTTTCGAAGTTGAACTCGTGCTCTTTGCCTTCGCCGTCGGTGGTGGAGATGTTGTCACCGGTGACGTAGCGCGTCATGAAGCTCAGACCAGGCACGCCGTAGGAGGCCATGTTCAGGTCGTAGCGCGCCTGCCAGGAGCGTTCGTCTTTGCCGTTGAAGTCGGAGTACTGCACGGAGTTGGCGAGGAAAATAGTGCCACCGCCGTCTACGCCATAGTAGTAACCGCTGTCACCGGTGGAGCGCTGGTGAGCCAGGGTGAACTTGTGAGCGCCGAGGCTGTAAGCCGCTGCCAAACTCCAGATTTTGTTGTCGACGTCACCCGCCAGTTCCTTGCCTTGGCTGGAGGTCCGGTAGCCGTTGAAGTCGAAGTTCAGGGCTTGGGATTCAGCGATTGGCAGGGTGTAGTTCAGGTTGACGTATTGCTTCTTGAAGTAGTCGTCAACGTCGGACGCTGCCACGCCACCGACCAAATTGTCAGTGAACTGGTAGGTCGCCCCCGCAATGTTTGCAGAAGGCAGGTGCAGGCTGTCGTGGAACATGCCGGTTTGCGAGCTGATGCCGGTAAAGCGACCTGCGGTCAGCTCAAGACCTTTGATTTCTTTGCTGGTGATCAATGTGCCGGTGGCCACTTCAGGCAGCAGACGGCTGTCGTCGGTAGAGAAAACCGGGCTGGCCACGAACTGGTTGCCGTATTTCAGTACGGTGTCGGACAGGCGGAATTTTACCGCGCCACCGATTTTCGATTGAGTGTCTTCCGGAGAGCCATCGCTTTTGGTTGCGAACAGGCCGTTACCTTGACGACCCGCGCCGCCGTCCAGACGCACGGTACCCATGGCAAATGCATCAACGCCCACCCCAATGGTGCCTTGGGTGAAGCCGGATTCGTAGTTAAGCAGTTCGCTCAGGCCCCAGTCTTCGCGATAGCCGCTTTTGTAAGGATGGCCGCCCGCTTCACCGTTTTTGCTGATGTTGCCAGCGCCATTACGGTAATCACGGTTCATGTACAGCATGCGAGTTTTAGAAGTCAGTGTGCTGTCTTCAATAAAGCCCTTGGCGTCATCTTGGGACGAGGCCATTGCGAACTGTGTAGTACCGGCTGAAACAGCCAGTGCGATCATGCTCCACTTCATCACGCGCATCGTGATTTGCTCCTTTGGTTTTAGGAAGAGTACTGCCGTCCCACCTGAATTTTTATCTGGGCGGCTCTTTCTTTTTGTGTCGGCGCAAACTTATATCACGCCGACCTTATTGGCGATACTTACCCTCAAAAGCTTTCAGCTTCTTTACAGGCACGTCGCAAAACAGATTTTTGATGACGTAAATGTGCAGTAGCCATACGGGTTTGAACGGGCTGTTGAAACTACTAGCAGGGCTAAACACATGGCGCGATGTTGTGTGTCCACGGTTTAACAACTCCAATTTCCTGCGGCTGAGCTATTGTTATTTAGCGTAGGGCCTTACGTCCGTTGGTAGGCTCTTGCGACTATGTACGAGCTTTATGCAACAAGCATGCTCAAAGCGGCGTTGTCATGAAAAATAATTGATTTGTGCCTTGGTCTGCCTCTAAAGCCCGATAAAGCGAGGGCGATGCTTGTATGGGGTTCATCTTTGCGGACGCCTGGCTCCCCGCGTGCCAGCGTTGAAGTGTTCCGGCCAGCCTAAAGCGTTACCGGTTAACACCTGTTTGGGTACGCGGTGACGTTTGGCTGCACTAAAAGCATTCGTGTTGTTCACTTTTGGTGCAGCAGTGTCTGAACGCTGTTTGGATCGGGTGTGATGCGAGCTTCAATCAAGGGTATCCTGCGCCTTTGCCGTCTGGCGCTTGATGAGTCTCATCGGTGTGAGTCGAGCTACAAAAACCACCCGTCGAACAGGAGACCGTTCAGTGTTCGCTTTGGATTCACGGCTTAAACAGGACACCTGGCTGATAGGGGATTTCCCTTTGTGCAGCCTGCTGCTGTCCAATGACTCAAATTACCCCTGGTTTATTCTGGTGCCGCGGCGCGAGGGTATAAGTGAATTGTTTCAATTGGATGACGGTGATCAGCAGCTTATGTGGCGTGAAACCAGCGCCTTGGCGCGGGTGCTGAAGGAGGTGCTGGGTGCCGATAAAATGAACGTTGCCACGTTAGGTAATGTGGTCAGCCAGCTGCATATGCATGTCATTGCGCGCTTTACCGCTGACGTGGCATGGCCAGGCCCTGTGTGGGGCAAATGTCCTGCCAGGCCTTACACCGCAGATGAAGTGGTCAGGCTGTGTAAGCAGCTAAAACCTGTTTTGGGCGATAACTTCACTTTTTCGGAGGTTGTGGCGTGACATTAGAAGCGCGAGTTATGGACCTTGAAAGTCGTTTGGCTTTTCAGGATGACACCATTCAGGCACTGAATGATGTGTTGGTCGCACAGCAAAACGCAGTGGATCGTTTGCAGATGCAAATCGCTGCCTTGCTCAAGCGCCAGGAAGAAATGGGCGGTCAGTTTGAGTCCTTTGAAGATGAAGCGCCGCCGCCACATTATTAATACGTTCCACCAGCGAAAAAAAACCGCGATCAGCCTGGGCTGGTCGCGGTTTTTTTTGGGGGGTATGAAATCAGCGGCGTGGCAATGCTGCGATAACGTCTTCTGCCTGCAAGCCTTTGTCACGGTTCATGACCGAGAACTCGACACGTTGGCCTTCGACCAGAACGCGATGACCTTCACCGCGAATGGCACGAAAGTGCACGAAAATATCATCACCCGAGTCGCGTGAGATAAAGCCGAACCCTTTTGAGGTGTTAAACCACTTCACCGTTCCAGTGTCGCGGTTAGTCATGTCGTAATTTTGCGTGGCTTGCGAGGGGGATGACTTGTAGAAACTCACAGCCAGATGAAGCGCAACGGCTAGCACGGCCGGTGCAAGGCTAAGCAGAACGGCAGGCTGGTCGCCGATTGGCAACAGCAAGCCAAACAAGGTCAATGTCTGCAAAACAACAGACAGTACCAAGAGGGCGCTGACCAGGTTTTGCAGGTGATGGCGCGCACCTTTATTCCAGAACGGAATGACGGGAGCGAGTGTCAGGTTGAGCAGGCCGAGAAAGGCCAGATAGAGGGCATCAGCGTGTTGGAGGTACGGAACGGCGTCGGGCTGTAGGCTGGGTATAAAGGACAGCAGCAAGGCCGCTGTTCCCGTCACCAAGTGGACGATTTTCAACATTTCAATTAACTCACATTAAGACGGATCACAAGGAAGAGCGGATTGAGTACGGTTCGCTTCTGAAAAAAAAGGGAGGCGTTGGGCACGTACAGTCATCAGCCTATGCACCACCACCAAGGGCAGGTGAGGGCGACACGCCGCCTATTTAACAGTAAAGCTTGGCGGTTCTCAAATTAAGCCTCCTGAGCGGTAAATAAGGGCGCTTCCGTAGGGCTAGTAGTCTCTGTCTGTTTTCTGTGTGGGCATCATCCTGATGATATATAGCTCAATTCCAGTTTTTGGTCAGCGTTGGGAGGGGCTGGGTGTTGCTTGTTTCTATATTTGTATGGGTGCCTTGTGTTGAGAAAGTTGTGTATATTTTTTGGTTGAATTAAGTGCGGGGTCTTTTAGTTTGTGGCGCTGGATTAGGTTTTATTAATGATCGTGTTGAGTGCGGCTGATCAGTTGATAGTTAAAAGAGGGTGGGTTCTGTGCTGAATGAGCACGCTGCCCCGAGTCTTTTTTCGTTAACTTGTCTGGGGAGCGGGACGCTGGATCTTGTGGTGCGAGGGGGCTGTGTCTTTGACGATGATGCGCGCGTGCAGCGCTCAATGCCGGCCCACCTTTAAATCGCCGCTCTTGAGGGGGCGGGGCGCTCGAATTCATCGCTCCTATCGAGATGGCTCCTACGTGTTTGAGGGGGAGATCCGCTGGATAAGAAGTTTTACATATTGTTTTATGTGAGTGCGTTACAACAAATATCAATCAACTTAAATGGTGTTGCAATGGAGTGCTCTAATTATGGGGCGATTAATTCGGCATGAAGGTGTGGGTAGCAGGTTGGTGCAAAGAGTCAAGATCGATCCGGCTATTCTTGAGTTTGAAATGTCATTGGCTCGGCCGTTATCCCGGTCGGTGAGGTTAAATGGTTTTGCCACCTGTTTAAGACTTGAAGAAATCTATTGGGAGGTGCTCGCTGATATTGCGCGTATCAATGATTGTTCAATCAATGCCTTGTTGTCCTATGTCGACAGGGAGGTGCATTTGCGGCATGGGGGGGTGAAGAATTTCAGTGGCTTGATCCGGGTTGTGTGCGTTATGCATTTGTCCGGTGCGGCACGAGGAGTGGCGGGGACGTCTCAAAAGCAGTTCTTTTGGGGGTGAGCGGCAGGTTGTGAAAGGCAGTGCTTGCGCGCAGCGGCTTGTAATCGATCGATATTTATGATGCCTTTAGTTCGTTCTGGTCATTCGTGCGGCTGCAAAGGCTCGATTTAACAGATATAATCTCGCGCTTTGTGGCCCTCTGTAGGGGTTGCCGCTAACGGATTGTCGAGATACGCCAATGCCCATGTACGATTATCAATGCGCTTCCTGTGGTCATCAGTTGGAAGCCATTCAAAAAATCAGTGATTCACCACTGGTTGATTGTCCTGCCTGTCAGGCGCCTGAGTTGAAGAAGATGCTGTCCATGCCAGGCTTTCGCTTGAGCGGAACCGGATGGTACGAAACAGACTTCAAGACAGGCTCGAAAAAGAATCTGGCAGGCGGCGACAAATCCGACTGAGATTGAGCGAAAGCAGTCTGAATATGAGCGGGCTCTTGCACTTTATCAGCACCGACGGTGCGCAAGACCTCCACCGAATTTCGAATTACGAGAAGTGAAACCACTACCATGATGCGCAGCCATTATTGCGGCCAACTGAACGAAAGCCTGGAAGGCCAGGAAATTACCCTTTGCGGATGGGTTCACCGTCGCCGTGACCACGGTGGGGTGATTTTCCTCGATATCCGTGATCGTGACGGTCTGGCCCAAGTGGTTTTCGATCCGGACCGCGCTGAGTCCTTCGCTGCCGCCGACCGCGTGCGCAGTGAGTACGTCGTCAAGATTACCGGCAAGGTGCGCTTGCGTCCGGCGGGTGCAGGCAACACCAACATGGCGTCGGGCATGATCGAAGTGCTGGGCTATGAGCTGGAAGTACTGAACGAAGCTGAAACCCCGCCGTTTCCGCTCAATGAATTCTCGGATGTAGGCGAAGAAACGCGTTTGCGTTATCGCTTCATCGATCTGCGCCGTCCTGAAATGCTCGAAAAGCTGCGTCTGCGTTCGCGCATGACCACCAGTATTCGCCGTTACCTGGATGAAAACGGTTTCCTGGACGTTGAAACGCCGATTCTCACCCGTGCGACCCCTGAAGGTGCTCGTGACTATCTGGTGCCAAGCCGTACCCATGCGGGCAGCTTCTTTGCCCTGCCGCAATCGCCACAGCTGTTCAAGCAACTGCTGATGGTTGCCGGTTTTGACCGTTACTACCAGATCGCCAAATGTTTCCGCGATGAAGACCTGCGTGCTGACCGTCAGCCTGAGTTCACTCAGATCGATATCGAAACCAGCTTCCTTGATGAAAAAGACATCATGGGCCTGACCGAAGGCATGATCCGCAACCTGTTCAAGGAAGTGCTGGATCTGGAGTTCGGCGAGTTCCCGCACATGACTTTCGAAGAAGCCATGCGCCGCTACGGTTCCGACAAACCAGACCTGCGTAACCCGCTGGAACTGGTCGACGTTGCCGACCAGCTCAAAGACGTTGAATTCAAAGTGTTCAGCGGCCCTGCCAATGACCCGAAAAGCCGTGTCGCCGCCCTGCGCGTTCCTGGCGGCGCGAGCATGCCACGCAGCAAGATCGACGACTACACCAAGTTTGTCGGCATCTACGGTGCCCGTGGCCTGGCGTACATCAAGGTCAATGAGCGCGCCAAAGGTGTTGAGGGTCTGCAATCGCCGATCGTGAAAAACATTCCTGAGGCTAACCTCAATGTGATTCTGGACCGCGTAGGTGCAGTCGATGGTGACATCGTCTTCTTCGGCGCCGACAAAGCCAAGATCGTTAGCGAAGCCTTGGGTGCGCTGCGCATCAAGGTCGGTAATGACCTGAACTTGCTGACGTGCGAGTGGGCACCGATGTGGGTCGTTGACTTCCCGATGTTCGAAGAGAACGAAGACGGCAGCTTCAGCGCCTTGCACCACCCGTTCACAGCGCCGAAGTGCTCGCCAGAAGAGCTGGAAGCCAACCCGGCTACCGCTATTTCGCGTGCCTACGACATGGTGCTGAACGGCACTGAGTTGGGTGGCGGCTCGATCCGTATCCACCGTAAAGAAATGCAGCAGGCCGTATTCCGCTTGCTGGGTATCGAAGAGGCAGAGCAAGAAGAGAAATTCGGCTTCCTGCTGGATGCTCTGAAGTACGGAGCACCGCCTCACGGTGGCCTGGCTTTCGGTCTGGATCGCTTGGTGATGCTGATGACAGGCGCTCAATCGATTCGTGAAGTGATTGCGTTCCCGAAAACCCAGAGTGCTGCGTGTGTCATGACCCAAGCCCCTGGCCTGGTCGATGCCAAGGCGCTGCGTGAGCTGCACATTCGTTTGCGTGAACAGCCTAAGGCTGAGTAAAACTGGCCCACAAAGGCGCATCCCCGGATGCGCCTTCGTCGTTGGGGTCGAGCATTTTTATTGCCGGGCTGTGTTCACGGGCAGGGCCGGGCAAGGTTTCACACAAGGATTCGGAGTAGGTTATGGCAGGTCATTCTAAGTGGGCGAACATCAAGCACCGCAAAGAGCGTCAGGATGCCAAAAAAGGCAAGATCTTCACCAAGTGGATTCGTGAGCTGACGGTTGCTGCCCGTCAGGGTGGTGGCGATCCGGGCACCAACCCTCGTCTGCGGCTGGCGCTGGACAAGGCGCTGGGCGCCAACATGAGCCGCGACATCATTGATCGGGCGGTGTCGCGCGGTACAGGCGCAGCTGAAACCGACGACATGGTCGAGCTGACTTACGAAGGCTACGGCCCGGGCGGTGTGGCGGTCATGGTCGAATGCATGACGGACAACCGTAACCGCACGGCCGCAGCTGTGCGTCATGCGTTCAGCAAGTGCGGTGGCAATTTGGGGACCGATGGCTCGGTGGCCTACCTGTTCGAGCGTAAAGGTCAGATTTCCTACGCTGCCGGTATTGACGAAGATGCGTTGATGGAAGCGGCGATGGAGGCAGATGCCGATGATGTCGTAACCAATGAAGACGGTTCCATCGATGTCTTTACCTCGTTTTCCAGCTTTTATGCGGTGCGCAATGCTTTGGAAGCGGCAGGGTTCAAACCGGTCGATGCTGAAATTGTCATGCTACCCACCACCAGTGCCGAGCTTGATCTGGAGGGGGCTGAAAAAGTGCTCAAGCTGATCGATATGCTTGAAGACCTGGATGACGTGCAAAACGTCTATTCCAATGCCGAAATACCCGAAGCGGTGCTGGAACAGCTAGCCTGATACCTGCTGCGACCTTGGAAGCCGGAGGTGCAACGCCGCGATGATCGCAGGCTGTGCACCTCCGGCTTCTGCCTTTAAGCTGTCCGGGTTAATGCCCGAGGGCATCACTTCAAAAGCTGTAGGCGTTATGACTCTTATTCTTGGTATTGATCCTGGCTCGCGAATCACTGGCTATGGCGTGGTGCGAGACACGGGGCGTGGCTGCGTGTACGTGGCTTCGGGGTGTATTCGTACGGGTAACGGCGAAATGCATGAGCGGTTGCAGATCGTGTATCGCGGTGTGCGCGAGGTCATTCAGACGTACGGGCCGGTTACCATGGGCATCGAAAAGGTGTTCATGGGGCGCAACGCTGATTCCGCGCTAAAGCTGGGGCAGGCACGGGGGGCGGCCATTGTTGCAGGTGGTGAAGAAAGCCTGGAAATTGCCGAGTACACCGCCACGCAAATCAAACAGGCGGTCGCGGGCACGGGTGGGGCGAACAAAGAGCAGGTCATGATGATGGTCATGCATTTGCTCAAGCTCACCTCCAAGCCGCAGATTGACGCTTCGGATGCGCTGGCGATTGCGTTGTGCCATGCCCATACCCGCTCAAGCCTGTTGCCCCACGGCTTGGGTGCGGCACGTAGTCGTGGTGGTCGTCTGCGCCTTTGAAATGATGGCTTTTACTTTATTAAGCGTGCGGGTGATCGCTCCCGCAGTTACTCCTCGCTGCTGTCTTGTGAGCCAGGCGTTGTTCTGGCCAGAGAAAAGGATCTAAAACGTGATTGGACGCTTGCGTGGCACTCTGGCTGAAAAACAGCCGCCCCATCTGATTCTGGATGTCAACGGCTTGGGTTATGAGTTGGAAGTGCCAATGACCACGCTGTACCGCTTGCCATCCATTGGTGAGCCGCTGACCCTGCACACGCATTTAGTGGTTCGCGAAGATGCACAGTTGCTCTATGGTTTCATTGGTAAGCGAGAGCGTGACTTCTTTCGCGAGCTGATCCGGCTCAATGGCGTTGGCCCCAAGCTGGCCTTGGCCTTGATGTCCAGCCTGGAAGTCGATGAGCTGGTGCGCTGCGTTCAGGCGCAGGACACCTCAGCGCTGACCAAGGTGCCGGGCGTCGGCAAAAAAACAGCTGAGCGCTTGTTGGTCGAACTCAAAGATCGATTCAAGGCGTGGGAGCAAGTGCCGAGCATGTTTGCCCTGGTGCCTAATCAGCCGGATGCACCTGTGCAAGTTGCCAGTGCTGAAAGCGACGCGGTCAGTGCTTTGATTTCTTTGGGGTACAAGCCTCAGGAAGCGAGCAAGGCCGTGTCAGCGATCAAGGACAAGACCTTGAGCAGTGAAGACATGATTCGCCGTGCCCTTAAGGGAATGATTTAAGTGATTGAAGCTGACCGTTTGATAACCGCCTCCAGCGGGCGCGACCGCGAAGAGGTCCAGGACCGGGCGATTCGTCCATTGAGCCTGGCTGACTACATTGGTCAGCCGACGGTGCGTGAGCAAATGGAGCTGTTTATTCAGGCCGCGCGCGGGCGTTCTGAGTCACTGGATCACACCTTGATTTTCGGCCCGCCCGGGTTGGGTAAAACCACGCTGGCTAACATCATTGCTCAGGAAATGGGTGTCTCGATCAAAAGCACCTCCGGCCCTGTGCTGGAGCGTCCGGGCGATTTGGCGGCTTTGCTGACCAACCTTGAGCCGCATGACGTACTGTTTATTGATGAAATCCATCGACTTTCACCCATCGTCGAAGAAGTGCTGTACCCGGCAATGGAGGACTTCCAGCTCGATATCATGATTGGCGAAGGGCCCGCTGCGCGTTCGATCAAGCTGGATTTACCGCCGTTTACGCTGGTTGGGGCGACGACCCGCGCTGGCATGCTGACCAATCCTCTGCGTGACCGCTTCGGCATTGTGCAGCGTCTGGAGTTTTACAGTACCGATGACCTAGCGACGATTGTCAGTCGCTCTGCCGGTATTTTCGGTTTGCCGCTTGACCCTGAGGGGGCATATGAGATTGCCCGGCGTGCGCGCGGTACGCCGCGAATCGCCAACCGTTTGTTGCGTCGTGTTCGCGACTTTGCTGAAGTGCGGGCCAAAGGGCATATCACCAAGCCTGTGGCTGACCTGGCGTTAAACCTGCTGGATGTGGATGAGCATGGCTTCGATCATCAGGACAGACGTTTGTTGCTGACCATGATCGAGAAATTCGATGGTGGGCCGGTGGGGATCGACAGCTTGGCGGCGGCGATCAGCGAGGAGCGCCATACCATTGAAGATGTGCTTGAACCGTATCTGATTCAGCAGGGCTACATCATGCGTACGCCGCGCGGTCGCGTCGTGACCCGGCATGCGTATTTGCACTTCGGTCTGAACATTCCATCGCGCTTGGGTGAGATGCCGACCGAGGACGTATTTTTGAATGCAGTGGACGATTAATTAGCCATCACGGGTCGATTTTTTTGTCGTTTTTGATGTCTCAAAGGCTGGCGCTGAAAATCTTGGGTCTTAAAGTCTAAGAAGAGTGAAAAACAGTGGTTTGGCGGATTGGCAACCTGAGGAGTAAGCACTAGAGTATGCGCGCGCAAAACAGGCTGGAGCCGTTCGCACATCGCTGTCGCGTTTATTACGAAGACACCGATGCGGGTGGCGTCGTGTATTACGTCAATTACCTTAAGTTTATGGAGCGGGCTCGAACCGAAAGGCTGCGGGAACTGGGCTTTGCCCAATCTGCGCTGGCGGGTGAGAACCTGTTGTTCGTCGTGCATTCCAGCGAGGCGCGTTACTACGCACCGGCGCGACTGGACGACGAATTGTTGGTAAGTGCGCACGTAATGGAACTCAACCGTGCCAGCCTGCGTTTCAAGCAGCAGGTCTGGCGGGCTGCGGACTCAACGCTACTCTGTGAAGGGCAGTTTTTGGTCGCCTGCGTGCGCGCCGATAGTTTTAAACCCCGGGCCATTCCCGAAGCTTTACGTACGGCCTTTGCCGACGTGAGCGGCGCGGGTAAACATTTAGAGCAGGAGATAAAGCGTGGAAGCTAACGTCGTCGACCATTCCTCCATGTGGAGCTTGGTCAGCAATGCCAGCATTGTTGTGCAGTTGGTAATGTTGACCCTGCTGGCCGCATCGGTGACCTCTTGGGTCATGATTTTTCAGCGCAGCACGATGCTGCGCGCAGGTCGGCGTGCTCTTGAAAGCTTTGAAGAGCGCTTCTGGTCGGGTATCGACTTGTCAAAACTGTACCGTCAGGCCGGCAGCAACCCTGACCCGGACTCCGGCGTTGAGCAGATCTTTCGTGCCGGTTTCAAAGAGTTTTCTCGCCTGCGCCAACAGCCGGGCGTTGACCCCGAAGCGGTCATGGAAGGTGTTGCGCGTGCCATGCGCGTGGCGATCTCCCGTGAAGAAGAGAAGCTGGAACAAAGCTTGCCGTTTCTGGCCACTGTCGGTTCGGTAAGCCCGTACATCGGTCTGTTTGGTACGGTTTGGGGCATCATGAACTCTTTCCGTGGACTGGCCACGGCTCAGCAAGCGACGCTGGCCACCGTAGCGCCCGGCATTGCCGAAGCGTTGATTGCAACGGCCATTGGTTTGTTCGCGGCCATTCCGGCAGTTATTGCCTACAACCGTTTTGCTGCGCGTAGCGAAACCCTGATCGGTCGCTACTACACCTTCGCCGATGAATTCCAGGCGATCCTGCACCGTAAAGTGCACACCAGCGAAGAATAAGCAGGTAATTCCCAATGGCTTTAATCGCTCGAGCTCGCAAAAAGCGCAAGCCGGTCGCCGAGATGAACGTTGTGCCATACATCGACGTGATGCTGGTACTGCTGGTCATTTTCATGGTGACTGCGCCCATGCTTAACCAGGGTGTGAAAGTGGATTTGCCCAAGGTCTCCAGCGAGGCCTTGCCGCAAGACAACAACACTCAGGTTTTGACTATTTCGATCAAGGCTGACAAGACCTATTTCTGGAACCTTGGCAGCGAAGTTGATACCGAAAAGCAGATGGACAAGGCCATGACCTTGCCGCAGATGACGGATGCGGTGACTAAAATCATCCGCGCCGGTAACGAAGGCGGAAAGCATACTCAAGTCTTCATTCGGGGTGACAAGACCGTGGACTATGGCGCGGTGATGGGTGCCATGGGCGGCTTGCAGAAAGCCGGGGTCGGTAACGTTGGCTTGATAACCGAGGCTCCCTGATGCGCGAACAGCGGGAGCCGTCCGCCTCTGAAAACTTTTTTTGGCCTACAGTGTGGGCGGTGGCACTGCACGTCCTGATTTTTGGCATGCTCTTCGCCAGTTTTGCCATGACACCGGAGTTGCCACCGTCCAAGCCGATTGTTCAAGCGACCTTGTATCAACTGAAGTCCAAGAGTCAGGCAACCACCCAGACCAATCAAAAGATTGCGGGTGAGGCCAAGAAATCTGCCGCGCGTCAGACCGAAGCTGAGCAGATGGAGCAGAAAAAGGTTGAGCAAGAGGCGGTAAAAGCGGCGGAACAAAAGAAAGAAGAGGCTGCCGAAAAAGCAGCTGAGGCCAAGAAGGCGGACGAAGCCAAGGCGAGTGAAGCCAAAAAGGCTGATGAAGCTAAAAAGGCCGATGAAGCCAAAAAAGCTGACGATGCTAAAAAGGCCACCGACGCTAAAAAGGCTGAAGAGAAAAAACTGGCTGATATAGCCAAGAAGAAATCTGAGGAAGAGGCCAAAAAAGCCGCTGAAGAAGAGGCGAAGAAAAAGGCCGCCGAAGACGCCAAGAAAAAGATTGTCGAAGATGCGAAGAAGAAAGCGGCTGAAGATGCCAAGAAAAAGGCCGTAGCAGACGAGGCGAAAAAGAAAGCCGCCGAAGATGCGAAGAAAAAGGCGTCAGCTGATGCTGCCAAGAAAAAGGCAGTAGAAGCCGCGCGTAAATCGACCGAAGAGAAAAAGGCGCAAGCCTTGGCAGATTTGCTTTCCGACACGCCGCAACGTCAACAAGCCTTGGCAGAGGAGCAGGGCGATGAGGTCGCCGGTAGTTTTGATGACCTGATTCGTGCCCGGGCAGCAGAGGGTTGGGCGCGCCCACCATCGGCTCGCAAGAACATGACAGTGGTTCTGCAAATCGGCATGTTGCCAGATGGCACGGTAACGTCAGTGACGGTTGCCAAATCCAGTGGTGACGGGCCTTTCGACAGCTCTGCTGTGGCGGCGGTCAAGAACATTGGCCGTTTAACGGAGATGCAGGGTTTGAAACCCAGCGAATTTAATCCTTATCGATCATTCAAGATGACATTCACACCTGAGGATCTAGCCTTGTGATTAACTTTTTTCGAGGACTGCTAGTCGTCGTCTGCTGCTTTGCAGGGATGGCGATGGCTGAAGAGAAGAACATTCTGGTCACCAGTGGTAGCGACCGGGCAACCCCGATTGCGGTGGTTCCGTTTGGTTGGCAGGGCGGGGCTGTTCTGCCGGATGACATGGCTGAAATTATCGGCAACGACCTGCGCAACTCGGGTTATTACGCGCCGATTCCAAAGCAGAACATGATCAGCTTGCCCGCCCAGGCCAGCGAAGTCATTTTCCGTGACTGGAAAGCGCTGGGTGCCCAGTACGTTATGGTCGGTAACATTGTCCCGGCGGGCGGGCGCCTGCAGGTGCAATATGCCTTGTTCAACGTGGCTACCGAGCAGCCAGTGTTGACGGGCAGCGTTTCGGGCACCGCCGAACAGTTGCGTGACATGGCGCACTACATCTCCGATCAGTCGTTTGAAAAACTGACTGGTATTAAAGGTGCATTCTCGACGCGTCTGCTTTATGTGACCGCTGAGCGTGCCAGTGCCACCAATACCCGTTACACCTTGCAGCGCTCCGACTACGACGGCGCTCGCGCGGTGACGTTGTTGCAATCGCGTGAACCTATCCTGTCGCCACGTTTTGCGCCGGACGGCAAGCGTATTGCTTATGTATCGTTCGAACAGAAACGCCCGCGTATCTTTATGCAGAACATTGATACCGGTCGTCGTGAGCAAATTACCAACTTTGAAGGCTTGAATGGTGCGCCTGCATGGTCGCCGGACGGTTCGAAGCTGGCGTTTGTGTTGTCCAAAGATGGCAACGCTGAAATCTACGTGATGGACCTGGCTTCCCGCCAACTGACGCGTGTGACTAACAGCCCTGCTATCGATACCGAACCGTTCTGGGGTAAGGATGGGTCTACCATCTACTTCACCTCTGACCGTGGCGGTAAACCGCAAATCTACAAAACCACAGTCGGTAGCGGTAATGCAGAGCGTGTGACATTTATCGGGAACTACAACGCCAGTCCGAAGCTTTCGGCTGATGAAAAGACCCTGGTAATGATTCATCGTCAGGACGGATTCACTAATTTCCGAGTTGCAGCGCAAGATTTGCAGCGCGGAAGTGTAAAAATCCTTACAGATACCAACCTTGATGAGTCAGCTACTGTTGCACCCAACGGCACCATGGTAATCTACGCCACCCGCCAGCAGGGCCGGGGAGTCTTGATGCTCGTGTCCATTAACGGACGCGTAAGGCTCCCTCTTCCTACCGCTCAAGGCGAAGTCAGAGAACCTTCCTGGTCCCCTTACCTGAACTGACGTGGTGATAGCTTTACGTTGCACTTAACACTTGGGGTTCATTAGGAGTTTTACGATGGAAATGCTGAAGTTTGGTAAATTTGCTGCGCTGGCACTGGCCATGGCTGTAGCTGTAGGTTGCTCGTCCAAAGGCGGCGACAATGCCGGTGAAGGCGCTGCTGTTGATCCAAACGCTGGTTACGGCGCAAACACAGGCGCTGTTGATGGCTCCCTGAGTGAAGAAGCTGCTCTGCGCGCGATCACTGTTTTCTACTTCGAATACGACAGTTCGGACCTGAAACCAGAAGCAATGCGCGCTCTGGACGTTCACGCAAAAGACCTGAAAGCTAACGGCGCTCGCGTTGTTCTGGAAGGTAACACTGACGCCCGTGGTACTCGTGAGTACAACATGGCTCTGGGCGAGCGTCGTGCGAAAGCCGTTCAACGCTACCTGGTACTGCAAGGTGTTTCCCCAGCACAGCTGGAGCTGGTGTCCTACGGTAAAGAGCGTCCAATCGCTACTGGCAACGACGAACAGTCGTGGGCTCAAAACCGTCGCGTCGAACTGCGTAAGTAATTCGTCATGCGAACGTGCCGCCGCGCTGTAACTATTCTGACTCTCAGCCTCATGCCGCTTGCGGCCTGGGCTGCGGTTCCTGTGGTCGATGACAATTCTGGCTATAACAATAGCGGGGGGAGTTATCCGTCAACGGGTTACGGTGCGAGCGGCGCCTATGCCGGGGGAGGGGTTTCGGCCCCTGTCTCGGCACAGGGCGAGCTGTTCAACCAGTTGCAACAAATGCAGGAACAGATAGCACGCCAGCAAGGTGTGATTGAGGTTCTGCAAAATGATGTATCGCGCATGAAGCAAGAAAGCCTGGAGCGATACCAGGAACTTGATCGGCGTATTGGTGCTGGCATTGCTCCTGCTGCCACGCCTGATAATTCTTCTGCTGGTGGCGCAACCAATGCCGCCGGCAATACCGCAGCGCCTGCACCTCAGGTGGCTGCAAGTACTGAACCTGCTGATCCGGCGAAAGAAAAGCTCTATTACGATGCGGCTTTCGATTTGATCAAGGCCAAGGATTTCGATAAAGCCAGTCAGGCATTTACTGCTTTTCTGCGCAAATACCCAAACAGCCAATACGCGGGCAATGCTCAGTACTGGTTGGGTGAAGTGAACTTGGCCAAGGGCGATTTGCAAGCTGCCGGTCAGGCGTTTGCCAAAGTCAGTCAGTTGTATCCAAAGCATGGCAAAGTGCCGGACTCGTTGTACAAGCTGGCTGATGTAGAGCGCCGCTTGGGGCATACCGACAAAGTCAAAGGCATTTTGCAGCAAGTGGTGGCCCAGTATCCGGGCACATCCGCTGCGCAGTTGGCTCAACGCGATTTGCAGCGTATGTGAGTCCACCAAGCTTTCATCGAGAAACCCGCGCCTGTCGCGGGTTTTTTCGTTAGAATCCACGCCCTTTTATGAAATACGCTCTTCTGAGTCCTGCGCAGGCAGATTCTTTGGAGTGCCTGACGGAGGCGGACAGCCTGTTTAGCTGTTACGCCCGTGGCGGATATGCAAGACACATTAAGAATTACCGAAGTTTTTTACTCGTTACAGGGTGAAACGCGAACGGCTGGCTTGCCCACCGTTTTTGTACGTCTCACTGGCTGCCCTTTGCGATGCGGCTACTGCGACAGCGCTTATGCCTTCAGTGGTGGCACTGTGCGCTCCCTCGACAGCATCCTTGAGCAAGTCGCTGGTTTTCGTGCGCGTTACGTTTGCGTGACCGGTGGTGAGCCGTTGGCTCAACCCAACGCGATTCCACTTCTCAAGCAGCTTTGTGATGCTGGCTACGAGGTCTCTATCGAGACCAGTGGTGCGCTGGACATATCAGCTGTCGATCCGCGTGTCAGCCGCGTCCTCGACTTGAAAACCCCGGACTCTAAAGAGTCCCATCGCAATCTCTATGACAATATCGCCCTGTTGACGCGTAATGATCAGGTCAAATTTGTGATCTGTTCGCGCGACGACTACGACTGGGCGGTCTCCAAGTTGATTGAGTACGGTTTGGAGCGGCGTGCCGGTGAGGTGTTGTTCTCTCCGAGCCACCACGATTTGCCTGCGCGCGATCTGGCTGACTGGATCGTGGCGGATAACTTGCCTGTGCGCTTGCAGATGCAGTTGCACAAATATCTATGGAATGATGAGCCGGGGCGCTGAAATGACTGAACAATCGTTAGCCACTGAAAAAAGAGCGGTAATCCTGCTGTCGGGCGGTCTTGATTCTGCGACCGTCGTAGCGATGGCGCGTGCCGAAGGGTATAGCTGCTACACCATGAGCTTTGATTACGGGCAGCGCCATCGTGCTGAACTGGACGCTGCCGCTCGGGTTGCGCGCGACTTGGGAGCCATTGAGCACAAGGTCATCGGCCTGAGCCTGGACGGCATTGGCGGTTCAGCGCTGACGGACAGCTCTATCGATGTGCCTGAGGCGCCAAGCGAAGGCATTCCGGTGACTTATGTGCCGGCGCGAAACACGGTATTCCTGTCATTGGCGCTGGGCTGGGCAGAAGTGCTGAGCGCACGCGACATCTTCATCGGCGTCAATGCGGTGGATTATTCGGGCTACCCGGATTGCCGACCTGAGTTTGTTGAGGCCTTCGAAGTGATGGCCAACCTGGCGACTAAGGCAGGTGTGGAGGGGCAGGGCTTCAAGATTCAAGCGCCTCTGCAAAATATGAGTAAGGCACAAATCGTACAGGCCGGAGTAAAGCTGGGCGTCGATTACTCGTTGACGGTTTCTTGCTACCAGGCTGATGGTCAGGGGCGTGCATGCGGTAAATGTGACAGCTGCCGCTTGCGCGCAGAAGGCTTTGCAGCGGCCGGAATTAAAGACCCAACCCGCTATTTTTGATTTATTTGGTATTTATTTTTAATCGGGTGTTGAATTCTCGTTAAAAATCAGTATTATACGTCCCACAACGAAGCGGGTCGTTAGCTCAGTTGGTAGAGCAGTTGGCTTTTAACCAATTGGTCGTAGGTTCGAATCCCACACGACCCACCATATCGCTACACCAAAACAGCCGGTCTAATCCTAAGGATTAACCGGCTTTTTTGTGCCCGCGATTTGGCGTGATCGCGGCATGGCGGGTTGTCGCGTGCGTCACGTTTGATACGGGCTGATTCAATTGGGGGGAGATCGGCGGGAGCCGTTGTGCGCTTTGGGGGTACTAACGTGTGTATACGTTCATTATCCGGAGTCAGGAATGAGTATCTCCTCGCTAAGTGCTATTCGGCCCTGTGGCTCCAGCCTTCAATCGCTGAGCCGGTTAAAAGAGCAAGAAGTCTGCACCGCCAGACCTGAATCTGATGCCGCGCGGATGTTGTTGCTCCTGGAAAAAGTTCAGCATCGTACTGGCATTGTGGCCAGTCACTTGGTGCCCTTGCAGAGCATTGCGAAAGAGCACAACTGCATTATTGGCATTCGCCCGGTTGAAGCCGTGGCGACAGGGCTGATCGAGGAGGGGCACCCCACCAAAGATTTCCACATCAAAGGCAAGAGCGCCAATTGGGGGCCTCAGGCCGGGATGATCTGTGTCGATCAAGCGTTCAGCAAGCTAGAAGGGTGTCGGGCGTCGGACCCTGCGCGTATTGAAAAATTCAACGGGCAGACGCGTGAATGCATAGAAAACGGTCACGCCGTTGCCATCCCACTGGTGGTTTCCAGAGAGCGCCTGCACACGTTGTTGGCCGGTGATCTGATTACCGACATGCAGGCTGCGAATGCCGAGGGTTGCATCAGGTTTAGCGCAAAAGCGCCCAGTGGTGAGCGTTACCTGTTCGAAGCCGCACCGGCAGTGGACGCAGCGCAGGGTTTATATCAGATCAGCCAGCAAGGAAAACCGCTGGAAGTACTGGCAAAAACAGCCGGGGGCAAGGCGCTGACGGCTGACTATGACTTGCATCTGGTCGGGCCTCATTTAAGCGATCTTGGGACGCAAGATAACCTGCCGGTTCAGGATATAGCGCACGGTCTGTTCAGGGCTCGCATTGATGGATACATCGATCGCACAACCGATTCACGCCCTAAAAATCTGGCGCCCGAACTGCGTCAGGCTTATGCAAGTGCCAGCAATTTTTATCGCAAGGAATGTTCTGAGATCGGTAATGCCACGCGCCGTATCGCTGAGATGATTCCTGTGATCAACGCGGCTTTGGTTGGTACGGGGGAGCGCGTGGTTCATCACAACGCAGACTCCGGTAGTCCGGCGAGTGAGGCCGCTGCCAACTATCCGGCCACGTTCTTCTTGCCCGTCAAGCTTGAGGGGTTTGACGAAATGTGTGTGATTGAGGACCGTCAGCAGATGGCCGAGCTAATTCAGCAAGCGAAAAACAGCGGATATCACGTGCCGTTAAATCCGTTATGGGAGGCGGATGTGACCAGTATCAGGCGCGCTGATTTCGTAAACGCTCAGCGAGTACTTAATCGCTCTGGATAACAGGTCCGTGTACATCTACTGCACGGCCCATCTGCCGGGTTCAGGGTGGAGAAACTACAGGGGCTTGCACGCTTTCGCCGCAACGGGGTCATTGGGGATAAATGAATCGGGTGCCCCCTGCTTCAAGACTACATACCCGCGCCGCCAGGGCTGATCGTCGACCATGTGCCAGCGATGTCCGGTGCCTGTGTTGTCTTCGGCCACCAGCACCTCACCGGGATGCAGCGTGAATGTTTCGCCGCCGCGGGTGGCGAAGGCCAGCGTGCCTGACAAGGTCATCACGTACTGCGGCTCAGGGTCGTTGTGCCAGCCATAAGAGGCATGGGCGGCCGTCGACTTGAAATGAATGGCCGTCACGTCGTTGCGCGTACTTGGGTCAATCGTTCCTTCTAATACGTGTGAGGCGTTGTCCGCACCTGTACACAATTTGTACGCTTTGATGCTGTCAGTCGCGGGTGTAGCCGCGTAAGCGCCACTTAAGGTGACAAGGGTGAATGCGCAGGCGCAGGCGGTGTGTGCGCCCAGGTTGCGCAGGGACTGTATGACGTGGTGCTGTGTTGAGCCTTTTTTTTGCTGCATGGAACAGGTTTCCCCTTGAGCGTGCGTCATGTGACGGTCGGTGTCTGGGGGTTATGGTCTGCGCGGCTGTGGCACTGGACAACTAACAAATATTTCATTCTCGCGGGGGCTCTGCCCTGACGGTCAAGCCGGACACGACCCTGGTGTGAGGTGGTCTATGCTCACAGCCCAATCCCGGGCTGAACCATTTGTGACTGTGTGTAGCCAAAGCAATAGCGTTCGGCTAGGGCTTGGAACACATCCGACATCAACAGGAGGTTTACGATGAGCAAGAAGATTTTGGTGGTACTGACCAGTGTCGAGAAATACCCGAATCTGCCGCGCGCAACGGGATTGTGGTTGGGCGAGGCAGTGCATTTCGTACACAAGGTTGAGGCGGCGGGCTACACGGTGGATTACGTCAGCCCGCAGGGCGGTTACACCCCTATTGATCCGCACAGTTTGGCCAAGGACATGGCAGCCGATATCGATTGGCAGTGGTATCACGACAAAGCGTTCATGAATCGGTTGGGGGCGACGCTCAAGCCAGAAGACATCAAGCCTGAGGTCTACGCGGCTATTTATTACGCGGGTGGTCACGGGGTGATTTGGGATTTCCCGGACAACGTAGCCCTGCAAACCATCAGTCGTGAGATTTATGAGGCGGGTGGCGTTGTGTCTTCGGTGTGTCATGGAGCGGTAGGGCTGCTTAACATCCTGCTGTCCGACGGCGAGCTGCTAATCAAGGGTAAAAAGGTGACTGGTTTTTCCAATGAGGAAGAGCAGTTGGCGGGGTTGGCCGAGTTCGTGCCGTACCTGACCGAGACTGAGTTGGTGAAGCGCGGTGCGCTGTACGAGAAAGCCAGCGAACCGTGGGCGGCCTATGCAATTGCTGACGGGCGGTTGATTACCGGTCAAAACCCGGCATCAGGCGGGCCGGTTGCTGATCTGGTGCTTGAAGCGCTGAAATAAAAGAGGGGATGCCCGCAGCCCGTCACTGGCAGGCTGCGGGGTTGGTAATCCATGAAATCGCTTTCTGGCGTCCTGCCTGAAACATTAAACTTTTGAATCTCAAGCATATTCTGTAGCCTTGGCGCGCTGAATAGCTTGCCCGTGCCTGATAACACACATTCTCCCGGCGGGACTTGACGGTCCGGAGCCGGTGGTACACTCGACTTTCGCGCATAAGCGCTTGCAGGTCTTGCGAACATGACGCACATCTCTGAACGTTTTCTGATTCAAGCCCACCTTGACGCCAAGCAACCCAAAGCCTTGACCCAGGCTGAAGAAGCGACGTTGCGTGCAGCAATTGCTGCCGAACTCAAGGCTCAAGATGCGGTGCTGGTTGCCCATTTCTATTGCGACCCTGTGATTCAG
Source organism: Pseudomonas sp. TAA207 (assembly GCF_001529285.1). Taxonomy (NCBI): domain Bacteria; kingdom Pseudomonadati; phylum Pseudomonadota; class Gammaproteobacteria; order Pseudomonadales; family Pseudomonadaceae; genus Pseudomonas; species Pseudomonas sp. TAA207. Next base: position 114,223 of record NZ_LLWJ01000064.1, on the reverse strand, counting down.
GCGCTGGCAGAAGAGACGGGTGGCTGCGTTTCCGACTCCCTTGAAATGGCTCGATTCGGCGCTGCACATCCGGCTAAAACCGTGCTGGTCGCCGGTGTGCGCTTTATGGGTGAAACCGCAAAAATTCTCACCCCTGAAAAGCGCGTGCTAATGCCCACGCTCGAAGCGACCTGCTCGCTGGACTTAGGCTGCCCGGTGGAGGCTTTTTCAGCATTTTGCGACAAGCACCCTGAGCGCACGGTGGTGGTGTATGCCAACACGTCGGCCGCCGTTAAGGCGCGCGCGGATTGGGTCGTCACCTCAAGCTGTGCGCTGGAAATCGTCGAAAGCCTGATGGATAACGGCGAGACGATTATCTGGGGGCCGGACAAACACTTGGGGCGCTACATCCAGCGTCAGACAGGTGCCGATATGTTGCTGTGGGACGGTGCGTGCATTGTCCATGAAGAGTTCAAGTCCAAGCAGCTTGAAGACATGAAAGCGTTGTACCCGGATGCGGCCATTCTGGTTCACCCGGAGTCGCCTGAGTCGGTCATCGACCTGGCAGACGCTGTTGGCTCGACCAGCCAATTGATCGCAGCGGCGCAGAACCTGCCCAACAAGACGTTTATCGTGGCCACCGATCGCGGCATTTTTTACAAAATGCAGCAGTTGTGCCCCGACAAGGTCTTCATCGAAGCCCCTACGGCTGGCAACGGCGCTGCGTGTCGCAGTTGCGCGCATTGCCCGTGGATGGCCATGAATACGCTAGAGCGTACGTTGGAGTGCCTGCAAAAGGGCACCAACGAGATCTTTGTTGATCCGGCGCTGGTGCCCCACGCCGTTCGCCCGCTCAAACGTATGCTGGACTTCACCCAGGCAGCGCGTTTGAAACTGGCGGGTAATGCCTGACAGGCCCGATGACAGCTTGCCCTCACCCGCAGTGGGGAGGGGCGGGCGTTGTCAGTTCATCATTTCCTTGATGGCTCTTTCTTGATCGAGCAAATCGCGTTGACGGGCATCAATGCGCGATGACAGCTGGAAGTTGTTGGTGAGTTTTTTTGCGAACTCCAGCTGTTGCAGTGCCTGCCGATAATCCCCCACCAATGCGAAGTATTCAGCACGCGCCTGGTGCAAGCCGATGATGTTGCCCGACAGCCCCCGGGTTTCTGCTACCGAGTACCACACGTCCGGGTCGTCGGGGCGACTTTTGAGCAGTGCTTCGAGTGCTTTGTCAGCCTCGCCCGGGCGGTTTTGCTTGAGCAGCAGGTCGACGCGCGCCTGATTGAGCGGATAGTTACCCGGATACAGCGTGCGCATCCGGTCGACACGCTGTTGGGCTTCGGCTAACCGGTTGCTGGCCATGTCGAGTTCAATTTGCGCCAGGTTGTACGTGATGTCGTTGGGCGACTTTTCCAGCAGTACTTTTAGATTTTCACGGGCTTCGTTGAGTTGGCTGCCTTTGATTTGGGCGATCGCCAACCCATAGCGGGCGACATCGTTTTTCGGGTTTTCATCGAGCAAGACGCGAAAACGCTTGGCGGCCAGGCCGGGGGTTTCTTCGTAGTTGAGCTGGACGCGGGCACGGATCAGTTGATAGCGCAGACTGTCTTCGGTGCCGCCGAGTTTGGCTTGCTCGGCGCGGTTGCGGGTGTCGGCGATGCGCGATTCTGTCACCGGGTGAGTGAGCAAAAACTCAGGTGGACGTCCGTCAAAACGGTATTGGCGCATCAGGCGTTCAAACATGGTCGGCATGGAGCGTGGGTCGTAGCCTGCTTTCTCCAGATTAAGAATGCCGATACGGTCTGCTTCTTGTTCGTTCTGCCGCGAAAAGCGTCGCTGCTCTTGCATGGCGGCGGCCTGGGTGCCAGCAATGGCGGCGATCCCTGCGTCACCAGCGCCTGCGGCGGCAACGATAATCCCGGCGAGTAAGGCGGCCATCATCGGCATTTGCATGCGTTGCTGGGCTTCTACGCCACGTGCGAAGTGACGTTGCGACAAGTGAGCCAATTCGTGGGCCAGTACCGAGGCGTATTCGCCTTCGGTCTGCGCGTTGAGAAAGAGCCCGCCGTTGACCCCGATAATCCCGCCAGGCGCGGCAAAGGCGTTGAGCTGCGGGCTGTTGATCAGAATGAATTCCAGGCGCCGATCCTGGACCTGGCTTGTCTCCACCAACTTGTAAACACTGGTTTCAACGTAGTCTTTGAGTTGTGGATCGTTAAGCTGCGAGACCTGACCACGTAGCATGCTCAACCAGGCACGACCCAGCTGATACTCCTGCTGCGGCGATACGATGGACGAACTGGCGTCGCCCAGAGACGGCAAATCGTCGGCGAAACTCGGTGATGCGAGCAGACAAGCGAGCGTCAACAGGGTCGGGCGCAGAAAAGTCATGCACTAAGCTCTAGTCAGTAAAGCGCTTACTGTAGCTGCACACTTGGCTGGCGACCAGAGGTGGCTCGGCTTGGGGTATTCTAGCCGGCTAAAAAATCGCGCAATGGTCGCCTGAGGAGCAATAAATGACTGAAGTGCCGCAGCATGATGTGGAACTCGACACCAGCGGTATGAATTGCCCGTTACCGCTGCTCAAGGCCAAGTTGGAACTCAATCGTCTGGCCAGTGGCGCGGTGCTCAAAGTCATTGCTACGGATGCAGGATCGCAACGTGATTTCCGTACGTTCGCGCGCTTGGCGGGGCATGCCATGTTGCGCGAAGAGGATGCGGCAGGCGTCTATCGTTACTGGTTGCGCAAGGCCTGAGCCTTGGTGTTGCCTTCTTTCAAGGAATAGTGATGTTCAAAGTGTTGCGTGATTGGGTTCAGCGCTATTTCTCCGATGAGGAAGCCGTGGTGCTGGCCGTGTTGTTGGTACTGGCCTTTACGGCCGTACTGACCTTGGGCGGCATGCTGGCCCCCGTGCTGGCGGGTATGGTGTTGGCGTATCTGATGCAGGGCCTGGTGGTGGCCCTGGAGCGTATGCACGTGCCGGGTGCTGCGGCGGTCGGCTTGGTGTTCGCATTATTCATGGGGCTGCTGCTGGTGTTTATCGTGGTGGTGGTGCCTCTGCTGTGGCATCAACTGATCACTCTGTTCAATGAGTTGCCGGGCATGCTCGCGAAGTGGCAGTCATTGTTGCTGCTGTTGCCGGAGCGGTATCCGCATTTGGTGTCGGATGAACAGGTGCTGCAAGCCATTGAAGTGGCTCGCGGCGAAATCGGCAAGTTCGGGCAATTGGCATTGACCTTTTCGCTGTCCAGTCTGCCACTGCTGGTCAATATGATGATCTACCTGGTGTTGGTGCCGATTCTGGTGTTCTTCTTTCTCAAGGACCGGGCCATGATCGGTCGCTGGGTGCGCGGCTATTTACCGCGTGAGCGGGCGTTGATCACCCGTGTGGCGCACGATATGAACCGCCAGATTGCCAATTACATTCGCGGCAAGGTGATCGAGATCTTTATTTGCGGTGGCGTGACCTACATTGCGTTTGTGGTCATGGACCTCAATTACGCGGCGTTGCTGGCGCTGCTGGTGGGCGTTTCGGTGGTGGTCCCCTATGTGGGAGCCGTGGTAGTGACTGTGCCGGTGTGCCTGATTGCCCTGTTTCAGTGGGGTTGGAGTGACCAGTTCATCTACTTGATGGCGGTCTACGGGATCATCCAGACGCTGGACGGTAATGTGTTGGTGCCGCTGTTGTTCTCCGAGGCGGTGAGCCTGCACCCGGTGGCCATCATTTGCGCAGTGCTTTTGTTTGGCGGCCTGTGGGGCTTCTGGGGCGTATTTTTTGCCATCCCTCTGGCAACGTTGTTCAAGGCGGTGCTGGACGCCTGGCCGCGCAAGCAGCAAGTGGTGGCGCCGCTGTTGTAGTTCGCCGCTTTCTAGCAGGCAAGAAAAAGCCCCGGCTCTCACGAGTCGGGGCTTTTTCGTTACAGCATCAGCTTACGCTTGAATAACCGGGATGTTGGCATTGGCTGCCGCTTCACGGAATTCGGCGATCTGATCAAAGCTCAGGTAGCGATACACGTCCGCCGCCATGGTGTTGATCTCTGCCGCGTAGGCCATGTATTCCTCAACGGTAGGCAGGCGACCCAAGATCGAAGCCACCGACGCCAACTCGGCCGAAGCCAGGTAAACGTTCGCACCGTCGCCCAGACGGTTGGGGAAGTTACGGGTCGAGGTCGATACAACGGTCGAGTTTGGCTCTACACGTGCCTGGTTACCCATGCACAGCGAGCAGCCCGGCATTTCCATGCGCGCGCCAGCTTTGCCGTAGATGCCGTAGTAGCCTTCTTCGGTCAGTTGGTGAGCGTCCATTTTGGTCGGCGGCGACAGCCACAGACGGGTTGGCAGCTGACCTTTGACCTTGTCCAGCAACTTGCCCGCCGCGCGGAAGTGGCCGATGTTGGTCATGCACGAACCGATGAACACTTCGTCGATCTTCTCGCCAGCAACGCTGGACAGCAGACGGGCGTCATCCGGGTCGTTTGGCGCGCAGAGCACAGGCTCATTGATGTCGGCCAGATCGATTTCGATGATTTCAGCGTATTCGGCGTCCGCATCGGCTTCCATCAGTTGTGGGTCGGCTACCCAGGCTTCCATCGCTTGAGCGCGACGTTCAAGGGTACGTGCGTCGCCGTAACCTTCACCGATCATCCAGCGCAGCAGGGTGATGTTGGAGTTCAGGTATTCAGTGATCGACTCTTTGGACAGCTTGATGGTGCAGCCAGCCGCCGAACGTTCTGCCGAGGCGTCGGACAGTTCGAACGCTTGCTCGATGCTCAGGTTGTCCAGACCTTCGATTTCCAGGATGCGACCCGAGAATTCGTTGATCTTGCCTTTCTTCTCGACGGTCAGCAGACCTTTCTGGATGGCCACGTAAGGAATGGCGTGAACCAGGTCGCGCAGGGTGATGCCAGGCTGCATTTCGCCTTTGAAACGCACCAGGATCGATTCCGGCATGTCCAGTGGCATAACGCCAGTGGCAGCGGCGAATGCAACCAGACCCGAACCTGCCGGGAACGAAATGCCCATCGGGAAGCGTGTGTGGGAGTCGCCACCGGTGCCGACGGTGTCCGGCAGCAGCATACGGTTCAACCAGCTGTGGATGATGCCGTCGCCCGGACGCAGAGAAACGCCGCCGCGGGTCATGATGAAGTCAGGCAGGGTGTGGTGGGTGGTCACGTCGATCGGCTTTGGATACGCCGCGGTGTGGCAGAACGACTGCATCACCAGATCTGCGGAGAAGCCCAGGCACGCCAGGTCTTTCAATTCGTCACGGGTCATGGGACCGGTGGTGTCCTGAGAGCCCACGGTGGTCATTTTCGGTTCGCAGTAAGTGCCCGGGCGAACGCCGGTCACGCCGCAGGCCTTGCCAACCATTTTTTGCGCCAGGGTGAAGCCCTTGGTGCTTTCAATGGGTGCTTCCGGCTTTTTGAACAGGTCGGTAGGACCCAGACCCAATTCGGCGCGTGCCTTTTCGGTCAGGCCGCGGCCGATGATCAGCGGGATTCGGCCGCCAGCGCGTACTTCGTCCAACAGCACCGGGGTCTTCATTTCGAAGGTGGTGATGACTTCATCGGTACCGTGCTTGCAGACTTTGCCAGCGTGCGGGTACAGGTCGATCACGTCGCCCATGTTGATGTTCGATACATCGAATTCGATGGGCAGTGCGCCCGCATCTTCCATGGTGTTGTAGAAGATTGGAGCGATTTTGCTGCCGAAGCAGAAGCCGCCCGCACGCTTGTTCGGTACATAAGGAACGTCGTCACCGAAGAACCACAGCACCGAGTTGGTGGCCGATTTACGCGACGAACCGGTACCGACTACGTCACCGACGTAGGCAATCGGGAAGCCGGCATTGCGCATTTCTTCGATTTGCTTCATCGGACCGATGGAACCTTGAACGTCCGGCACGATGCCTTCACGAGCCATTTTCAACATGGCCAGGGCGTGCAGCGGGATGTCTGGGCGCGACCAGGCGTCCGGAGCAGGCGACAGGTCGTCGGTGTTGGTCTCGCCAGTCACCTTGAACACGCGCAGGCTGATTTTGTCAGCCAGGGTTGGACGGTTCTTGAACCACTCGCCGTCAGCCCAGGATTGCACCACTGCTTTAGCGTGGGCATTGCCGTTTTTGGCTTTTTCAGCGACGTCGTGGAAGGCGTCAAACATCAGCAGGGTGTGCTTGAGTTGCGCAGCGGCAACCGGTGCCAGCTCCGCGTCGTCCAGCAGGTCAACCAGCGTCACGATGTTGTAGCCGCCTTGCATGGTGCCAAGCAGTTCAACAGCGCGCTTTTTGCTGATTAGTGGGGAGGACGCTTCGCCCTTGGCGATCGCGGCCAAGAAGCCGGCTTTTACGTAGGCGGCTTCGTCAACACCCGGTGGAATGCGGTTGGTGATCAGGTCTACGAGGAATTCTTCTTCGCCAGCTGGCGGGTTTTTCAGCAGCTCAACCAGGCCTGCGGTTTGTTCGGCGTTAAGCGGCTGGGGAACGATACCCAGTGCTGCGCGCTCTTCGATATGTTTGCGGTAGGCTTCAAGCACAGTTATTACCCTCATCATTGGTCCCAAATGGGTGTCCGGGACGCTCATCCAGGAATGCCAGGCACTCATGCGCTGCGGGGCTTTTTGGGCCGCTTAGCCAGAGTTGCAGAGATTCCCAACAGAAGCTGTTTTCAAAGTTTTACGCCCTAGGAACGGTGGGGGTGGTGCTGGTGGGTGCGGGCAGTTGCATGGCAATTACCCATCACCCACACCGTTCTTCAGGATCAACTGTGCTCGTGACGCTTTGAAAACAGCTTCTAACGGACATTGGCGCCTTAAAAGGCAGGCCGATTCTACGGCAAAAATGCGCCAAAGGTAAGTTAGCCCCTGAAGGTTGAGGGGTGATCTGCGTTAGACAAAGGGCTAACATGGGCGCCTGTTTCGCTCTGCAGTGCTCTATTTCGCTATGCCCAATCAAACCATCAAGACCCCTTGTATCGGCCTGTGCTCAACGGTTTACGGCGACCTGGTGTGCCGTGGTTGCAAGCGTTTCCATCATGAAGTGATCCACTGGAACGGTTACAGCGACGCTGAAAAGCAGGCTGTCTGGCTAAGGCTTGAGCAATTGTTGGTGCAGGTGATGGCGGGCAAGGTCGAGGTCTTTGACGCGCACGCGCTGCGGGCTCAGATGCTGGCGCGCCAAATCCGCTTTGCGCCGCATCAGTCTGAATATTGCTGGGCTTATCAGCTGATTGCCCGCGGGGCGCGGGTCATCAATCAGCTGCAAGCCTATGGCATGGTGCTGTTGCCGGAGTTTCGCGACTGGAGCTTGCCCGAGCTGCGTGATGCCATTGATCGGGAATTCTTCCTGCTGTCCGAAGCTCATTATCAGCGTTACATCGCTCCCAGTTTTCTGAAGGATGCGCTGGGCCGCTAACCGACAATCAGCGTTTGGACGCCAGCTTCTCCAGATGACGGGTCATTTCTTGAGGCTTGAGCACCAAAATGTCGCTTTCCAGTGTGTCGATGACCACTTCTGCGGTGTTACCGATCAAGGCGCCTGAAAAACCGGTCCGTGCCACAGTGCCCATCACGGTTACGGCGGCGTCCAGTTGTTTGGCGACCCGCGGGATAATCACATCGGCCGGGCCTTCTTCGACGTGCAGACGGCTGCTTTCGATGTCGTATAGCGCCTGGAAGCCTTCGCAGGCCTTGCGATAAATCGCTTCGTATTCCGTTTCAATCGGGTACGCGGCTTCGACGGCTGCCAGCATCGGCGCCGGAAAAGCACTGACTACGTTAAAGCGGCCCTTCACCAGATTGGCGATATTGAAACCGTAGTCAACAATGCTTTTGTGCAGCTCCATGTGATCGGCATCGTCGTTGCCTACGTCCACGGCCGCCAATACGACCCCGCCTTCCCAGGCCTGCGCCTTTTTGGCCAGTAACACGGGAGATGGGCAATAACGCAGCAGCTTCCAGTCTTCTGGCGTGAGCAACAGCTTTTTCAAGGGGTTGTCGGGAAGGTGCTGTTTGATCACCAGATCGCAATTATTGTCTTGCTGTGTACGGATGATGGTCTGGTGTTTGCTCTCATGCCAAGCGCACTCGCTGGTGACGGTAAAGCCTTCAGTTTTTAACGCGGCCACAACCACGTGGAGCAATGAGCTGTGTTTGTTCTCTTTGTCGCAAATCAACAGATGCAGAGGCACTCCAATTTTTTCGGCGATCTGTTTGGCGCGTTTCAGTGCAAGGCTTTCCATTAACTCAGGTTCGATGACCACCAGCAGCTTGTTGATTGTTTGCATGGCCGAAGCTCCTTGAAAGATAAGTGCAACCACTATAGTTGCTCGCAGGTTGAGTGCGTGTTGATGCATATCAACCCGTCAGGCTGGTGCTGCGGCGTGTGGCCCGTATAATTGGCGGCTTTTGAAACTCCAGCCCTTGTGAGCCTCATGTCAGCCATTCTTGTGAAAACTGCCGGTCCGTTGCGCAACTCTCCTATGTCGGGAGCGTGCGCGTGATTCTTCCTGAAATTCATGAGTTTCTCGGCTGTCGCACCCCGGATGGTTGGATCAAGGCTGCATTGGCGGATCAGGACACCTTGCTGATCGACCACAAAAATTGCGAATTCAAAGCGGCCAGTACCGCGTTGAGCCTGATAGCCAAGTACCACTCGCATGTTGATCTGATCAATATGATGTCGCGCCTTGCACGTGAAGAACTGGTGCATCACGAGCAGGTCATGCGGTTGATGAAAAAGCGCAAGATCGAACTGCGCCAACTGTCGGCAGGGCGTTACGCCTCGGGTTTGCGTAAAGTGGTGCGCAATCACGAACCTGTGAAACTGGTGGATACGTTGGTGGTAGGGGCATTTATCGAGGCCCGCAGTTGCGAGCGTTTTGAAGCACTGGTGCCGCATTTAGATGAAGAACTGGGCAAGTTTTACTTCGGTTTGCTCAAAAGTGAGGCCCGGCATTTTCAGGGCTACTTGAAGTTGGCTTATCAATACGGCGATGCCAAAGACATCGCCTTGGTGATCGAGCGGGTCAGAGCGGCAGAGCAAGCGCTGATCGAAACCCCGGATGTCGAGTTTCGTTTCCACAGCGGTGTCCCTGCGCAGGCATAAAAGCCGCTTGCGGCACCAGCTTTACGTTTTAGGTCAAGACCCATTGTGTTCCTGAATGAGGAGGCCATCTGGCCTCAGCGTCGGCGCGCCTGCAAGTTTAAATAGATAGCCAGCTATTTATATTCTTGACATTAGCTGCCTAGACAGTAATATTTCGAAACATTACTGCCTAGGCAGCTTCCTGGTGGCCTGATGAAGCACTTCAATCCCGATAACTTTCAACATTGCACCCTGGGTTTGCTCCTGGGGCGAGCCGCGTTGCTTAAAGATCGCATCATTGATCGCCACATGGAGCCTTACGGCATCACCGCGGCGCAGTTCAAAGTGCTGATCATCATGGCGCAGTTTGACGTCGATACCCCGGCGGAGCTGTGTCGCCACCTGTCTGTGGACAGTGGATCGATGACCCGCATGCTGGATCGTCTCGAGCAAAAAAACCTGCTGATGCGCCAACGCTCCGAGGCCGACAGGCGTCAAGTACGGCTCGTGCTGACCGTTGACGGCCAGGCCCTGGCCGACCAGTTGCCAGAAATCGGGGCCAACGCCATGAACCAGTTGGCGGGCGCCATTACTGCGCAAGAACTGCAACAACTTGAACAGATCCTGAAAAAAATACTGCTGGCTGCCGGTGACGCGATCACGGTCCAGCGCTTAGGTGGAAAATGAGCGACACAACCTTGCGTACAGGCTTAGGTCTGGTATTTGCGTCGATGGTACTGGCCGGTTGCGCCAATTATCAGGGGCTTGCGACCGAAGGCGTCAGCCTTCAAGCCCATCATCTGAAGGCCGGGCAAACGCTCAGTGGCGCCCGCACCACCCCGGCCGCCTGGCCTGCAAAGGACTGGTGGAAGCGATTGGGCGATGCGCAATTAGACGGCCTGATTCAAGAAGCCCTGCGCGATAGCCCGGACATGCAGGTGGCCAGTGCGCGCACTCACCAGGCGGCCGCGGCTGCCAGTGCCGCTCATGCGCAGCGCATGCCAACGCTGGATGCCGGTGCTGATGTCACGCGCTCGCGGCTCTCGCGCTCGCAAGACCCCGGCGGTCAAGGCGGACGTTACAGCACAGAGCGCGACATCAATCTGACTTTCAATTACACCTTCGATCTGTGGGGCGGCCAGCGTGATGCGTGGGAAGCGGCAGTGGGCGAGGCGCGCGCAGCTGAAGTGGATGCTCAGGCTGCACGCCTGACCCTGGCCAGTGATGTGGCCCGCGCCTACAGCCATTTAGGGCATGCGTTCAGTGTGCGTGACCTGTCCAAAGATGATCTTGAGCGCACCCGTAAAATGCTCGACCTGAGCCAGCGTCGTCTGGATTCGGGTATTGACAGCCACTACCAGTATCAGCAAACCGAAAGCCTGGAGGCCAGCGCTGAAGAGCAGTTGATCAACGCCCAAAAGCAGCTCAGTTCTGCACGTATTGCGCTGGCCGTACTGTTGGGCAAAGGGCCTGACCGTGGCGCTGAGATTGCGCGTCCCGCGGTGTTAACCCCCAACGCGGTGGCGCTGCCAAGCATTTTGCCTGCGGACTTGCTCGGTCGTCGTCCGGACTTGGTGGCGGCCCGCTGGCGCGTCGAAGCAGCCAATAAACATATCGCGGCGGCCAAGACCCGCTTTTATCCCAACCTCAACTTGACGGCCGCTGCCGGCACCCAGTCATTACTGGGGGATGCACTGTTCGGTCCAGCCAGTCGTTTCTTCAACATTGCACCGGCGGTATCGCTGCCCATTTTTGACGGCGGGCGTTTACGGGCCGGGCTGGATGCCGAAGATGCGAACTACGATCTGGCGGTCGCGCAGTACAACAAAATGTTGGTGGGGGCGCTCGGCGATGTCAGCGACACCCTTGGGCAGTTGCGCGCTACAGGTCAACAAATCACCGCGCAGCAGCGGGCAACCGAGATTGCACAGAACTCGTACGACACGGTGTTGCAGCGTTACGGCTCGGGTGTCGGCAACTATCTGGAGGTGCTGAGTATTGAGCAGCAATTGCTTGAGGCCCAGCGTCAGTTGGCAGACGTGAATGCACAACAGATCGACCTCTCAATTCAATTGATGCAGGCCCTGGGCGGCGGCTTTGAGCCCGCCCACACGGCGCTGGCCGTTCCTTCCCAAGCCTCGCTGGCAGAATAATTTCAGGTACTCGTCATGGCCACTGTGCAAACACCGAATGAAACGCAACACACCGAAGACGCGGGCAATACGCGCAAACGTAAACTCTGGCTGGGCGCTCTGGCACTGCTGGTCGTGCTCGCCGTGGTGGGCGTGTGGGCCTGGCATGAGCTGTATGGTCGCTGGACAGAAAGTACCGACGACGCTTACGTGAATGGCAACGTGGTTGAAATCACACCTTTGGTCACCGGTACGGTGGTGAGCATCGGCGCCGATGATGGCGATTTGGTGCACGAAGGCCAGGTATTGCTCAATTTTGACCCGAGCGACTCGCAAGTCGGCTTGCAAAGTGCCGAGGCTAACTTGGCGCGCACGGTGCGTCAGGTCCGTGGCCTGTTCAGCAATGTGGACGGCATGAAGGCTCAAGTGGCGGCACAAAAATCTGACGTACAGAAAGCGCAAGATAACTACAGTCGCCGTAAGAGTCTGGCGGCAGGCGGGGCGATTTCTCAGGAAGAGCTGTCCCATGCGCGGGACGATCTAGCGTCCGCACAAAGTGCGCTGCGTAACGCCGAGCAACAACTTAATACCACCACGGCTTTGGTGGATAACACTGCGGTCGCCAATCACCCGGACGTTCTGGCTGCTGCCGCGCAGTTGCGCCAAGCGTACCTGGAGCACGCCCGCACCACGTTGATTGCGCCCGTCACGGGCTATGTGGCCAAACGCACTGTGCAACTGGGGCAGCGAGTTCAGCCGGGCACTGCGCTAATGGCGGTGATTCCCCTGAACCAGCTGTGGATCGACGCCAACTTCAAGGAAACCCAGTTGCACAACATGCGCATTGGTCAGCCGGTTGAGATCGAGTCGGACATTTATGGCAGCGATGTGAAATACAGCGGCTCCATCGACAGCATTGGCGCCGGTACGGGCAGCGCGTTCGCGCTGTTGCCTGCGCAAAACGCGACGGGCAACTGGATCAAAATCGTCCAGCGAGTGCCGGTACGCATTCATATCAATGCCGATCAGTTGGCACAGCATCCATTGCGAGTGGGGTTGTCGACGGTAGTGGACGTGAACCTGCGTGACCAAAGTGGCCCGGTGCTGGCGCAACAGCCGCCGCAAAAAGCCACCTTCACCACCAATGTGTACGACAAGCAACTGGCGGATGCCGAGGCGCTGATTGCGCGCCTGATCGACAGCAACAGTGCCGCCTCGGGCAACTCTGCCGCTACGCGTTGATTCGCCAATCCATAAGCCCCGTCGCACTGGCGGGGCTGCGCCGCCTGTTTTAAAGGATTTGCGATGAGTACAAACGCGTCATTTACCCCGCCAAGCTTGCTGTTCGCCACCATTGGCCTGTCGCTGGCGACCTTTATGCAAGTGCTCGACACCACCATTGCCAACGTCGCCTTGCCGACCATCTCCGGCAACCTGGGCGTGAGTTCGGAGCAGGGCACGTGGGTGATTACTTCTTTTGCTGTCAGTAATGCGATTGCCTTGCCGCTGACCGGCTGGTTAAGCCGACGCTTTGGCGAGGTGAAGCTGTTTCTGTGGGCCACGATTTTGTTCGTGCTGGCCTCCTTTTTATGCGGCATCTCCACCTCAATGCCTGAGCTGGTGGGCTTTCGGGTGCTTCAAGGGTTGGTTGCCGGGCCTTTGTATCCGATGACGCAAACCCTGCTTATCGCGGTGTACCCACCCGCGAAACGGGGGATGGCACTGGCATTGCTGGCCATGGTCACGGTGGTCGCGCCCATTGCGGGGCCGATTTTGGGCGGCTGGATCACCGACAGTTACAGTTGGCCGTGGATCTTCTTTATTAACATCCCGATTGGCATCTTTGCGGTGATGGTCGTTCGCCAGCAATTGAAGGCGCGGCCGGTGGTAATCACTCGTCAGCCTATGGATTACGTGGGGTTGATCACCCTGATCATTGGGGTGGGCGCGCTGCAAATCGTACTGGATAAAGGCAATGACCTGGACTGGTTCGAATCCAACTTCATCCTCTTGGGCACGGCGCTGTCGGTGGTTGCGCTCGCGGCGTTTGTGATTTGGGAAATGACTGACAAGCACCCGATCGTCAATCTGCGTCTGTTCGCTCATCGTAATTTTCGAATCGGCACCATTGTGCTGGTGTTGGGCTATGCCGGTTTCTTCGGCATCAACCTGATCTTGCCGCAATGGTTGCAAACGCAGATGGGCTACACCGCCACCTGGGCCGGTTTGGCGGTGGCGCCGATTGGTATCTTGCCGGTATTAATGTCGCCGTTCGTGGGTAAGTACGCGCACAAGTTCGATTTGCGACTGCTGGCCGGTCTGGCCTTTTTAGCCATTGGCTTGAGCTGCTTTATGCGCGCCGAGTTCACCAATGAGGTGGACTTCCAGCACATTGCGATGGTGCAGTTGTTTATGGGGATTGGTGTCGCGCTGTTTTTCATGCCGACCCTGAGCATTTTGATGTCGGACTTACCGCCACAGCAGATCGCCGACGGGGCAGGGCTGGCCACCTTCCTGCGTACGTTGGGCGGCAGCTTTGCCGCATCGCTGACCACCTGGATCTGGATTCGTCGGGCCGATCAGCATCATGCCTACATGAGTGAAAGCATGAGCACCTATGACCCTGTTACCCGGCATGCGCTGGAAAATCTGGGCGGTGCAAGCACCAAGGCATATGCGCAAATGGACCAAATTCTGACCAGCCAGGCGTACATGTTCTCCACCGTGGACTACTTCACGATGATGGGCTGGCTGTTTATGGGGTTGATTCTGATCGTGTGGCTGGCCAAGCCACCGTTTGCAGCGAAGGCGGGGCCAGCGGCAAGCGGGCATTGATGAATCGTTTGTCACCCGCCCGCAGGCGCTGCCGACAGCTGCGATCTTTGGAACGCTAGCAGCCGTCGGCAGTGCCTGCAGAGATCAAGCGGCGGGCGGTAGTGCCCGCTGAAAATCAAACGGCATCAGTTGCATGCCTTGCTCATCTACTTGCAATACCCAGCCTTGACGGTCCCAGTCACCGAGCACAATGCGCTTGGCGGCGTGCTCGCCGATTTGCAGTTTGTGAATCGCCGGGCGATGGGTGTGGCCATGAATCAAGGTGTGGACGCCGTACTGGGTCATGATTCGGGGGATTTCTTCGGGGGTCACATCGACAATGTCGTTGGCTTTCATGCGGGTCTGGGCGCGGCTTTCACTGCGCAGTTTGCGCGCCAGTTTATGCCGGGTGCTCAGTGGCAGGTGCCGTAAAACCCAGCGCGTCACAGGATTACGCAGGTAGCGTCGCAGGCGCATGTAAGCTTCGTCGCGGGTGCACAAGCTGTCGCCGTGCATCAGCAATACCCGTTCGCCGTAGAAATCTACCACGCTCGGATCTTTGAGTAGGGTGCAGCCAGCGGCCTTGCAAAAGGTCTGGCCAAGCAGAAAATCACGATTGCCGTGCATCAGGAAAATCGGTGTGCCGCTGTCGCTCAGGGCGCGCAGTGCCTCACAGATTGAGCGCTGATAGGGCGTCATGGCGTCGTCGCCAATCCAGGCTTCAAAAAAATCACCCAGAATGTACAGCGCCTGTGCCGAGCGCGCACGCCCGGTCAGGAAATCCAGAAACGCCCGGGTAATGTCCGGGCGCTCCTCTTCCAGATGCAAGTCTGAAATCAGCAGTATCACTCAATGATCTCGGCTTTCTCGAGGATCACGTCGTCTGCGGGTACATCCTGGTGACCGGCCTTGGAGGTGGTCGACACGCCTTTGATCTTGTCGACAACGTCTTGGCCTGCGGTGACTTTACCGAATACGGCATAACCCCAGCCCTGAACGTTTTTGCCGCTGTGGTTCAAGAAGCTGTTGTCAGCCACGTTGATGAAGAACTGGGCAGATGCCGAATGCGGCTCCATGGTGCGGGCCATGGCAACGGTGTATTTGTCGTTCGACAGGCCGTTGTCAGCCTCGTTCTGGATGCTTGGGCGCTTGTCTTTCTTTTCTTTCATGCCAGGCTCGAAACCGCCGCCTTGAACCATGAAGTTGCCGATGACACGGTGGAAAATGGTGTTTTCGTAGTGGCCGGCTTTTACGTATTCGATGAAGTTGGCTACGGTGATCGGCGCTTTTTCAGCGTTCAGTTCGATCACGATGTCGCCGTGGTTGGTCGTCAGTTTTACTTGGGTCATGGTTGCTGTCGCTCTATCTAATGAATTCGTGGGGCGTGTGCGCATGGCGTGCCGCTCTTGGCCAAGGTACGGCCCAGCGGCGGAGTTTAGCCTGCCCGCCCGGCATTTCGATGCTGTTTTTGCTATATGGGCATTAAAAGCAGGCATTTCAAGGCGCCTGATTGCGTGCCTGCTCTGTCAGTGACTTGACAGCATCGGCTATGATAGGCGCTTTGATTTAGTCGGCCGCCCCAGGCCGCGCACTCGTTATGTTCAAGGATCCTATGAGCAAGCCCACTGTCGACACCACTCTGAATTCAAAGGCTGGCCCTGCTGTCCCGGCCAATTTCCTGCGTCCAATCGTTCAGGCTGACCTTGACTCGGGTAAATGCAAACAGATCGTGACCCGCTTCCCGCCAGAACCCAACGGGTATCTGCACATCGGTCACGCCAAGTCCATTTGCGTGAACTTTGGGCTGGCTCAAGAGTTTGGCGGCGTCACGCACTTGCGTTTTGACGACACCAACCCGGCCAAAGAAGATCAGGAATACATCGACGCGATTGAAAGCGACGTGAAATGGCTGGGCTTTGAGTGGTCCGGCGAAGTGCGCTATGCCTCGCAGTATTTTGACCAATTGCATGAGTGGGCGGTTTACCTCATTAAAGAGGGCAAGGCTTATGTCTGCGACCTGACCCCCGAGCAAGCCAAGGAATACCGCGGCAGCCTGACCGAGCCGGGTAAAAACAGCCCGTTCCGTGAACGTAGCGTTGAGGAAAACCTCGACCTGTTCGCACGCATGAAAGCGGGCGAGTTCGAAGACGGCAAGCGCGTACTGCGCGCCAAAATCGACATGACCTCGCCCAACATGAACCTGCGTGATCCGATCCTGTATCGCATTCGCCATGCTCATCACCATCAAACCGGTGACAAGTGGTGCATCTACCCCAACTATGACTTCACTCATGGTCAGTCAGATGCGATCGAGGGCATCACTCACTCGATCTGCACCCTGGAATTTGAAGGGCATCGTCCGCTGTACGAATGGTTCCTCGACAACCTGCCGGTGCCGAGCAAGCCGCGTCAGTACGAATTTTCACGCCTGAACCTGAACTACACCATCACCAGCAAGCGCAAGCTCAAGCAATTGGTTGATGAAAAACACGTCAATGGCTGGGACGACCCGCGCATGTCCACGTTGTCGGGTTTCCGTCGCCGTGGTTATACGCCCAAGTCGATCCGCAACTTCTGTGACATGGTCGGCACCAACCGGTCTGACGGCGTGGTTGACTTTGGCATGCTGGAATTCAGCATCCGCGACGACCTGGACCACAGCGCGCCGCGCGCCATGTGCGTACTGCGCCCGTTGAAGGTCATCATCACCAACTACCCTGAAGACAAGGTTGAATCCCTTGAGCTGCCGTGCCACCCGAAAGAAGACATGGGTGTTCGCGTGTTGCCGTTCGCGCGTGAAATCTATATCGACCGTGACGACTTCATGGAAGAGCCGCCAAAAGGTTACAAGCGCCTGGAGCCAGCAGGCGAAGTGCGTTTGCGCGGCAGCTACGTGATTCGTGCCGACGAAGCCATCAAAGATGCCGATGGCAACATCGTTGAGCTGCATTGCTCATACGACCCTGAAACCCTGGGCAAGAACCCTGAAGGCCGGAAGGTCAAAGGCGTGGTGCATTGGGTGCCGGCAGCGGCCAGCGTGGAGTGTGAAGTGCGCTTGTATGATCGACTGTTCCGCTCTGCGAACCCTGAAAAGGCTGAAGATGGTGCGGGCTTCCTGGAAAACATCAATCCAGACTCGCTGCAGGTTTTAACCGGTTGTCGTGCAGAGCCTTCGTTGGGCAATGCACAGCCTGAAGACCGTTTCCAGTTTGAGCGCGAAGGTTATTTCTGCGCTGATATCAAGGATTCGAAGCCAGGTCGTCCGGTATTCAATCGCACTGTGACCTTGCGAGATTCGTGGGGCCAGTGAATCAGTTTTAAGGAAATCTTCGTGTTAACGATCTACAACACGCTCACCAAGAGCAAAGAAGTGTTCAAGCCTCTGGATGGCAACAACGTGCGTATGTACGTGTGCGGCATGACCGTATACGACTACTGCCACCTTGGTCACGGCCGCAGCATGGTTGCTTTTGACCTGGTGACCCGCTGGTTGCGTTTCAGTGGTTACGATTTGACCTATGTGCGCAACATCACCGACATCGACGACAAGATCATCAACCGTGCCCGTGAAAACGGCGAAACGTTTGAGGCGCTGACCGAGCGCATGATCGCGGCGATGCATGACGATGAAGCACGGCTCAACATCCGTAAACCGGACATGGAGCCGCGAGCCACCGATCACATTGCGGGCATGCACGCAATGATTCAGACCCTGATCGACAAAGGCTATGCCTACGCCCCGGGTAATGGTGACGTGTACTACCGCGTTGCCAAGTTCATGGGTTACGGCAAGCTGTCGCGCAAGAAGATCGAAGACTTGCGCATTGGCGCACGCATCGAGGTTGATGAATCCAAAGACGATCCGCTGGATTTCGTACTGTGGAAAGGCGTCAAGCCGGGCGAGCCGAGTTGGGAATCACCGTGGGGTCCGGGGCGTCCGGGCTGGCACATCGAGTGCTCGGTGATGTCGACATGCTGCTTGGGCGAGACATTCGATATTCATGGTGGCGGCAGTGACCTTGAGTTTCCGCACCATGAGAACGAAATTGCCCAGAGTGAGGCGGCGACAGGTAAAACCTACGCCAATGCCTGGATGCACTGCGGGATGATTCGCATCAATGGCGAAAAGATGTCCAAATCCTTGAACAACTTCTTCACCATTCGCGATGTGCTGGAGAAATATCACCCCGAAGTGGTGCGCTACCTCCTGGTGTCCAGCCACTACCGGAGTTCGATCAACTACTCCGAAGACAACCTTAAGGACGCGAAAGCGGCGCTTGAGCGCTTCTATCACGCACTTAAAGGCCTGCCAAACGCAGAGCCTGCGGGTGGGGAAGCGTTTGTCGAGCGGTTCACCCAAGTGATGAACGACGATTTCGGTACTCCGGAAGCGTGCGCCGTGCTGTTTGAAATGGTGCGCGAGATCAATCGCCTGCGTGAAACCGATCTGCACGCGGCTGCGGGTTTGGCTGCGCGTCTCAAGCAGTTGGCTGACGTGCTGGGTGTATTGCAGCTCGAAGCAGACGCGTTCTTGCAGGCTGGCGCGCAAGGCAAGGTGGATGCTGCTCAAGTGCACGCGTTGATCGAGGCGCGTTTGGCCGCTCGTGCGGCCAAAGAGTGGGCTGAGTCCGACCGCATTCGCGATCAATTGAGCGCAATGGGTGTGGTGCTTGAAGACGGAAAAGGCGGGACAACTTGGCGTCTGGCTGACTAGGTTGCTCGTGTTGTGAGCTAAAGCCCGCCCAGTGCGGGCTTTTGTTTGGGTGATCGTTTAGCTGCGCGCATGAAAACGGCACCCGAAGGTGCCGTTGGCAATGCCGTTTTAGACGCTTAGTCGTGCAGGGTTTCGGCTGCGTAGAGTGTGTTCTCCAGCAGGCAGGCACGGGTCATCGGGCCTACACCGCCTGGAACGGGTGTAATCCAGCCGGCGCGGGGCAGGGCGGTTTCGTACACAACATCGCCTACCAGCTTGCCATCGGCCTGACGATTGATACCCACGTCGATCACGATGGCGCCTTCTTTAATCCACTCACCTTTAACCAGACCCGGTTTGCCGGCGGCAACCACGACCAGATCGGCGCGGCCGACGTGGCCGGCCAGGTCTTTGGTGAAGCGGTGGGTGACCGTGACGGTGCAGCCTGCCAGTAGCAGCTCCATCGCCATCGGTCGGCCCACAATATTGGAGGCGCCTACAATGACGGCGTCCATCCCGTAGAGATCCTGACCGGTGCTTTCCAGCAAGGTCATGATGCCTTTAGGGGTGCAAGGACGCAGCAGAGGGATGCGTTGTGCAAGGCGGCCGACATTATAGGGGTGGAAACCGTCGACATCTTTGTCCGGGCGGATGCGTTCCAATAGCTTGGATGCATCCAGGTGCTCAGGTAATGGCAGTTGCAGCAGGATGCCATCGATGTTCGCGTCTTCATTAAGGCGGTCGATCAGATCGGTCAGTGCTTGCTGGGTGGTGTCGCAAGGCAGGTCATAGGCTTGTGAAAGAAAGCCTACCTCTTCGCAGTCTTTACGCTTGTGCGAAACATAAACCTGGGAGGCAGGATCACTGCCTACCAGAATCACTGCCAGACCAGGAGTGCGCAGGCCTTGCTCGTGACGCTCGGCGACACGTTTGGCAATCTGCTGGCGCAGGCTGGCGGCGATCGCTTTGCCGTCGATTAGTTGTGCAGTCATTACGCGTGATTAACCATCGAAAAGGGTGGAAAAAGGGCGTGCATTCTCGCATGCCGTGGCGTGAGGGCAAAGGCGCTTGGTCTGCTTATTCCCCTAACCCCTTTATATTTCTAAACTTTTTTCAAAAAAGAGTTGACGACTTCCCGACTCACCTATAACATTCGTCGCACTTGTCGGGCACAGCCTAGCACTGGTTAAGAAGGTAGAGCGAAGTTGATGTCTAGCTTGGTGATACTGAAAGCACTTAGTTTGTAGTCGTCACAGAATACAGATTAATAAGGCGCCCGTAGCTCAGCTGGATAGAGCATCCGCCTTCTAAGCGGATGGTCGCAGGTTCGAGTCCTGCCGGGTGCGCCATTAGGCAGCTTTGGCACAAGTAAGGCAACACAGGCAGCACAGGCAATATGGTGGGCGTAGCTCAGTTGGTAGAGCACGGGATTGTGACTCCCGTTGTCGAGGGTTCGATCCCCTTCGTCCACCCCATATTTAGAAAGACGCCAGATTAATAGTCTGGCGTCTTTGCTTCAAAAGTTTGAAATGCGGATGTGGTGGAATTGGTAGACACACTGGATTTAGGTTCCAGCGCCGCAAGGTGTGAGAGTTCGAGTCTCTCCGTCCGCACCAAATTTGGTAGTTCATCTACCAGCTGAAAAAAGGCGCAGCACCTGAAAAGGGCTGCGCTTTTTTCGTTCTGGCGATTTAATTTATCGGGTTCGTTATGCGTTCCTGGTTAGCTTTGTACGTGTTGCGTTAATGCGTGCAGCGCATCGTTCGTTTTTTGTAACGGTGTGCTCAGGTGTCTGCTGGGTGAGTGGGTGGCATCTGTTGAGCCTCTAAATTAGGGCTTGAGCGTAAAAAATGTGTACTGAGGTGGTAAGCAAATTATTGTTTGCACCTTATTAATGTGTCTGCTGTTTCTTTGCACGAATGCGGTAGGGTGACTTCTTGAGTTTGACCCACTAGAATGCATGCCCTTGATTATGGGGTCGGAAACGGCCGGCTAACGTCTGTGCAACGAGGAATATCCATGCAAGTTTCTGTTGAAAATACTTCCGCTCTTGAGCGTCGCATGACCATTGGCGTGCCAGCTGAGCGTATTGAGGCTGAAGTCAACAAGCGTCTGCAACAGACTGCCCAAAAGGCCAAGATCCCGGGCTTCCGTCCAGGCAAGGTGCCAATGAGCGTGATCCGTCAGCGTTACGAAGCTGATGCGCGTCAAGAAGCGCTGGGCAACATCATCCAGGCTTCTTTTTATGAAGCAGTGGTTGAGCAAAAGCTGAACCCGGCGGGCCAGCCATCCGTAGAACCTAAAGTGTTCGAAAAAGGCAAGGATCTGGAATACATCGCAACTTTCGAAGTTTTCCCGGAGTTCGAAGTCACGGGTCTGGACACCATCGCTGTTGAGCGCCTGAGCGCTGAAGTGGCTGATGCCGACCTGGACAAAATGCTGGACGTGCTGCGCAAGCAGAACACCCGCTTTGAAGTGACTGAGCGTGCTGCTCAGAACGAAGACCAACTGAATATCGATTTCGTTGGCAAGGTTGATGGTGAAGTATTCGCAGGCGGCTCAGCCAAGGGTACTCAGTTGGTACTGGGTTCGGGCCGCATGATTCCGGGCTTTGAAGATGGCCTGGTCGGCGCCAAAGCAGGCGAAGAGCGCGTTCTGACCCTGACATTCCCTGAGGACTACCAGAACCTGGACCTGGCAGGTAAAACTGCTGAGTTCACGGTGACTGTGAATACTGTTTCTGAGCCAAAACTGCCTGAATTGAACGAAGAATTCTTCGCTCAATTCGGTATTAAAGAGACAGGTATTGAAGGTTTCCGCGCCGAAGTTCGTAAGAACATGGAGCGTGAGCTGCGTCAGGCCATCAAGTCCAAGGTCAAAAATCAGGTAATGGAAGGCCTGCTGGCTGCCAACCCGATTGAAGTGCCAAAGGCTCTGCTGTCGAGCGAAGTAGACCGCCTGCGCGTTCAGGCAGTCCAGCAATTCGGCGGTAACATCAAGCCGGATCAACTGCCTGCTGAGCTGTTTGAAGAGCAAGCCAAGCGTCGCGTAGTGCTGGGCCTGATCGTGGCTGAAGTGGTTAAGCAGTTCGACCTCAAGCCTGATGAAGATCGCGTTCGCGAAATGATCCAGGAAATGGCTTCCGCCTATCAGGAGCCAGAGCAGGTTGTAGCTTGGTACTACAAAAACGACCAGCAATTGAACGAAGTTCGTTCGGTTGTGCTGGAAGAGCAAGTTGTGGATACTGTTCTGCAGAAGGCTAAGGTGACCGACAAGTCGGTCTCTTACGAAGAAGCTGTCAAGCCGGTGGAAGCTCCACAAGCCGACTGATTTCGGACTCGTTGGAAAACACTACCATAAGCCAGCCTCGCGCTGGCTTATGCGTATTCAAGACAGAACTATTTGGGAGTGACTGCAGGACATGTCCCGCAATTCTTATATGCAGCAGAACTCTGACATTCAAGCCGCTGGCGGCTTGGTCCCGATGGTTGTTGAGCAGTCCGCCCGTGGCGAGCGCGCCTATGACATCTATTCGCGCCTGTTGAAGGAGCGGATCATCTTCCTGGTAGGCCCTGTAGAAGATTACATGGCGAACCTGGTTGCGGCGCAGTTGCTCTTCCTTGAAGCCGAAAACCCGGACAAGGACATCCATCTTTACATCAACTCTCCTGGCGGCTCGGTAACTGCAGGTATGTCGATCTACGACACCATGCAGTTCATCAAGCCAGACGTGTCGACCATCTGCATTGGTCAAGCGTGCAGCATGGGTGCATTCCTGTTGGCTGGCGGCGCACCAGGCAAGCGTCACTGCTTGCCTAACTCGCGCATGATGATTCACCAGCCATTGGGCGGTTTCCAGGGCCAGGCGTCGGATATCGACATTCACGCCAAGGAAATCCTCAATATCCGTCATCGTTTGAACTCGCTGTTGGCGCATCACACGGGTCAAACACTCGAGACCATCGAGCGTGATACTGAGCGTGACAACTTCATGAGTGCCGAGCGTGCAGCCGAGTATGGCCTGATCGACTCAGTATTCAGCAAGCGTCAAATGCCCGCTTAAGCAGCGCAAATGTGGGTGGTTGGATTAACCGACCACCTGCGGACTTGAAAAAGCCCGCAGTTGCCTTCATCTTGTGTTGCAAGCCTATCGGATTTGGATCGATCGAATGACTGACACCCGCAACGGCGAGGACAACGGCAAATTGCTCTATTGCTCCTTCTGTGGCAAAAGCCAGCATGAAGTGCGCAAATTGATTGCCGGCCCCTCGGTCTTTATCTGCGACGAATGCGTCGACCTGTGCAATGACATCATCCGTGAGGAGGTGCAGGAAGCCCAGGCCGAGAGCAGCGCGCATAAATTACCATCGCCAAAAGAAATCAGCGGCATCCTTGATCAATACGTTATTGGTCAGGAACGTGCCAAAAAGGTTTTGGCTGTAGCGGTATACAACCACTACAAACGCCTCAACCAGCGTGACAAAAAGAACGACGATGTCGAGCTTGGCAAGAGCAACATCCTGCTTATTGGTCCTACCGGTTCGGGTAAAACCCTGCTGGCGGAAACCTTGGCTCGTCTGCTGAATGTGCCTTTCACAATTGCTGACGCAACCACGCTTACCGAAGCGGGTTATGTGGGTGAGGATGTCGAAAACATCATTCAGAAGCTGCTGCAGAAGTGCGATTACGATGTAGAAAAGGCCCAGATGGGCATCGTTTACATCGATGAAATCGACAAGATTTCGCGCAAGTCTGATAACCCTTCAATCACCCGTGACGTTTCCGGTGAAGGTGTACAGCAAGCCTTGTTGAAATTGATTGAAGGCACTGTTGCTTCCGTTCCGCCTCAGGGTGGCCGTAAGCACCCGCAGCAGGAGTTTTTGCAGGTTGATACCCGCAACATTCTCTTTATCTGTGGCGGTGCGTTCTCGGGTCTGGAGAAGGTTGTACAGGCTCGATCGACGCGTGGCGGTATCGGCTTCAGCGCCGAAGTACGCAGCAAGGAAGAGGGCAAGAAGGTTGGCGAATCCCTGCGTGAAGTCGAACCTGACGATTTGGTCAAGTTCGGTCTGATCCCTGAGTTTGTCGGGCGTCTTCCTGTTTTGGCGACGTTGGACGAACTGGATGAGGCTGCGTTGATGCAGATCCTCACTGAGCCGAAGAACGCCTTGACCAAGCAATACGGCAAGCTGTTCGAGATGGAAGGTGTCGATCTCGAGTTCCGTGCTGATGCTTTGAAAGCTGTGGCCAAGCGTGCGCTTGAGCGCAAGACAGGCGCTCGTGGTTTGCGTTCGATTCTTGAAGGCGTCTTGCTCGACACTATGTATGAAATCCCCTCGCAATCCGAGGTGAGTAAAGTGGTGATCGACGAAAGCGTTATAGAAGGCAAGTCCAAGCCGTTGTTGATTTATGAAAACAACGAAGCGACTGCCAAGGCTGCACCCGACGCGTAATTGTGTAGCTGTTTGTTACATGGTGCGTGTTAATGAAGGGGCCTTAGGGCCCCTTTGTTTTTCCTGCTCTTCAGCGCTTGTTTTTTTTAGAGACAGCCCCCATCTTGGCTTCAAGCTTACTTCCATCTGATTACGGCCTTATGGCCGCCGTAGAGGCGAAATCATGAAGACAACCATCGAATTGCCTCTCCTGCCGTTGCGTGATGTCGTTGTGTATCCGCACATGGTGATCCCACTGTTCGTGGGACGCGAGAAATCGATCGAGGCCCTTGAGGCAGCGATGACGGGCGACAAGCAGATCTTGCTGTTGGCTCAAAAAAACCCTGCTGACGACGATCCGAGTGCTGAATCACTTTATGGTGTGGGTACTATTGCCACCGTTTTGCAACTGCTTAAGCTGCCAGATGGCACCGTTAAGGTATTGGTTGAGGGTGAGCAGCGCGGTGCGGTCGAGAAATTTGGTCAGGCTGACGGGTATCTGAGTGCTGAAGTCTCTTTGATTGATGAGACCGCAGCGCCTGAGCGTGAGTCTGAAGTGTTTGTACGCAGCCTGCTTTCTCAATTTGAGCAGTATGTGCAGTTGGGCAAAAAGGTCCCGGCTGAGGTGTTGTCCTCGCTTAACAGCATTGATGAGCCAAGCCGCTTGGTCGATACGATGGCGGCCCACATGGCCCTCAAGATCGAGCAGAAGCAAGAAATTCTCGAAATCATCGATTTGCAAACCCGGGTTGAACACGTCCTGGCCCTGCTGGATGCCGAGATTGACCTGCTGCAAGTTGAAAAGCGTATTCGCGGTCGTGTCAAAAAGCAGATGGAGCGCAGCCAGCGTGAGTACTACCTGAATGAGCAGATGAAGGCTATTCAGAAAGAGCTGGGTGATGGTGACGAAGGTCACAATGAAATTGAAGAACTGAAAAAGCGCATCGATGCGGCAGGCCTGCCCAAAGATGCAATGACCAAGGCGCTGGCTGAGCTGAACAAGCTCAAGCAAATGTCTCCGATGTCGGCTGAAGCCACGGTTGTGCGGTCTTATATCGACTGGTTGGTTCAGGTGCCGTGGAAGGCGCAGAGCAAGGTTCGCCTTGACCTCAAGCGTGCTGAAGACATCCTGGATGCAGACCATTATGGCCTGGAGGAAGTCAAAGAGCGGATCCTTGAATACCTCGCCGTGCAAAAGCGCGTGAAGAAGATTCGTGGCCCGGTCCTGTGCCTGGTAGGGCCTCCGGGTGTGGGTAAAACGTCTCTTGCGGAGTCGATTGCTCACGCTACAAACCGAAAATTCGTGCGTATGGCCCTGGGTGGCGTGCGTGACGAAGCAGAAATTCGCGGTCACCGCCGTACCTACATCGGTTCGATGCCCGGTAGATTGATTCAAAAAATGACTAAGGTGGGTGTTCGCAACCCATTGTTCTTGCTCGACGAGATCGACAAGATGGGCAGTGACATGCGTGGCGACCCTGCGTCTGCATTGCTTGAAGTGCTCGATCCTGAGCAGAATCACAGCTTCAACGACCATTACCTGGAGGTCGACTACGACCTTTCCGACGTCATGTTCTTGTGTACCTCCAACTCGATGAATATTCCGCCCGCATTGCTGGACCGGATGGAGGTCATTCGTTTGCCGGGTTACACGGAAGACGAAAAAATCAACATCGCCGTCAAGTACCTCGCGCCCAAGCAAATTGAGGCCAACGGCCTGAAAAAAGGTGAGCTGGCATTTGATAACGAAGCTATTCGCGACATCATTCGTTACTACACGCGTGAAGCGGGCGTTCGAGGCCTTGAGCGTCAAATTGCCAAGATCTGCCGCAAGGCAGTGAAAGAGCATGTGATGGAGAAACGCTTCTGCGTCACGGTCACCGCTGATCTTCTTGAGCACTTTTTGGGTGTAAGAAAATTCAGCTATGGACTGGCCGAGCAGCAGGACCAGATTGGTCAAGTGACGGGTTTGGCCTGGACTCAGGTCGGTGGCGAATTGTTGACGATTGAAGCGGCGGTTGTGCCGGGTAAAGGGCAATTGATCAAGACGGGTTCGCTCGGTGACGTGATGATCGAGTCGATCACGGCGGCGCTGACGGTCGTTCGCAGTCGTGCCAAAAGCCTTGGTATCCCATTGGATTTCAACGAAAAACGTGATGTTCACATCCATATGCCAGAAGGGGCTACACCCAAGGATGGCCCGAGCGCGGGTGTTGGTATGTGCACGGCGTTGGTCTCCGCACTGACACTGATTCCGGTGCGCGCGGATGTCGCCATGACGGGTGAGATCACCCTGCGTGGTCAGGTATTGGCGATCGGTGGCCTGAAGGAAAAATTATTGGCTGCTCATCGGGGCGGGATTAAGACAGTCATTATTCCTGAAGAAAATGTCCGTGATCTGAAGGAAATTCCTGACAACATCAAACAGGATCTTCAAATCAAACCGGTTAAATGGATTGACGAGGTCCTGCAAATTGCGCTGCAATACGCGCCGGAGCCCTTACCGGATGTGGCTCCCGAGATTGTTGCCAAGGACGACAAGCGCGAGTCTGACTCTAAGGAAAGAATTAGCACGCATTAATACGGATTCGCCTGATGGGCTTTCTTGACGCTTTTTAGAGCCCTTGTTATAAAGCGGCTCTATAAGTGTCCGTAAGTGCTTCAGCAGTCGTTTTGCTTTTACCAAAAAAACTTTAGAAACATTCTCAGATAGATATAAGGGGACTTAGAGTGAACAAGTCGGAACTGATTGATGCTATCGCTGCATCTGCTGATATCCCGAAAGCTGCTGCTGGCCGTGCGCTGGACGCAGTGATCGAATCCGTCACTGGCGCTCTTAAGGCTGGCGACTCTGTGGTACTGGTTGGCTTTGGTACTTTCTCTGTGACCGATCGTCCTGCTCGTACGGGTCGTAACCCACAGACCGGTAAAACGCTGGAAATTCCTGCTGCTAAAAAACCTGGTTTCAAAGCCGGTAAAGCACTGAAAGAAGCGGTTAACTAAGTTTCTGTAATACCTTTTACCCAACCGGGTCAGGCGCACGCCAGGCTTGGCAGCGGAGCGGTAGTGCAGTCGATGTCAACATCGATCTGTTACGCCGGGGGTCGCGGGTTCGAGCCCGGTCCGCTCCGCCAGTTACGAGAAGGCGCATCCTCGGATGCGCCTTTCTTCTATCCGGACTCTACCCACGCTCCACGGTTGTTCATTAAGTAAGACCGTTTCTGGGGGAAGCATGCTGCAAAATATCAGGGACAATTCACAAGGCTGGATTGCCAAGACCATCATCGGTGTCATCGTCGCGTTAATGGCGTTGACCGGTTTCGATGCCATTTTTCAAGCCACCTCTACCAGCAAGGATGCCGCCAAGGTAAACGGTGAAGAGATCACTCAAACCGAGCTCAGCCAAGCTGTCGACATGCAACGTCGCCAGTTGATGCAGCAGCTAGGAAAAGATTTTGATGCCTCTTTGCTGGACGAGAAGATGCTGCGTGAAGCGGCCCTCAAAGGGTTGATTGACCGCAAGCTGTTGCTCCAGGGGGCTAATCAGGCCAAGTTCTCTTTCTCGGAAGCAGCCTTGGATCAGGTCATTTTGCAAACGCCTGAATTCCAGGCAGATGGCAAATTCAGCCCTGAGCGATTCGATCAAGTGATTCGTCAGCTGGGTTACGGCCGCCTGCAATTTCGCGACATGCTGGCTGAGGAAATGTTGATCGGTCAGTTGCGTGCCGGCTTGGCAGGCAGCGGTTTTGTAACCGATGAACAGGTCAACGCGTTCGCCCGTCTTGAAAAACAAACCCGTGATTTCGCTTCGTTGAACATCAAGGCCGATCCGGCTGCGGTGAAATTGACCGATGACGAAGTCAAGGCTTACTACGACGAGCACGCCAAAGAGTTCATGACCCCTGATCAGGTCGTTATCGACTACATCGAATTGAAGAAGTCAGCCTTTTTCGATCAGGTGGCGGTTAAGGACGAAGAGCTGCAAGCGTTGTATCAGAAAGAGATCGCCAATCTGGCCGAGCAGCGTCGTGCTGCGCACATCCTGATTGAGGTCAATGACAAAGTCAGCGATGAACAGGCCAAAGCCAAGATCGCTGAAATTCAGCAGCGCCTGGATAAAGGCGAAAGCTTTGAGGCGTTAGCCAAAGAGTTCTCTCAAGATCCGGGTTCGGCCGCCAATGGTGGTGATCTGGGCTTCGCCGGGCCGGGTGTTTACGATCCTGTCTTTGAAACAGCACTGTATGCGCTCAACAAAGATCAAGTGTCGCAGCCTGTGCGCACCAGCTTTGGTTATCACCTGATCAAGCTGTTAGGTGTCGAAGCGCCAGAAGTTCCAAGCTTTGCCAGTCTCAAAGACAAATTGACGCGTGATCTGAAGACTCAACAGGTTGAGCAGCGTTTTGTCGATGCCAGCAAGCAGCTAGAAGATTCGGCTTTCGAAGCATCTGATCTGGCCCAGCCGGCTCAAGAACTGAAACTTACAGTTCATACGTCTGCGCCATTTGGCCGTGAAGGGGGCGAGGGCGTTGCCGCCAATCGCGCTGTGGTTCAAGCCGCATTCAGCACCGAAGTCATGGATGAAGGTGCCAACAGCACCGCCATCGAGCTCGATCCTGAGACAGTTGTTGTGCTGCGCGTCAAAGAGCATCGCAAGCCAGAGCAGTTACCGCTGGACGCCGTTGCTTCAAGCATCCGTGCTCAGTTGGTTAAAGAGCACGCGAGTGCGGCGGCCAAAACCAAAGCTGAAGACATCATTAAAGGTCTGCGCGATGGCAAATTGCCGTTGAATCAGCCAATTGATGGTCAGTCATGGAAGGTTGAGGAAGCGGTGGCGCGTGGTCAGGACGGGATCGACCCGGCCGTGCTGCAAGCGGTGTTCCGTATGCCTAAGCCTGCCGCCAAGGACAAGCCGACGTTTGGCAGTGCGACCTTGGCCGATGGCAGTGTGGTTGTGTTGCGTTTGAACGGTGTCAACGATGCCGCCAAGCCGACTGAAGAGGAAAAAGCGTCTTATCGTCGCTTCCTCGCTTCGCGTGCAGGCCAGCAAGACTTTGCTGCGTATCGCAAGCAGTTGGAAAACGAAGCGAAGGTCGAGCGCTACTAAGCGTTGGATCCCGCGCTTCACTAAAAATGGCCGCTCAATGAGCGCAATGCTGTTCACTTAAGGATTGTTGACTAATCCTCGAGCAGCCGGAAAATCCGGAGTCTGATAAGGACTCCGGATTTTTTATGCCTGTTGCTCAGGATTTAAGTGCTGTTCTGGATTTTTCCGAGCGCCCGCTCTCGCGCCTTTAGGTGTTCGCCGATCACATTCCTGATGAGTGGATAGCCACAGCGGCTTCGCTCGCTGATAAAGCGACGATCCGTCGTCGTCGACTGCCTTCAGATATGGTGCTTTGGCTGGTAGTCGGGATGGCGCTTTTCAGAGGGGAGCCGGTCATTGAGGTCGCTCGCCGCTTGAATATCTGCGCTGATGGCCTTGCCAATGAAGTGCTTTTGGCCAAGAGCGGGTTGTCTCAAGCTCGCCAACGTCTGGGCAAGCAACCCGTAGAGTGGCTTTTCCAACAGTGTGCCAACGTCTGGGGATATGAACGTTATCCGCAAGACGACTGGCACGGCCTTCAAGTCTTTGCCGTTGATGGCGCCATATTTCGAACGCCGGAAACACCCGACTTGCGAGCGCATTTTGGCTCAGGAAATACCTCCTCCGATCGTCAAACGCCTTATCCAGTGCTACGTCTTGTAACTCTAATGAACGCTCGCTCGCACGTCATTGCCAACGCCGCCATCAGCCCTTATCGCAAGGGTGAAATTCCACTGGCCAAGGATTTTGTTGAAACCATTCCCAATGATTCGGTGACACTGCTGGATAAAGGTTTTTTCAGTGCGGACTTGTTGCTGAGCATCCAAAGTATTGAGAGAAACCGTCACTGGATGATCCCAGAGCGTAAGGGCGTAGTCCGTTCGCAGATTGAATGTTACGGCGATGGTGACTGCCTGGTGCAGATGAAAGTCTCGCCGCAGGCGCGCAAAAAGAACCCAAATTTACCTGAGCACTGGCAAGTGCGAGCCGTTACTTATCAGGTCGAGGGCAAGGAGAAAACAGTTTTCACCTCTCTGCCAGCGTCACGTTTTAGCGCTGAGCAGGTTGCTACCCTTTATCACGAACGATGGGAAATCGAGCTCGGCTTTCGGGATATTAAAAGCTCAATGCAGGGCAACTCTTTGACCCTTCGTAGCAAGACTGTGAATCTGGTGTATCAGGAGCTGTGGGGGCTGTTGCTGGCATATAACGTGGTGCGGCGGGAAGCGAGTCAGGCTGCGGTTACGCATAAACGAGCCCCTAGCGAGGTGAGCTTCAAGTTTGCCTGTCAGCACATTGCTAGTCATTTGGTAGTTATGGCGGGCGCCGTATCACCCTCACACACACCAAGACGTCTGGAAGAGCTTCGCGGCAGCATCGGTGTGCTCTTCATAACAAAACGCCCTAGGCCGGCGCGGCCCAGGGCGGTAAAGATGTCAAAAACCCGGTATCCCGTTAATCGCAATGCTGCTCCGCTTAAGTGAACAGCATTGCGCTCAATGAGCGGCCATTTTTTATGGCTGCGAAGACATGTAGGTGCTCTGAGCCGGCAGGCTAAGCCTGTAGCAGTTGACGAGTAATGCGAGGCTACGTCCACAGGCGTAGCGGTCGTAAAGGCATTCAGGTTGAGGTGTCAAGCGCCCCGCCGTCATCGGGTTTACGACTGCTTCGCAATCGAACCACCCATTCGGCAACGGCTACGCCAACACCCGCAATCCAATGGCCTGCGCGTGTCATACGCGGCGTTGTGATCAGTGCAAAATCCAATGTGTTCCCTGCAACGAAAAACGCCCGGCGCATCACTGCGCCGGGCGTTTTTAATGGAGCGCCAGCGAAGGTTTACTCCTCGAGGCTGCCCATTGCGGTGGTGTTGAAGCCGCCGTCTACATACATGATTTCGCCGCTGATGCCCGACGCCAAATCGGAGCACAAGAAGGCGCCAGCATTGCCGACTTCGTCGATGGTGACGTTACGACGCAGCGGCGTTTGCGCTTCGTTAGCCGCCAGCATTTTACGGAAGTTCTTGATGCCCGAAGCAGCCAAGGTGCGGATCGGACCGGCTGATACGCAGTTAACACGGGTGCCTTCCGGGCCCAGGCTACCCGCCAGGTAACGTACGCCCGCTTCAAGGCTGGCCTTTGCCATGCCCATCACGTTGTAGTTAGGCATAGTGCGCTCAGCGCCCAGGTAGGACAGGGTCAGCAGGCTGCCATTGCGGCCTTTCATCATCGGGCGACCGGCTTTGGCCAGGGCCACGAAGCTGTAGGCGCTGATGTCGTGAGCAATGCGGAAGCCCTCACGGGTGGTGGCGTCGGTGAAGTCGCCGTCCAGTTGGTCGCCCGGTGCGAAACCTACGGAGTGAACGATGCAGTCCAGGCCGTCCCACTTCTTGCTCAAGTCTTCGAAGACCTTGGCGATTTCTTCATCGCTGGCAACGTCACAAGGGAAGCACAGCTCAGGGTTGGAACCCCAACCTGCTGCGAACTCTTCAACGCGGCCTTTAAGCTTTTCGTTCTGATAAGTGAAAGCAAGTTCAGCGCCTTCACGGTGCATGGCGGCAGCAATGCCAGAAGCGATGGACAATTTGCTAGCGACACCGACGATCAGGACGCGCTTACCGGCGAGAAAACCCATGTGTTGTTCCTCTATCAGATTAATCGACAGCTACTGGTGCCAAAAAGGCAGCTTCCAGTAGCTGTTGTGTATATGCATGTTGCGGTGAGGCAAAAATACGTTGCGCATCACCTTGTTCGACCACTTGGCCTTGCTTGACCACCATCAATTGGTGGCTCAGCGCTTTGACTACCGCCAAATCATGGCTGATAAACAAATACGTCAGGTTGTACTTGGCTTGCAGCGAGCGCAAGAGTTCGACGACCTGGCGTTGTACGGTTCTGTCCAACGCAGAGGTTGGCTCGTCCAGCAGAATCAACGCTGGCTTTAACACTAATGCGCGGGCAATGGCGATTCTCTGCCGTTGTCCACCTGAAAACTCGTGAGGGTAACGGTGCCGGGTTTCCGGATCCAGACCTACTTCACGCAATGCTTCAATAATTGCTACTTCCTGCTCTTGCGCGGTGCCCATTTGGTGAATGCGCAACCCCTCACCCACAATCTCGCTGACGCTCATGCGTGGGCTGAGGCTGCCAAACGGGTCTTGAAACACCACCTGCATTTGCCGGCGTAACGGCCGGACTTCTTTTTGCGACAAGCAGTTTAGCTGTTTGTCTTCGAAACGAATCACGCCCTGGCTTGCAATCA
The DNA here is from genome assembly GCF_001529285.1 of Pseudomonas sp. TAA207. NCBI lineage: Bacteria > Pseudomonadati > Pseudomonadota > Gammaproteobacteria > Pseudomonadales > Pseudomonadaceae > Pseudomonas > Pseudomonas sp. TAA207. Next base: position 81,746 of record NZ_LLWJ01000064.1, on the reverse strand, counting down.
GCCGCAAAATGGCCAGGCCCAAGGTCGATTTGCCTGATCCGCTTTCTCCCACAATGCCCAGCGTTTGACCGCGGGGCAGGCTGAAGTTAATGCCGTCGACCGCTTTTACGTAATCAACGGTTTTGCGCAACAGCCCTTTCTTGATCGGGAACCAGACTTTCAGGTTCTCGACTTCCAGCAATGGCGGGCCTGCAATGGTATCGGCCGGGCCGCCACGGGGTTCTGCACTGAGCAGTTCCCGGGTATAGGGATGCTGTGGCGAACGGAACAGCTGTTCACACGATGCTTGTTCGACGATGCAACCGCGCTGCATGACACATACTCTGTGCGCAATTCGTCGTACCAGGTTCAAATCGTGACTGATCAGTAACAGCGACATGCCCAGTCGTGCCTGCAAATCCTTGAGTAAATCGAGGATTTTGAGCTGCACGGTGACGTCCAGCGCCGTGGTGGGTTCGTCCGCAATCAGCAGCTCGGGTTCATTTGCCAGGGCCATGGCAATCATTACACGTTGTCTCTGACCGCCGGAGAGCTCGTGTGGCAAGGCTTTGAGGCGTTTGCGCGGCTCAGGGATGCCTACCAGATCCAGCAGCTCCAGCGTGCGCTCAGTGGCGGCCTTGCCTGACAGCCCTTTGTGGATGCCGAGCACTTCGTTGATTTGTTTTTCAATGCTGTGCAGGGGGTTGAGCGAGGTCATGGGTTCTTGAAAAATCATGGCAATTCGATTGCCGCGAATATGGCGCAGTTTTTTTTCGTCCAGGCTCAATAAGTCCTGCCCGGCATACTGAATGCTACCGCCGGGATGGCGAGCGATGGGGTAGGGCAGCAGTCTCAGGATGGAGTGGGCAGTGACTGACTTGCCTGATCCGCTTTCGCCTACAAGCGCCAGTGTTTCGCCACGCTTGATATCAAAGCTGATGTTTTGCACCACGCGTTGTGGCTGCTCACCGGCTACAAACTCCACGGAAAGATCGCGCACTTCTATCAGATTGTCCTGCGTCATCTCATTTCCTCGGGTCGAAAGCATCGCGAGCGGACTCACCGATAAACACCAACAAACTGAGCATGATTGCCAGCACCGCAAACGCGCTGATCCCCAGCCAGGGTGCTTGCAGGTTGGATTTGCCCTGTGCCACCAGTTCGCCCAGAGACGGCGCGCCCGGCGGCAGGCCGAAGCCTAAAAAGTCCAGTGCGGTCAGAGTGCCAATGGCACCGGTCAAAATGAACGGCATGAACGTCATGGTCGATACCATCGCATTGGGCAAAATATGCCGATACATGATGGCCATGTCTTGCATGCCCAAGGCTCGGGCGGCGCGTACGTATTCCAAGTTACGCCCGCGCAGGAATTCGGCCCGCACCACGTCAACCAGACTCATCCACGAAAACAACAGCATGATGCCCAACAGCCACCAGAAATTGGGTTGCACAAAACTGGCGAGAATAATCAGCAGGTACAAGACAGGTAAGCCCGACCAGATTTCCAGAAACCGCTGGCCTGCGAGGTCTACCCAGCCGCCATAGAACCCCTGAAGCGCCCCGGCAATCACGCCGATAATCGAACTCAAAATAGTCAGGGTCAGTGCAAACAGCACGGAGATGCGGAAGCCATAAATCACACGAGCCAACACATCCCGACCCTGATCGTCGGTGCCGAGCCAGTTTTCAGCGGATGGCGGTGCGGGGGCAGGGACTTTCAAGTCGTAGTTGATGCTCTGATAGCTATAGGGGATAGGTGGCCACAGCACCCAGGCATCTTTCTTGGCCAGCAGTTCGCGGATGTAGGGGCTTTTGTAGTTCGCTTCCAGTGGGAACTCGCCGCCAAAGTCCGTCTCGGGGTAGCGTTTGACGGCCGGGAAGTACAGTTCGCCGTCGTAGCTGATCACCAGCGGTTTGTCGTTGGCAATTAACTCGGCCCCCAGGCTTAGCCCGAAGAGCACCAAAAAGATCCACAGTGACCACCAGCCGCGTTTATTGGCTTTAAAGCGGGCGAAGCGTCGTCGATTGAGGGGCGATAACTTCATCTCAATGCTCCCTGCTTTCAAAGTCGATACGCGGATCCACCAGGGTGTATGACAAGTCGCCAATCAGTTTCACCAGCAGGCCTACCAGCGTGAAGATGAACAAGGTCCCAAAAACAACGGGGTAATCGCGGTTGATCGCCGCCTCAAAGCTCATAAGCCCCAACCCATCCAGCGAGAAAATCACCTCAACCAATAGCGAACCGGTGAAGAAAATGCCGATAAAGGCTGATGGAAATCCGGCAATGACCAGCAACATCGCGTTGCGAAACACATGGCCATACAGCACGCGATGATTGGTCAGTCCTTTGGCTTTGGCGGTCACCACGTATTGCTTGTTGATCTCATCCAAGAAACTGTTTTTGGTGAGTAAGGTCATCGTGGCGAAGTTGCCGATGACCAATGCCGTCACGGGTAAGGCCAGATGCCAGAAATAGTCGAGGATTTTGCCGCCCAGGCTCAATTCGTCGAAGTTGTTGGAGGTCAGCCCGCGTAGCGGGAACCAGTCCAGATAGCTGCCGCCGGCAAAGACCACGATCAATAAGATGGCAAACAGGAACGCCGGGATGGCATAGCCGATAATGATCGCCGAACTGGTCCACACGTCGAAATGACTGCCGTGTCGCGTAGCTTTGGCGATACCCAGCGGGATCGACACCAGGTACATGATCAAGGTGCTCCAGAGTCCAAGCGAGATGGAGACAGGCATTTTTTCCTTGATCAGGTCGATCACTTTGGCATCCCTGAAAAAACTCTCGCCGAAGTCCAGGTGGGCGTAATTTTTGATCATGATCCACAAGCGCTCGGGAGCGGGCTTGTCGAAGCCGTACATTTTTTCGATTTCCTGGATCAGCGCCGGGTCCAGTCCTTGGGCGCCACGGTAGTTGGAACCCGCGACCGAAACCTCAGAGCCGCCGCCTGCGATACGGCTGGTCGCCCCGTCGAAGCCTTCGAGTTTGGCAATCATTTGCTCCACCGGGCCACCCGGCGCGGCCTGGATGATGATGAAGTTAATCAACAAGATCCCGAACAGGGTCGGAATGATCAACAGCAGTCGCCTGAATATATACGCCAGCATCTAAGGCTCCAGGCTTTCGCTTGTGGGTTGGGTGGAGGTCACCGGCTCGACATCGGGTTTGACCCACCAGGTGTCTATTCCGATGTCATACAACGGGGTCACGGTGGGGTGGCCGATATGGTTGGAATACGCCACGCGCCAGGTTTTGATGTGCCAGTTGGGGATGACGTAAAAGCCCCATTGCAGCACGCGGTCCAGGGCGCGGGCATGAGTGATCAGGCTCTGGCGCGAATCGGCATTGATAAGACCTTCGGTGAGTTGGTCAATGGCAGGGTCTTTTAGCCCCATGAAGTTGCGGCTGCCGGGTTTTTCGGCACTTTGCGACTCCCAGTATTCGCGCTGCTCACTGCCGGGCGAACTGGACTGCGCAAAACTGCCAATAATCATGTCGAAGTCCCGTGAGCGCAGACGGTTCAAGTATTGCGAAACATCGACCCGGCGAATCTGCATGTCGATGCCCAAGTCGCTAAGGTTGCGTTTGAAGGGCAGCAGAATGCGCTCGAATTCGGTTTGCGCCACCAGAAACTCGATGCGCACCGGCTTGCCCTGAGCATCCACCATCTTGTCGTCAACAATGCGCCAGCCGGCGTCTTGCAGTAATTGATAAGCGCGACGCTGTTGGTCGCGAATCATGCCCGTGGCATTGGTGACGTCGGGTTTGAATACCTCGGTAAATGCCTTATCGGGAATTTGCCCGCGCAAAGGCTCCAGAATTGCCAGCTCTTCTTCAGTCGGCGGAGCGCTGGCGGCCATTTCCGAGTTTTCGAAATAACTGCTGGTGCGGGTATATGAACCGTTGAATAACTGCTTGTTGGTCCATTCGAAGTCGAATAGCAGGCTCAGCGCCTCGCGCACCCGGATGTCCTGGAACATGGGTCTGCGCAGATTAAAAATGAAGCCTTGCATGCCTGCGGGGTTGGCATTGCGAATTTCTTCTTTAATTAAACGGCCCTGTTTGACCGCCGGAACGTTATAAGCGCTGGCCCAATTTTTGGCGCTGATCTCAAACCAGTAGTCAAATTGGCCTGCCTTGAGCGCCTCGAATGCCACGTTGTTGTCGCGGAAATAATCGATGGTGATGGCGTCAAAGTTATACAGCCCCTTGTTGATGGGCAGGTCTTTGCCCCAGTAGTCCTTGTTGCGTTCGTAACGAATCGAGCGCCCCGGCTTGATGTCAGTGATGGTGTACGGGCCGCTGCCGACAGGTATTTCGAGGTTGCCCTTGCTGAAATCGCGGGTTTCCCACCAATGTTTTGGCAATACCGGCAATTGGCCGAGGATCAATGGCAGCTCGCGGTTATTGTTGTGTTTGAAGACGAACTTCACTTGCAACGGGTTTTCTTCGACAGCTTTTTCGACGTCGCTGTAATACCCCTTGAACAAGGGCGAGCCGTTTTTCATCAACGTATCAAAACTGAACACGACGTCTTCAGCGCGAATGGGATGACCATCATTGAACTTGGCTTGGGGCCGCAGATAAAAACGTACCCAGCTGTTATCGGGTGCCTTTTCAATTTTCTGCGCAATCAAGCCATATGCGGTGAAGGGTTCATCGAGGCTCTGGCGGGCCAGGGTGTCATACGTCAGGTCGATGCTGTCGGCCGGTACGCCTTTGTTGATAAACGGGTTCAGGCTGTCGAAAGTCCCCAGTGCGGATTTGCGAAATGTCCCGCCCTTTGGCGCATTCGGGTTCACATAATCAACGTGCTTGAAGTTGGCCGGGTATTTGGGTGGTTCGTCGTACAGGGTTAGCGCGTGCTGTGGCGCCGCGAGCGCCAGGCAACTGAGGCCGGCCAATAGCAGGCCACTGAGGGGCTTGAGCAATGTACGCAAAGGCATCATTGGGATTTCTCCGTAGGCTTTAGCCACCACGCACTCAGGCCCAAGTTGTAGGGCGGCGTAGTCACGAAGGCGAACCGGTTGCGGTACGCCAGGCGGTGATAGTTCAGATACCAGTTAGGAATGCTGTAGTACTGCCACAACAAGACGCGGTCCAGTGCCCGGCCAGCGGCCAGTTGTTCTTCGCGGGTTTGTGCAGCCAGCAGTTTTTCAAGTAATTGATCGACAACCGGGTTGGCCACCCCCGCATAGTTTTTACTGCCCTTGACGTTGGCCTGGCTGGAGTGGAAGTACTGCCACTGCTCAAGACCGGGGCTCAAGGTTTGGTCCAGGGTCATGAGGATCATGTCGAAATCGAACTGATCCAGGCGCTGCTTGTACTGTGCCCGGTCGACGGTACGCAGGCGTGCAGCAATGCCGATGCTCGCCAGGTTTTCCACGTACGGTTGCAGAATGCGCTCAAGGTTGGGGTTTACCAGCAATATTTCGAAGGTTAACGGTTTGCCGTCTGCATTGAGCAAGCGCTGGCCTGAGAGTTTCCAGCCGCTCTCAGCTAATAGACTCAGCGCACGGCGCAGGGTTTGGCGAGGGATGCCACGCCCCTCGGTCTGTGGCAGGCGAAAAGTCTGGGTAAACAATTCGGGCGGCAGTTGTGTGCGCCAGGGTGAAAGCATTAACCATTCGTGCCCCTGCGGGATACCGCTGGCCGAGAAATCACTGTTGGGGTAGAAGCTCGTTGCACGCTGGTAGGCCCCATTGAACAGCGCCCTGTTGGCCCACTCAAAATCAAACATCAAACCCATCGCTTCACGCACTTTGGTTTGATTGAAGGTGCTGCGGCGGCTGTTCATGAACAGCCCCTGGGTTTGAGTCGGGATGTGATGAGGGATTTGAGCTTTGATTACATCCCCCCGGCGCACGGCCGGGAAGTTATAGCCGTTGGCCCAGTTCTTGGCCTGATGCTCGATGTAGATGTCGAACTCTGCGGCCTTGAAGGCTTCGAACGCGACATCGCTGTCGCGATAAAACTCGACCTCAACCCGGTCGAAATTGTATTTGCCACGATTGACCGGCAGGTTGGCGCCCCACCAGTTCTTGACGTGTTCGAAGACCACTTGGCGGCCCGGCGTGACTTTGCTGATCCGATAAGGGCCACTGCCCAGCGGTGGTTCAAAGGTCGTGGCTTTGAAGTCGCGTTTGGCCCAGTAGTGCTCAGGCAGAACGGGCAGTTCACCGAGGCGCAGAATCAGCAGCGGGTTGCCAGAGCGCTTGAACACAAAACGTATGCGCTTGGGGCCTAAAATGTCCACCCGCTGCACTTCTTGCAAATGAGTACGGTACTGCGGGTGGCCTTCTTTGCGTAAGAGGTTGTAGGAGAACGCAACGTCGGAGGCCGTGATCGGAGTGCCATCGTGAAAGCGCGCCTCAGGCCGCAGGTTGAACACCACCCAACTGCGTGTCTCGTTGTACTCCACGGATTGCGCGATCAACCCGTAACTGGAGGTCGGCTCGTCGCCTGATGGTGCGTACTGGCCAGTGCCTGCCATCAGTGTTTCATTCAGCTCGTTGACCCCGTATTGCAGAAAGTTGGGGGTAGATACCGGGCTTGTACCTTTGAAGGTATAGGGGTTGAGCGTGTCAAAGGTGCCAAAGGCCATGACCTTGAGCGTCCCGCCTTTGGGCGCATCAGGGTTGACCCAATCGAAATGGGTGAACGTGGCCGGGTACTTGAGTGTGCCGAACTGCGCATAACCGTGGCTTTCGCTGAGGGTTGCGCGGGCAGGAAAGCTCAAGGCCAGGCAGATAAGTAGCGAAAGGAGGGGACGCATCACGTCAGAGACCCGATCCAGGCGTTGGGCTTAGGTTTGGTTACAGTAACAGCTTGTATCTGCGGGAAAAAGGCTGCGCTAGAAAGCACTGCGGGCAAGTGGCTTCCTGGTTTTATGTAGGAGTCAACTTGCCCGCAGTGTTGTTATGCAATCGCTTAGCGTGGGTTTGAAACCGTCAACATTTGCCCCGGCTTGAGTGCCTTGGCGCTGTTAGGGTTCCAGCGCTTGAGGTGCTGCATCTCGACGTTGAAGCGTTTGGCGACGATGTACAGCGAATCACCCTTTTTCACTTTGTATTGGGTGGCTTTCTTGCTGGCTGCGGGTTTGCGCGTGTCCTGCATCACCAGCATCTGGCCGCTCTTGAGGTTTTTGCCGGTCAGTTTGTTCCAGCGCTGCAAGTCACGGACATTGACCTTGTTGGCCTTGGCAATGGTGGTCAGGTTGTCGCCACTTTTGACCTTGTACTTACGGTTAAGGCGCACGGCCGTGTTGCTGGCCACATTGTCGAATACCGCTTTTTTGGGGCGCAGGCTGATCAGTTCATCAGGTCTGAGGTTGGACAGGCTGGTGGTCAGCAACTGAGCTTTGGAGGTCGGCACCAGCAGATGCTGCGGGCCATCTGTGGTGGCTCGTTGCTTGTAAGCCGGATTGAGCTGAAACATTTCGTCTTCGTCGATCTCGGCCAGCGCAGCAACGCGGGACAAGTCCATGGATTGTTTGATTTCAACCATTTCGAAGTACGGTTCGTTGGCAATCGGGTTCAGGTTGATGCCATAGGCTTCAGGGGCCATCACCACTTGGGACAGAGCCAACAATTTCGGAACGTAGTCTTTGGTTTCCTGCGGCAGGGGCAGGTTCCAGTAATCCGTCGGCAAACCGAGCTTTTCGTTGCGTTCGATGGCCCGGCTTACGGTGCCTTCGCCTGCGTTGTAAGCCGCCAGCGCCAGCAACCAGTCGCCATTGAACATGTCATGCAGACGGGTCAGATAATTCATGGCCGCCAGGGTTGAGGCGGTGATGTCTTTACGCCCGTCATAGGCACGGGTTTGGCGCAGATTGAAGTAGCGGCCGGTCGATGGAATGAACTGCCACAGACCGACGGCATTGGCGTGGGAATACGCCATCGGGTTGTAAGCGCTTTCAATGACGGGCAGCAGGGCCAGTTCCAGCGGCATGTTGCGTTCTTCGAGGCGCTCTACGATGTAGTGAATATAAAGGCTGCCACGCTCACCTGCGTTTTCGAGAAACGAAGGGTTGCTGGCGAACCACAGGCGCTGTTGTTCGATTCGCGGGTTAACTTCTACGCCTTCCTGCAACTTGAAACCCTGACGCATCCGCTCCCAAACATCTTGTGGGGCTACAGGGCTGGGTTTTTCGCTGAGCCAGATCGGCTCCTGAGGAATGCGTTTGGTCAGTTTCAAGCTGGGTCTTTCGGCCGTTTTGGCTGATTGATCCATGCTTTGACAACCCGCGAGTACAGCGGACACGGCCAGCGCGATGGCTTGCGCAAGACGCGTCAATGTGTCTGTTTTGATGAAGTTACGTATAGATGACGACATTGGCTGGAAGTAAGTTCCGGGCAAAAATGTCGGGCGATTCTAGAAAGCAGGGGGGACGCGGTCAACTGTTCAGAATTTTTGTGCCAACCGCGACCCTGATTAGAACTTATCTTTCCAGCTGCGCAAGCTGGCAAAGACGGCGCAGGGCGAGGCATTGTCCTGCTCGTTCCACTCGTCAGCTTTTTGTTTAACGGATGTTTCACTGACCCGTAAAAAGGGATTGGTGCGTAATTCCAGCGCCATCGTGGACGGCAAACTGATGCGACCTTCTGCGCGCCATCGGGTCACTTCATCGAGTCGCGCCTGGATGTCGGCGTTGTTTGGCTCGACCGCTTGTGCAAAGCGCAAATTGCTTAACGTGTACTCATGGGCGCAAAACACCGAGGTATTGGCAGGCAGCGCGGCCAATCGGCTTAACGAGTGATGCATTTGTTCGGGGAAACCCTCGAACAGTCGGCCACAACCGGCGGCAAACAGCGTATCGCCACAAAACAGCAAGGGGGCGGCGGGCGCTGCCTGATAGTAGGCAATGTGACCGAGGGTATGGCCGGGTAGCAGGAAAACCTCGAACGTCAGGCCCAATACCTCGATGCAGTCGTGGTCGTTGAGCGCCTGCTGTCGCGCGGGGATGTTTTCGAGTGCAGGGCCCCAAACTTTGGCGCCTGTCAGGTTATGCAGGTGCTCAACGCCGCCGACATGATCAAAATGGTGGTGAGTGACCAGGATGTCGCTCAACGTCCAGTCCGGATGTCCATCAAGCCACGCCTGGACCGGTGCGGCATCACCCGGATCGACCACGGCGCAGCGCTTGCTGGCATTGTCTTGTAACAACCAGATGTAGTTGTCGTTGAAGGCGGGCAGGGCGTCGATCTGTAGCATTGTGCAATTCCCAAGTGCGAAACAATGGCGCATCTTAGGGCCTGTAATGGGTGTAAGGCGAGTTGGAGGAGCAATGAGCGATAAAGCATTGGCTCAGGCTGACCCTGAGTGGCTGGCGCTGATCCGTTCCGCGCGCGAATGGCTGTCCGGTCCCCACGGGCAGTTGTTGCTTGAGGATGAACAGCGAGTACTGGAAGAGGAACTCGGTCGATTTTTTGGCGGTTACCTGGTGCATTACGGCCCGGGCGCCGACGCACCGCCCAGTGCCCCACAGGTGCAACGCAATGTGCGCTTGGGTGCGCCCTTGCCGGGTGTCGAGATTTTTTGTGAAGAGCAAGCATGGCCTTTATGTGAGCACGCCGCCGATGTGGTGGTGCTGCAACACGGTCTGGATTTTTGCCTGTCGCCTCATGGCTTGCTACGCGAAGCCGCCAGCAGTGTGCGCCCCGGCGGGCACCTGTTGATCGTGGGAATCAACCCGTGGAGCACGTGGGGGCTGCGGCACGTTTTTGCCAAGGACGCGTTAAGCAAGGCGCGCTGCATTTCTGCCTCGCGCGTGGCGGACTGGCTCAATTTGCTGGGCTTTGCGCTGGAGAAACGCCGCTTCGGGTGCTATCGTCCGCCGCTCGCTTCACCTGCCTGGCAACGCCGTTTGTCGGGCTGGGAGCGCAAGGCGGGTAGCTGGCAACTGGCCGGTGGCGGCTTCTACATATTAGTTGCACGCAAAATGGTGGTGGGTTTGCGGCCCGTCAATCCATTGCGCCGTGAACCCATGGGCAAACTGATTCCTTTGCCCATGGCCAAGGTCAATCGGCGTCACAGTGAACCCTAGTCCCTCTTGATTAACGAAAGGCTGGCGTGATCCGGTCTCTGGTGCTGTCCATCCATGATGGGCAGGCCACAACACCCTTTTCTGGATAGGTTGTAATGAGCAATAGCGTTGAAATGTTCACCGATGGTGCCTGCAAGGGCAATCCGGGCCCGGGCGGCTGGGGTGCCTTGCTGGTATGCCAGGGCGTCGAGAAAGAACTCTGGGGCGGCGAACCCAACACCACCAATAACCGCATGGAGCTGATGGCTGCCATTCGTGGCCTTGAAGAACTCAAGCGCCCGTGCGAAGTACTGTTGGTGACCGACTCCCAATACGTGATGAAAGGCATCACCGAATGGATGGTCAACTGGAAAAAACGCGGGTGGAAAACCGCCGCCAAAGAGCCGGTCAAAAATGCCGATCTGTGGAAATTGCTGGATGAACAAGTCAATCGGCATACCGTGAAATGGCAGTGGGTACGTGGGCACATTGGCCATTACGGCAATGAGCGCGCTGACCAGTTGGCCAATCGTGGCGTGGATGGAATGAGGGGCATCAAGCATGCGTAGTGTCGTACTCGATACCGAAACCACGGGTATGCCGGTCACCGATGGCCATCGGGTGATCGAGATCGGTTGTGTTGAGCTGATGGGCCGCCGTCTGACCGGGCGGCATTTTCACGTGTACCTGCAACCGGATCGCGAAAGTGACGAGGGCGCGATCGGCGTTCACGGCATCACAAACGAATTTTTGGTGGGCAAGCCGCGTTTTGCTGAAGTGGCCGATGAGTTTTTTGAGTTCATCAAAGGCGCTCAGCTCATCATTCACAACGCTGCGTTCGACATCGGCTTTCTGAACAATGAATTTGCCTTGATCGGGCAAACCGATCGCACTGACCTCACGCAGCACTGCACCATCCTCGATACGTTGATGATGGCCCGTGCGCGCCACCCTGGTCAGCGCAACAGCCTCGATGCCTTGTGCAAGCGTTATGGGGTAGATAACTCGGGACGTGAACTGCACGGCGCCTTGCTCGACTCCGAGATTCTGGCAGACGTTTACCTGACCATGACCGGTGGGCAGACCAGTCTGTCGTTGGCCGGCAACGCTTCAGATGGCAATGGTTCGGGTGAGGGTTCGGGTCAACAGGCGACGCAAATTCGTCGTTTGGCAGCGGACCGCCAGCCGGGTCGGATTATTCGCGCCAGTGAAAGGGACATGGCTGAGCATGCTGCCCGACTTGAAGCCATAGCCAAGTCAGCCGGAGCGCCATCGCTATGGACGCAACTGCTCGAAGCCAAAAGCCAGACCTTGCAATAACCCGAACCCTTGTGCGTTTGAATAAGGGCTCCAGGCCCTTCACGCAGCATGCGGCAGCGTGGGCAGGCGGGTGTGCCAGAAACAAGGACTCTTTGATCTATGCATCTGGTTATTAATCCTCAAAATCCTGAAGTCTCGGTCCGGTTGGCTGATGAAGGTTTTGCACCGTATGTATGGTGTAACGATTTCAGCTTTGAAGTGCGCGCCTATGCGCAAGTCGAAGCGCACCTGAGCGTAGAGCACTGGCCATTGGCAATGGTCACGCCGTACCGCAAGTGTTATGGCATCGATCCGGATGAGTTCGCCAGTTATCGCGGTGCGCCGGACAGCGCAGTTTTCATGGCGTACCTGGACAACCAGCCGGTGGGGCATGTGGTCGTCAGTACCAATTGGAATGGCTTCGCTCATGTAGATGAGCTAGCAGTGATCGCGGGCGCTCGTCGTCATGGCGTTGCCAAATCATTGTTGGACGTGGTGAAGTTTTGGAGCCACAAAAAAAGATTGCCGGGCATCATGCTTGAAACCCAAAACAACAACATCGGCGCCTGCCGCTTGTACGAACGTTGCGGTTATCAGGTAGGGGGGATTGATCATTTGCGCTATCGCGGGATTGACCCGCAGACCGCTGAAGTGGCGATCTTCTGGTACCTGCTGTTCGAAAACCGGGCATAAGTCCCTGCGCCGGTTCTTGCAGTAGCCACTGCTGGAGCGAGCGTGCCACGCTCGCTCCTACAGTTTTTTCTTACGCTGGCACGACGGATTCAGGCTCGCGAGTCAGGATCACGCCTGATTGCACTAGCTCGAACTCGGTATCAGAGTTTTTCTTAACGCGATCGCCAATAGCCAGCTTATAGGTGATGACTGGCTGACCGTCTGCCCCAGGTGTGGAATCTTGAAACTCATGCACCGAATAGACACGGCCTTCCGCGTCTCTTGCATGAAATTGCCCAACGAGAACTGCAGCCATTTGTAGAGAACCTCTGGAGATAAACACCCAATTTGCGGTTCTTGTAGACCGTTGATCAGCAGGGGAAGTTTAGCGCGGTGGAAAAAATAGTCTCGCTACTTTACAGGCTTGTTGGCCGATAGGGTGAACGGAGCTGCAAGAAAGGCGTCCGATCATCTATAACTAATCTTCCTACAGCTTGAGCCGCGAGGGTTTTCCATGAGTAAGGTCTACAGCGTTGCAGTGTTGGTCGGCAGTCTGAGAAAGGATTCTCTCAATCGAAAAGTGGCCCATGCCTTGGCGCAGTTGGCCCCCCCTCACTTGAAGCTGAACATCGTCGAGATCGGTGAGCTGGCGTTGTATAACGAAGACATTGACGTTACGCCACCTCCGGCGTCCTACACTGCGTTTCGTGATCAGGTTCGCCAGGCTGATGCGGTGCTGTTTGTCACGCCGGAGTACAACCGCTCGGTTCCAGGTGCGCTGAAAAATGCCATCGATGTAGGCTCACGCCCTTACGGTCAAAGTGTGTTCAGTGGCAAACCGGGTGCTGTGATCAGTGTTTCGCCGGGTGCGATTGGCGGGTTTGGGGCTAATCATCATTTGCGCCAATCCCTGGTGTTTCTCAATGTGCCATGTATGCAACAACCTGAAGCTTACTTAGGCGGCGCCGGCAGTGCTTTCGATGAGGCTGGCCAGTTATCTGAGAAAACCCGACCGTTCTTGCAAGCGTTTATTGATGCTTACAGTCAGTGGGTGGAGACAGTTAAAGGTGTTTGATCGCGTCAGTGCTGTTCTTTAAAAACACCGCTTAGGCGGTGTTTTTTTATATCGCTCAAAACAATGTCTATAAGGTTCGGCGACGGATACGTATAAGTTACATGTATCTTGTTACGTATTGGGGGAGTGAAGGGCGTGCACAAGCAGGGGTGTGAACTAATGTTGAGTGTTCAAGACGTTTGATTTCGAGAAAGGAAGCTCATGATTATGGCGAATCTACGCAGTACGTCATCCGTAATTAACGCAAGCACTCACGTACAAGACCCCATTGCCGAGTTAGAAGAACTGTTTATTGAAAAGACCCAGATGAGGCGAATACGAGCCGGACAATGCCCTGTCAGGCGCCCTGTTTTTTTACGCTTGAACGGGGTGGCGCATGGCCGTTTTGAAGTAGTTGAAGATCTGCCCGATGAATTAAAAGTGGGCCTGTTTGCACAGGCTAAAACCTACCCTGCATGGGTGCGTTACTCGTGTGACATTCCAGACGGTGCCCCTGAGCGGGGTGAAACGGTTGGCTTGGGCATCAAGCTCTTCGGCGTTGAGGGTGAAAAATGCCTGGAGCCAGACGAATCGTCTCCTACCGTCGACTTCCTGCTTCAGAATCATCCGGTTTTTTTCGTTAATGATGCGCAGGACATGGCCTTGGCCTTCAGGGATTTCGCGTCCTGGATTGAGGCGCATGAAGACACCAGGGCAATCCTGGCCGCAATGCGCAAGGATGTGAAAAGTGTATTGGAGAGTGAGTTGTGGAGCGTTATTCCTTTTTGTTTTGGGCTGCAAAAGTTTTGTAAATATAAAATTGAGCCTGAAGTGATTTCGTTAGGCCCAGAACCTGACTTTAATGCGCCCGGTTATTTGAAGGCCGATTTGCATCAACGCCTAATGACGGCAGAGGTGCGTTTACGTTTTATGGTGCAACTGCAAGAAGATGATGACTGTATGCCGTTGGACACGGCCACTCATGAGTGGGATGAAGTAACGTCTGCACCCGTTCATGTGGCCACTTTAATATTGCCGATACAGGACATCGATTCACGTAACCAGTCGGTGTATGGCGAAACCCTGGCATTCAATCCCTGGCGAACATTGAAAGAACATCAGCCGGTTGGCAGTCTTGCACAGGCCCGCAAAGTTATCTATCAAGCGTCTGCCACTGTGCGTCGTCATTACAATGGCAATGTATTAGGTGAACCTCAAGTTGAACGTCCGGCGCAACTTAAGCCTTAAATGGATGAACGAAAGTATTTACTTTTTTGTAAGCAATAACCCCACAGGGACGTGATGCTATGCACCGTAAAACACTCACACGCCAACAACTTAAAACAATTGTGCGTGCCTCGATACACCCAGGTATCGGCATCGCACGCTTAGGTAACAGTCCGGGCGAATACGTAATCAGCCCTGACACCATAACCCCGCAGTGGGTCAGCGCTGGAAGTCGCCACGATGCGAGCGGCGCCATTAAACGTCAGGCTGCACGTTTTCGTATTTACGGCTACAACCTTGAAAATGAGGTGGTCGGGGAGCTAACGCTGGACGACGCTGAAATTGAATGGCGCGCCCATGTGGTCAATCGAAAGGCTCAGTGGTTTGAATTTGAAAAGGCGATGGACATAGAGGATGCCGCCCACACTCAACTTCGTTTACGCAATGCCGACAGGGTGGGTGCTGAGCGCGACGCGCTGGTTATCGACGCGGGTGCCAGAACCGTCTCGGGCAGAGCGGTCAGCGGCCCGGCCCATGAGTTTGCAGGGGGTACGTTTTTGGGCATGCCGGTTGCGCTCGGTGAGTTGCGCACTGATGAGTCGGGGCGGCTATTGGTGTTGGGCGGCCATGGCCACTCGGGATCTCCCACGGGGATGCCGATCTTTGATCCCGATGTGAGTAACCACTTCGCGAATGCGACCGGCTGGTTTGACGACACCTCTGACGGCCCCGTCTGGGCGGCGGTAAAAATCAATGGCGTTGTGATTCCCGTCGAATCTGCCTGGGTGGTGGTGGCCCAGCCGGACTTTTCGCCCAACACTGTCGGCTGGCGCACGCTTTATGACTTACTGACGGACACCTACCTTGCCAGTGGATGGCTGACACCGCCTGAACGTCCCTCCTTTAGCCGCGATGTGCTGCCGATTTTTCAGCGCCTGAGCGGCCTGCAATGGGTTAACAAAGGTTTCGCAACGCTGTTCGGGCAGGGCGCGCCTTTCGATTTCAATAACCCGCAGTTACTGGCCAAGCTGTCGCGTGCCGACGAGACCTTCAGCCATCTGCGCCAAGCGGTGTTCAATGCATTTCGTGGGGCAAGCAACGCGGTGCATGAGCCCAGAACCTGGCCCTGGTTGTATGGCGACACTTTTGGCGCTGAGCAAGAGAGCGCGCACGATCACCTCGCCCCATCGCCTTATCGCAGCCAGTTGTTAAAACGATGGGTCAAAGGTGAATTCCATGCGGACTGGACACCGGACCATAAACCGCCCGCGCATCTGGATGATGTCAATTTGGCCGATCAACCCGCCATGCTGGACCAGGCCGCGCTGCACTTTTGCCTGGCGGATGCTTTCCACCCAGGGATTGAGCTGTCATGGCCCATGCGTCACATCTCCCTGTACCGCGCGCCTTTTCGTATTAAGGCCCTGCCTGAAGACCAGCCATTGCCGGACTTCGGTCCCGTATTGGATCAAACCCTGGCATTGGCCGTCGACGGCCCTTTGTATGCCCAACCACCTGGGGGGCTGAGCCGGTGGATGGCATTGCCCTGGCAAGTGGATGCGGTGGGTTGTCGCTCAGGCTATGACGCCGATTACGATCCCTATCTGCCCACGTTTTGGCCAGCCGGTGTGCCAGATCAGGTGTTGAGCGAGGCGGACTATCACGCCTCAACCGACATGACGCTGCCCCGAGAGCAGCGTGTCGCAGCGTTTAACCGCAGGGTTTACTGGGGGCGTAAATTGCGCGGGAGCTTTATCGACCAGGCCACGCAACTCGTCGGCGATATGGCGCGCGTGGGGGTGATTGAAGCGCGGCCAGGCGTTGAGAATGACCCGGACTTGCCCGCGATCATGATGGTCGAAAGCGTGTCGGGCGGCCAAAGCCCTGT
This sequence comes from Pseudomonas sp. TAA207, assembly GCF_001529285.1. Classification (NCBI taxonomy): domain Bacteria; kingdom Pseudomonadati; phylum Pseudomonadota; class Gammaproteobacteria; order Pseudomonadales; family Pseudomonadaceae; genus Pseudomonas; species Pseudomonas sp. TAA207. The sequence continues at coordinate 65,590 of NZ_LLWJ01000064.1, read as the reverse complement.
TGCGCCACCCGCGCCGGACCTGCGTAGGGGAGCAAAACTGTCCTTGTCCGATATCGAACGGGCAGGGTGGGAGAGCCAGGAGCAATGCGACGAGTTTCGCCGGATAGTCAGACGTGAAAAGATTTGATGTCGCGATAGTCGGGGCGGGCCCCGCAGGCGCTGTCGCGGCCAGGTGCCTGGCGTTATCGGGCCATGAGGTGTTGCTGATTGATGACACCTCTCATGTGCTTAAAGTGGGTGAGAGTTTACCGGGGTCAGCCTATCCGCTGCTGTTTGAGCTGGGATTGTTACCTTGGCTGCACGCCAGTCAACCGCTGCCGTGCGTGGGCAATGTAGTGTCATGGGGCCAAGAGGCGCTCTATTGCCGGGACTTTATGCGCGAACCGTATGGAGCGGGTTGGCATCTCTGTCGCCAAGCGTTTGATGCAGCGTTGCGCAACGCCGCGGGTGATGCCGGTGTTACCGGGTGTACACAGCGTTTTGAGCAGGTACAGCGCGCAGGGAACCGTTGGTTGCTGACGTTGCGTGAGGAGCAGGTGGGCGCGCGCTGGGTGATAGATGCCAGTGGCCGAAGCGCGTGCGTGGCCCGGCGCCTGGGGGTCAAGCGCGAGCGAGATCAACGGCTGATTGCGCTTTACTCACGTACGCAACACGTTGCTGGTGATCAACGCACCTGTATCGAGGCGGTGGCAAACGGCTGGTGGTACAGCGCGGCGTTGCCCGGCGACAAACGGATTGCAGCCTTGCACCTCACACCGTGTGAGGCACAAAAAGTACTTAAAGACCGTCATGGGTGGTTGGCGCAATGGGATAAAACGCGTCACATCCGGCGGCACAGCGGTTCAGGCGAGTGGTCGCCCCCTCACGCATGCGAAGCCGGCGGTAGTTATTTACAGCAAGTAGCAGGGGAGCGTTGGCTGGCCGTCGGGGACGCAGCGCTGGCCTTTGACCCGTTGTCGGCCCAAGGCATTTTCAATGCGCTGTACAGCGCCATGCGTGGAGCGCAGACGGTTCAGGCGGCGTTGGCAGGCCAGCATGAATCGACGCAGCAATACACTGCGCAACTGTTGAGTGTCAGGCGGGCGTATGTGCGCATGCTGGATATTCAGTACCGGCGTGAGCAACGCTGGGCGGATCAAGCGTTCTGGCAAGTTCGTCAACAATAAACAGAACCCGGCTGGCGACTGCGATGGGGTTGGTCGCAGCCGTCAGCGGATAGCGCCCTAGCTGCTTTGCGGCATTTCACCTCGGGCCAGGCGGGCATTGATATCAGCAATGACCGCAGGCAGCTCGCGGAGGGTATCGATCAGATAATGCGGGCGCGAGCCTTCGAACAAGGTGTGAATCCGGGTGCGTTCAGCGGCCAGGGTCACAGCGTCCAGTGCGGTGTATTGCTCGTAGGTCAGGCCCAGCGCGTTGCCGGAACACACCAGTGCCACCGTCCACATGCCCGCGCGGCGGCCTTCAAGAATGCCCGGCACCGTGTCGTCAATTTTGACGCAGGCGCCCACATCATCGATGCCCAGGGCAATGACGTTGGCCAGTGCCTGAGCAGGCCACGGACGACCGTTGGGGACGTCATCGGTGGCGACCACATGGTCGGCAACGTAACCATTGCTGGCTGCCAGCTCCACAACCTTGGCCATGACCTGCGCCGGATACCCCGAGCAGGAACCGATTTTCATGCCTTGGGCACGCAGTGTTGCAATGGCCTCAAGCGCGCCCGGAATCAACGCGGAATGTTCGGCGATTTTCTCGATTTGCAACGGCATGAAGCGCTTGTAAATGGCCGTGACGTCATCGTCAGACGGGGCGCGGCCGAATACCTTCTTATAGCGTTCGCCAATTTGTGGTTGGTTGCACAGGGTACGGATGTGATCCCACTTGCCCATCCCCATCGGACCGCGTGCTTCATCGATAGACACCTGTACATCAAATTCAGCGAAGGCTTCGACAAAGATTTGCGTGGGGGCAAAAGAGCCAAAATCGACCACAGTACCGGCCCAATCGAGGATGGCTGCTTGAAGCTTGCTTGGTTGGGTGTAGTTCATGTCTTTTGATCCTGTGTGAGCGGCCCGTGCCGCACGGCGAAATTTGAGTTTGTGTGACAAGCGTCCGGCGGTCAGATGTCCAGCACTTGCATTTCATCCAGTACCTGCGCCACGGCATTAACCGCGGCCTGCATGTCGGCGTGAGTGACATGACCGATACAGCCCACACGAAAGGTATCGACTTGAGTCAATTTGCCGGGGTACAGAATGAAACCCTTGGCCTTGACCCGCTCATAGAAATCCTTGAACTGGTAACGCGGGTCTTTTGGGGCATGGAAGGTGACGATAATCGGCGCTTGAATGGCCGCTGGCACAAAGCTGCGAATGCCCAGGGTGGCCATGCCGTCAAGCAGGGTCTGGCAGTTCTTGGTGTAGCGCTGATGACGGGCTGGCAAACCGCCTTGTTCGTTGTATTGCGCCAGCGCCTCGTGCAGCGCCGCCACCACGTGCGTTGGCGGGGTAAAGCGCCATTGCCCGGTTTTGGCCATATAGGTGTGCTGGTCGTGCAGGTCCATTGCCAAGGAATGAGAGTTACCCGCCGCGTGGGCCAATGCGTCTTTGCGCGCAAAGACAAAGCCCATGCCCGGTACGCCTTCCAGGCATTTGCCGGACGCTGCGATCAAGGCATCGAAGGGCGTTTCTTGTGCATCGACGGGCAGGGCACCGAATGAACTCATGGCGTCGATGATCAGGCGTTTGCCTTGTTTGGCTACAACGTTGGCAATTTCTGACAAGGGATTGAGAATCCCGGTGCTGGTTTCACAGTGAATCAGCGCCACATGGGTAATGCCCGGGTCGGCGTTGAGCAGGCGCTCCACATCTGCGGCGGTCGTGGGCTGATCCTCGGCGGTTTCAAAGGTGCTGAAACGACGGCCCAGCACGTCGCAGATTGTGGCCAGGCGTTTGCCGTATGCGCCATTAATCAGCACCAACACATGGCCATCGCGTGGGACCAGAGTGCCGATTGCCGCTTCCACGGCGAACGTGCCGCTGCCTTGCAAAGGAACACAATGGTGGCTGCTGGCGCCGTTGATAATGGCCAGCAGTTGTTCGCACAGGCTCGCCGTCAATCTGTTGAAGCTGTCATCCCATGAACCCCAATCCTGCAGCATGGCCTGGCGGGTGCGCAGCGAGGTGGTCAGTGGGCCTGGGGTCAGCAGGGTCGGCGCGGCAGAACTCATTCTGGTTTCCTCACAAGCTTTGGGATAACGACTCAATACACGGCATAAATTGCAGTTTGAGTTGTTATCAATCAAATTGTTTGTTGTTATGCCAGCCATCAGTGAGGCTTATACATATGAATCTTTTCCAACTGCGTGCGTTTGATGCGGTGGCGCGCGAAGGCAGTTTCACCCGCGCCGCCGCACGGCTGTTTATCAGTCAGCCAGCGGTCACCGGCCATATCAAAGCGCTCGAAGATCACTACCAGATCACCCTGTTGCGGCGCACGGCGCGGCGTGTGGAGCTGACTGAAGAGGGCATTAAACTCGCCGCCATCACCCGCGCCATGTTCGGTTTGGTGGATGAAGCGCAGGTCATGCTGGAGGCCAATCGCCAGTTGCTCACCGGGCGCCTTGAAGTCGCCGCCGATGGTCCGCATCTGGTCATGCCAATGCTGGCGAACCTGCGCGAACGTTACCCCGGCATTACCGTGAATCTGCGTCTGGGCAATGCGCAGGAAACCCTCGCAGCTTTGCTCTCGGAGCACGTGGACGTGGCCGTGCTGACTGACGTTGAACCGCGCAAGGGGTTAACGCTTCGCCCGCTCAATCAATCACGGGTATGCGCCTTGGTGCCGGCCGCCCATCCGTGGCAGGCGTTGACGGATGGCATCGAGATTGCGCAGTTGGACCAAGTGATCATGGTTTTGCGCGAGCCCACGTCCACCACTCGGCGCACTTTCGATCAGGCGTGCGCCAAGGCGGGGGTTAGCCCGCGTGTGCTGCTGGAGCTGGACAGCCGCGAAGCGGTGACCGAGGCCGTGGCTGCGCAGCTTGGCGTGGGAGTTGTGGCCTCAGTTGAAGTCAGCCGGGATCCGCGGGTTTGCGCCGTGCCCATCAACGGCACGGGGTTGGCCAATCGGCACATGATTGGCTGCATGGAACGCCGCGCCGAGTTGCGACTGATCAAGGTGTTTATGGCGCTGGCGCCACAGCCTATTGGGTAGACGCGAATTTTTTTGGTCGATTGAGACCTTCTTGCCGTATAAACTTGCGCCCATTCGATGGCCTTTGAGCCGCGACACACACGATTGAGAGAGTAAGAAATGGGCGCACAGTGGAAGGTTAAACACAAAGCGGACGCCGCCAATAGCCGCGGCAAGATTTTCGGCAAACTGGCGAAAGAACTGACTGTTGCTGCACGTAACGGCGCCGATCCGGACATGAACTCGCATTTGCGCCTGGTGTATGAACAAGCGAAAAAGGCGTCCATGCCAGCCGACACCATCAAGCGTGCCATTAACAAAGGTGCGGGTATCGGCACTGAGGCGGTGCAATATCACCGCGTCACGTACGAAGGTTTTGCCCCGCATCAGGTGGCGTTGATTGTTGAATGCCTGACCGACAATGTGAACCGTACCGTGGCTGAAATCCGCGTGGCGTTCCGCAAGGGTCAACTGGGCACTTCCGGCTCGGTAGCATGGGACTTTGACCATGTCGGCCTGATCGAAGCCAAGGCTGACACCCCGGACGCTGATCCTGAAATGGCGGCCATTGAAGCAGACGCTCAGGATTTTGAAGAAGGCGACGAAGAAGGCACCACCTTGTTCATCACCGAGCCTACCGACCTGGATGCCGTGCACAAAGCGCTGCCAGAACAGGGTTTCACCGTGCTGTCCGCCAAGCTGGGCTATATCCCAAAAAACCCGGTCTCGGGCCTGACTGACGAGCAGATGGCTGAGGTTCAGGAATTTTTGGCCAAGCTCGAAGAGCAGGACGACGTACAAGACATGTTTGTGGCATTGGCCTAAACGGTATCTGTTGGCGATCAAGCCACGCGCATCTCAATCCTGTGGCCGCTGAGGAGTAACGCGAGGCGGCGACCGGGCGCGTAGCGCTCGTCGCCTTCGGCAGCGGCAACGTGGATCGCGACAGGCTCAGCCCAGCGCGCGGCTGATTGTTGCAAAATCTGGCCGGGCCAGTACGTTCGGCTGGATGCAGCGCTCGTGCAGTTGATGCCAGTCGTCGCGTTGGGCATCGCTCAAGCCTGAGTCGATGCGCGCCAGCAACTCCCCCAGCAAAATCCCGAACGCGCGCACTTCAATACGTTGCAGGGCGCGGGTGTGCGGGCTGTCGTCTGTGGCGTGAAAGCACGCGGCACCGAAGTCGCCCAGCAAACATTCGCCCTGTGCGTTGAACAAAATGTTGTGCCCGTACAAATCGCCATGACAGATACCCTGCGCGTGTAAATGAGCCGCGGCCGAGGCAATGCCACGAGCAATACGTCGCGCGCTGTCAGCGGTGAAGCGGGTGCTATCGGCGTACACGTCGCGGCTGCAACTGTCAAAACTGGGCAGGGCCGCCAGGTTGGTGAACGAGGGGTCGATCAGTTCCATCACCAGTGCCGCTTGCGCCTCAGGGTGACCGACTACCCGGCCCAGCACCTTGATCAGGTTCGGGTGCTGGCCTGCGGCGATGCAGGCGTTCATTTCGTGCAGCGGTGAGCCGTCGCTGGTGATGCTGCCTTTGTAGAGTTTGATCGCGACCGCCCGCACCGGTTGCCCCGGTTCACGCCATTGCGCTTGATAAATTACCCCGGAGGCGCCTTCACCCAGTGGCTGCTCAAGGGTCAATTGCGACCAGTCAATGTTCGGTGTGTGGTCGTCTGCCTGCTGAGTGCGGGTTTCGTCGGCCAGCGGATTGCCCGAATAGGCCAGCCAGCTCAGGCGGGGCATGGCCAGTAACCCGTCGGGCAGTGCAGTGAGCTGATTGGCGGCCAGGCGAATCAGCTCCAGGCGCTCGCACTCGGCCAGGCTGCGCGGCAATTGTTGCAGGCGGTTACCGGCCAGCATCAGTTTTTGCAGCAAAGGACGCTGCCCCAGTTCGTCAGGCAATTGGCTGATGTGGTTATCCGTGAGGATCAGCCAGCGCAACAACGGTGGCAGCGCCGTACCCGGCACGCTCACGATCTGGTTGGCTTTGAAGCCAATCATGCTCAGGTTGGCACAACGCCCCAGGCACTCGGGCAGCGCGGTGAAGTGGTTGTCCGAGCAAAACAAAATGCGCAACCGTGTCAACCGATGCAAATCGTCGGGCAGGCGGCTCAAGGCATTGCCGCTCAGGTTGAGGATTTCCAGCGAATCGGCCAGTTGGAAGATTTCGTCCGGGAACTCGGTCAGCCCGCAGGCCAGGTCCAGACGTTTGAGGCCTTTCAATTGACCGGCGCGCAGTTTAGCGAGGGTATCCATAAGCAGGCGGTATGCACTCGTGTAAATCGATGAAAAGTGCCGCGCATGATAGCGATTAATCGTTTACAGGTTTCAGGCAATTTGCGCGCACCCCGCGCAACGCAGTGCGTTGACCCTTCGGCGGAAATCTGGCGGTAATTTTCTGACTGCGCTGGCAGCATTTGCCTTCACTGCTAACCTCCACCCCATAACAACACAGCAAAGGATTGGCCGTGGAGAGTAAGCACGCCGTGGCACTGGTGGGCTTTTGCCTGAGCATGCCCGTCTGGGCGGCTGAGTACGAAGTCGAGGTGCGGGTGACCGTGGAACGCGGTTGCCAGTTGATTGGCTCAACCCGCAATGCCGGGATCGAGTCTTTGGGTGTGCTTGATTTTGGACGTATCTCGCGTCTGGACAGTGGCTCTGGCCCATTGAATGCGGCGCTGCTCAATCAGCGTGTGCCGCGCCTGGAATGCAATCCTGACACCACCTACCAATTGCAAATCGACGGCGGCCAGCATGGCGGCACCGGCGATGTGCGCTATCTGGCCAATGGCCCGCGCGCTTTACCTATTCCATACCGTATTTATCGCGACGCTGCGCGCTTGGTGCCGTTGCCCGTCAATGTGCCCGTGGCGGGCACGGTGCCGAGCAGCGGTTCTGTGGCGTTGCCGTTGTATGCGCGCATTGAGCCGCTCAAACAGGTGTTTGCCGCCGGTCATTATTCCGACGTGTTGAAGGTCACCCTCACATGGTAAGGGCAGGAGCATGCGCATGGCCGGTTCAGCCCAGGTCTTGATGCTGTGTGGCGCCTGGGTGCTGTTGATCGACAGCCCCCAGGCGGCGTTGCTCAGCGGGCAGATACAGGCGCGCCTGGTGATTCGCGCCAGTTGCGAAGTCAGCGCGGGCAACAGCGCCGACCCTGAGCAGATCACCCGCCTGGGTACGCTGGATTTTGGCGCTCAGGGGCCGACGTGGAAGAACCCCATCGACTCGCAACTGCAAGGCAGTGAAAGCAGTTTGGCGGTGAGCTGCAACCCGGCAGTGAAGGGCTTTACGGTCACGATTGATGGCGGCAGTCACGGGGATGGCACCACACGGCAATTGAGCAATGGGCGTCAGTTGATTCCCTATCGCTTGTCACTGGATGCCGCAGGCAGCGACAGCTACAGCATCGGTCAGCAACGTAATTTTTCGATTTCCAATGGTGGCCAGGTACCGATTCCGGTGTATGGCCTGGTGATGGCTAATCCCAACGCTTTGCCCGCAGGTGTCTACCGCGACACGCTGCGGGTGACGTTGGATTGGTAAAACGACAGAGGGGCACGATCATGCAATCACTTTCATCCCGACTGGGTTTGTCACTGCTGGGGCTGATGCTGGCGAGCAGTGCCCACGGCGCCACGACGCTGACCGGCCAGTTAAGTTCGACCCTCACGCTGACGGCCAGTTGTCAGGTCAATGGCGCGGTAGGCACTACCGGGTTGAGCTTCGGTACGCTGAACTTCGGCTCGCAAACCACCTTGTTTTCCTCGGCGAATGCGCAAGTGGTGTCCGGCAGCAACAACGGGATTTCGATCCTCTGCTCGCCCGGCACCACTTCCACTCTCAAAGTGCGCGCCGGGCTGCACGACACACTGTCGGCACCTAACACCCGTGCATTGGCCGACAGCGCGGGTAACTACGTGGGCTATGACATTTTTACCGACTCCGGGTTGACCACGGTATTACCGGTCGATGGCACGGTGCCGGTGCCGGTGAGTACCGGCACCGCCAATGTGATCAATCTGTACGGCAAGGCGGTGGGCAAGGCCAGTTTGCCTCCGGGCACCTACACCGACAGCGTGGCTGTTGAACTGACGTTTTGAGCCATGACCCTGCCGTGGCTCGCACGCTCAATGGTGTGCCTGGGGTGTTGGCTGCCCTGGCCGCTGCTGGCGGCAACCGGCGCAACGTTTCAGGTCAGTGCCAGCATCGTGCCGGGCTGTCTGGTGGTCGGCGGGGTGACCCAATACGGCAACCTCAACTTTGGCACGTACTCGGCGTTGTCCACGCAAGTGGTCAAAGTGGCGTTGAGCAGCGGGGTGACGGTGCAATGCACACCGGGCGTGGCGCTGAGCATGAGCGTCGATGGCGGACTGCATAACAGTGGCGGGCGCAACGTGCAGCTTAATGGCGGGACGGCGCGGGTGGCGTACCAGTTGTTTCAGGACGCGGCCTACAGCCAGAGCCTGGGCATCGCGCAGAGCGTCAACGTGCCTTACCTGAGCACGAATGCCAATGCCATCACTTTGCCGATTTACGGCTACATGCAATTGCCGGGTAACAGACCCGGCGGGATTTACAGCGATGTCGTGCAAGTGCAGCTGTCTTTTTGAGATCTGGGGATCAGGAGTGTTCTATGCAATTACCCGCCCGGCCGATTCCGGCCTTGGTCGCAGGTTTTTTGATGGCGGTGGGGATGTCGGCTGCACACGCCGCCAGTTCGGTGCTGATTTGGCCGATTGACCCGGTGTTGGAGTCGGATCAATCGGCCAGCGCCCTATGGCTGGAGAATCGCGGTGATGAAACGGCCAACCTGCAAGTTCGAGTGTTTGCCTGGAGCCAGGGCGCGTTTGACGATCAGTATCAAAATCAGCGTGACGTGGTGGGCAGCCCGCCTGTGGCCCGTATTGAGCCGGGGCAAAAGCAATTGATTCGTCTGACGCGGACCAAGGCGGTAGCGGACGGTCAAGAGCAGGCATATCGCATCATCATTGACGAGATTCCCGCGCCGTTGCCCGCGACTGCGGCGGGTGCGGGCAAAACAGACGCGGCGATTCGCTTTCAAATGCGCTATTCAGTGCCGCTGTTTTCCTACGGGGCTGGGTTGTGGGGCAAGCAGGACGCCACCCTCAAGCGCGACCCGGCAGGTATCGGGCAGCCACAGTTAAGTGCGCGAAAGATCACCGTGGCGGGCAAACCTTTCATCGAGGTGCGTAATCGCGGAGCGGTGCATGCCCGGTTAACCGAAGCCAGCCTGACCCAGGGCGCGCAATCGCAGCCCTTGGTTGAGGGTTTGATGGGCTACGTGCTGCCCGGCGCCACCATGCGTTGGCCTGCGCCCACTGCGTGGGGGCAGACGTTGCGTGCGCGCGTCAACGGTCAGACGCAATTTCAGGACATCCCTTTGACGCAATAACCCTGCGCTCATCCCGTCCAGGCATAAGGAGCACGTGCGCAGGAGTCGCCCAAAATGGATCTAAACAGGGCATGAAAAGCACGCTGGCATGGATAGCCATCACCTTGTGGGGTGGTTGGGCCAGCACGACTGTGCTGGCGGGCGAATTGCCCCCGCCGCCTGCCAGCATGGAGGCCGTCGCCGATGCACAGTTGTATCTGGAACTGGTGGTTAATCAGATGAACACCCAGCGCGTGGTGCCGGTTGTACAACGCCAAGGGCAGCTGTTTGTGAGCGCCAGCGAATTGCAGGCGGTCGGCATTCGCTTGCCTGCCTCAGGCCCCTCAGAGGTGGGGCTGGACAGCGTGCCCGGTTTACACAGCGAGTACGACAGCCAGGCCCAGCGTCTATTGCTGCAAGTGCCGCCCGACTGGCTACCGGAACAACGGATCGGGGCGCGTTCGACCTACCCGCGCACTGAGGCCATGAGCAGCTTTGGCGCCTTGTTCAACTACGACCTGTACCTCAATGACACCGATGACGCGGGTACGTACCTGGCGGCGTGGAATGAAGTGCGCCTGTTTGACAGCTGGGGCACGCTGTCGAACACCGGTCAATATCGGCGCAGCATCCGTGACATGCCGGACAGTCAGCTCAATAACGGCTACCGGCGTTACGACACGACGTGGCGCTACTCCGACGACAACCGCCTGCTCACTTATGAAGCAGGGGATGTGATCAGCGGCGCGTTGCCCTGGACCAGTGCGGTGCGGTTGGGCGGGGTGCAACTGTCGCGTGACTTTGGTGTGCGCCCGGACCTGGTGACGTATCCCTTGCCGCAGTTTTCCGGCGAAGCGGCAGTGCCGTCTTCGGTTGATCTGTTCATCAATGGCTACAAATCTTCCAGCGATAACCTGCAACCGGGGCCGTATACCCTGACCAACATCCCGTTCATCAACGGCGCCGGGGAGGCGGTGGTGGTGACCACCGATGCGCTGGGCCGACAAGTGTCCACCAGCGTGCCTTTTTATGTGACCAGTACCTTGTTGCAACAGGGCCTGAGCGATTTTTCGGTATCGGCCGGTAGCCTGCGGCGCGATTACGGCACCAAGGATTTTTCTTACGGGCCTGGTGTGACAGCGGGCAGCCTCCGCTATGGCCTGACTAACAGCCTGACCCTTGAAAGCCACGTTGAAGCCTCAGATGCGCTGACCTTGGGCGGGGTGGGCGGCAACCTCAAGTTGGGTAATTTTGGGGTGCTGAACAGTGCGGTCAGTCAAAGTCAGTTCGATGGCCGCAGCGGTCGGCAGTTAAGCCTGGGGTATCAATACAGCACTCAACGCTACAGCCTGTCCTACCAACGGCTGCAACGTTATGAAGACTATGCCGACCTGAGCGTGGTCGACAGTCAGTACATCAGCCTTAGCCAGCGCAGTGAGCAAGTGACGTTAAGCCTGAACATGGAGCGCTTTGGCAGCCTGGGGGCGGGTTACTTCGATGTAACGGCTGCCGACGCTTCGCGCACCCGACTGCTCAACCTGAGTTGGAGCAAGCCGTTATGGTTTAACAGCAGCCTGTACCTGTCGGCCAACCGTGAAGTGGGTGACAGCAACTGGGCGGTTCAGGCGCAACTGGTGGTGCCGTTCGATGCGCGTGGCAGCCTGAGCCTGAGCGCCGAACGCAGTCAGTCAGGTGGCAGCCTGCAACGGGTCAACTACAGCCGCAGCGTACCGACCCAGGGCGGGGTGGGCTTCAATCTGGGGTATGCCAGGGGCGACGGGCCGGATTACCGGCAGGCAGACATGACCTGGCGCTTGCAGTCAGTGCAACTGCAAGCGGGTGTTTATGGCACCTCTGAGCAGCAAACGCGCTGGGCCGATGCCAGCGGCTCATGGGTGTGGATGGATAAGCACGTGTTCATGGCCAATCGGATTGACGACGCCTTTGTGGTGGTCAGCACCCAGGGTTTCCCCGGCGTGGGCGTGCGTTACGAAAATCAGTGGGTGGGCGACACCGATAAAAACGGCCACCTGCTGGTGCCGTGGAGCAGTGCTTACTATCGCGGCAAATACGAGATTGATCCGCTCAACTTGCCCGGCAACGTGCTCACGCCCAATGTCGAGCAGCGGGTAGCCGTGCGTCGCGGCAGCGGTTATTTGCTGGAGTTTGCCGTTAAACGCGTGAGCGCTGCCAGTGTGCGGCTGGTGAATGCCGAGCAGCGCGAGTTGCCTTTGGGCAGCGCGGTGCTCAATGAACAAAACGGCGCGCGGGCCGTGGTGGGCTGGGACGGTTTGGTGTACCTGGAAGACCTGACGGCGCAGAACACGTTGCAAGTGATAGTGCCCGACGGCGCGCCGTGCAGGGCCTCATTCGCGTTACCGCCCCAAGGCGATCAAGTGCCCTTGATCGGGCCGGTGGTGTGCCAGTGAAGCGCCTTGCGATGTTGCTCGCGCTGGGCGGCCTGTGCGGGTTGTCAGTCAGCGCACAGGCGGCGTGTAGTGTGGGCACCACGACCCCCGCAGCGTTTGGTTTGGTGGGGTCGATGGCGGTGAAAAACACGCTGCAATCCACCTCCACGCTCAATTCGGGGCTAAGTTGCGTGGGCACCGGCATTACGCTGTTCGGCACCTCGATGTTCAAGGCCACCATCACCTCGGCCACCAGCGGCATGGTCGGGCCGACCGGCGATGTGATCGGGTATACGATTTACGCCACCAATGCCACCACCTACCCGATCAGCCGCGGGGCACCCGGCTTTGACTTCGCAAGTAACGGTTTGCTGTCGTTGTTGGGGCTGATTGGCAGTGCGTCGCCCAAATACATCCCGCTGTACCTCAGCACCATTACGGGGAGCAATGTGGCGGCGGGGGTGTACACCGAAACGCTGAATATTCAATGGGACTGGTACTACTGCCCCGGTATCGGCATCGGTGGCATTTGCATCGGGGCCAACTCTGGCAGCAAGTCGACGCCCTTGACCGTCACCCTGACGGTGGCCAATGACTGCACCATCTCCGCGCTCAACATCAGCTTTGGCAGTGCGCCGGTGATCAGCGCATTCACCCCGGTCACCAGCCAGACCATCAGCCTGTCTTGCACCAAGGGCAGTGCCTATACCGTGGGTTTGAGTGACGGTGCCCATGCGGTAAGTGTGGGTGGGCGACGGCAGATGATCTCGGGGAGCAATTTTTTGGCGTATGACATTTTCAAAAGTGCCGGCACCACCCGTTGGGGCAGTGTCGGCAGCGCCCGACGGGCAAGCTCGGATGCCGAGATCAACCCTGGCAACGGGTTGGGCGTCGGCAGTCAGGTGTTTAACTTCAACGCCAAAATCTACACCGATCAGGCCACCCCGCCCGCCGGGACTTATATCGACAACGTGGTCCTGGATGTCGGGTTTTAGCGCAGTTCCTTGACCATTGCCGAGAGGGTGCTCAACACGTCTTTGCCCAATTGCATCGAGCGTTGACCATCCCAGCCTGTACCCGGGTTTGGCGCGTCGTTGTTGTCCTTGAACGGCATCTCCAGAGTCAGCGACAAACAGTCGAAATGCTCGCCGACGCTGTTGCAGGCCAAGGTCATGTTGGCTTGGCCGGGTTCATCGCGGGTATAACCGTGGGTGGTCTGAAAGTCCTGAGTGCGAGCCTTCAGGTCATCGCGAAAGCGTGCTTCCAGGGCGGCCAGGCGCGGCGTATAGCCGGGGTTGCCTTCACAACCCGCAGTGAACACATAAGGGATTTCTTCGTCGCCGTGGATGTCCAGAAACAGGTCGACGCCGTATTTTTTCATCTGCTCCAAGGCAAAGAACACCTCCGGGCTGACCTGCGAGCAGGGATTTTGCCAGGCGCGGTTCAGGTCCTGGCCGTTGGCATTGGTGCGCAAGTGGCCATGAAAGGCACCGTCCGGGTTCATGTTGGGGATCAGGTATAAGTCGGCGAAGTCCAGCAACTTGCGCAACTGCGGGTCACTGCCTTGTTCCAGACGTTTTAAAATCCCTTCCATGAACCACTCGGCCATGTGCTCACCGGGATGTTGTTGCGCGATGATCCAGATCTTGTGTTTATGGGCAGCGCCAGTGCCCTTGCGCAACAGCTCAATATTGCGACCTTCGGCACTTTGGCCGACGGCCAGCAGCTCGCAGCCCGACCACTGCTGTGCGTCCTTGATCAACTGGTCGTGGCGTACGCGGCTGTAGGGTTCGAAATAGGCAAACCACACCTCGCGGTGCTCGGCGTTCAGGGTGATGTTGAGCGAAGTACCCTCAAAGCGGGTCGGCACTCTGAACCAGCGCTCGTGATCGTAGGACGCCACGGCGTTGTAGCCATCCCACGCCTTGTTGTAGGAAGACTGGCTGGCGTTGGTCAGGCAAAAGGTGTGGGTTTGCCCTGGGGTCAGACCGCTGGCCTTGAAGTGAAACCACTGAAAGTGCTGACTTTTGGAATCGGGCTTGATGGCCAGTTTTACGTTCAGCGGGTCGCTGGCCTCCAGCACCTGAATATTGCCGCTGTCGAAGTCACTGCTGATGTGAAGTGAAGAGGGCGCCACAGTCATCGTCCAGATCCCTGAGTCTAAGAATTGTGGGCGTTACTGTACCGCGTCATGGCGTCGGGCCAATACGAAAATGTAGGTAAAAGCAGGCGAAAAAAGAGGAGAAAAAAGAGGAGAAAAATACGAGGGGGGCGTCATCCTTGACGCGGCGCAATTCTAGTGTTTTTGCGATTGATTCTCAAGTGCTAAATTGCCATTACGGCTATAGTCTTGGACTTCAGGCTTTCTTCGGTCGATGTTCTTTTGCTATCATCGCCGGCATCGTAGCGGTCACCGAAAAAAACCGGCCGCACACCAGACTTCATTAGCCTGAAGCAAGCTGAGCCAGATAACTGGCCACAAAAAAAAGACCCGGCCAGAAGCCGGGTCAAATAACCGTGATTAGCCTGATGAGGAGATTATTCAAAGAACCGACCTAAGGTCCCTTGAATGATCGGCTGATCTCGCGACCAGCTGCATGCAATAGTAATCATTATCATTTGCAAAGCAAGTGTTTTTCCGCGCATTTCGGAAATTTTTTTTCCATTCCTCGTTCCAAGGCTCTATCCCGCTAGTCCAACAACAACTCAGTGGTGCGCTTGACTTCGCTCATGGCGATATTTGAGTGGGCTTCCTGTACGTGTGGCTTTTGCAGCAGGTGATCGCGCAAAAAACGCTCGTAGCTGTCGATGTCATGGGTCACGACCTTAAGCAGGTAATCCATATCGCCTGCCATGGTGTAGCACTCGATGACTTCCGGATAACCGGTGATCGCTTCTTCAAACTCGGTCAGATGGCGCCTGCCGTGGCCAGAAAGCCGCACATTGACGAACACCACCACGTTGAGTCCCAGTTTTTTCGGGTTGAGCAGGGCGACTTTGCGCTCGATCAAGCCTTCTTCCTGTAAGCGATGGATGCGCCGCCAGCAGGGCGATTGCGACAACTCAACGTGTTCGGCTACTTCAGCGGCAGACAGGTCGGCGTTGTGTTGCAGCAAGCGCAGGATCTTGCGGTCGATGGTGCTTAATTTAATCGGCATGAATTAATCTGATTTCTTATTTTTGTTGAATGTTTCATGCAGCCTAGCACTGCATTTCCTAAAAATAAGAAAGAAAAATCCTCTGGCAAACCTTCACTCTCTTACGACGGGTTACGCACCCGCAGGCCGGGTCGCGCAGTGACCCTCAGGTCTGGCGTCGCTCACTGACTAACAACAAGAGAGAAATGAAATGCCGATTTTTGCTCATCCCGAATTTGATCAGCATGAACAGGTCATGTTCTGTCACGACAAGGCCACGGGTCTCAAAGCCATCATTGCGGTGCACAACACACGTCTGGGCCCAGCCTTGGGCGGGTGTCGCATGTGGCCCTACGCCGATGAACAGCAGGCGTTGAATGATGTTTTGCGCTTGTCGCGCGGCATGACCTACAAATCTGCCTTGGCCGGGCTGCCTTTGGGCGGTGGCAAGGCGGTGATCATCGGCGACCCGCACAAAGGCAAGAGCGAGGCGTTGTTCCAGGCCCTTGGCGTCTTTATCGGCCTGCGCGAAGCGGTCGCGCAGCGTCTGGGTCGCTCAGACCTTAACGGCTTGCGTGTCGCCATTCAGGGGCTTGGGCAGGTGGGGTTTGATCTTGCCCGGCAACTCAAGGCCGCCGGTGCGCAGTTATGGGTACACGATATTCAGGAGGCGAATGTACGCCGGGCCGTCGATGAATTGGGTGCCCATGCCGTAAGTGCGCAAGACATTTACGGGCTGGACGTGGATGTGTTCTCGCCCTGTGCCATGGGTGCAGTGATCAACGATCACACCCTGCAACTGTTGCGTGCGCCGGTGATTGCCGGTGCTGCCAACAACCAACTGGCCACCGCCGCCCATGCCGATGAATTGTGGCGCAGGGGGGTGTTGCACGCCCCCGACTATGCGATCAATGCGGGCGGCATCATTGACGTGTCTTACGAGTACCACGGCGGCACACCCGAGCAGGTCCGTCGGCACGTTGAAGGCATAGGCGAAACCTTGCGTCAGATCTTTGTGCGAGCCAAAGCTGAAGATCGCAATACCACCGCCGTTGCCGACAGCCTTGCTCAAGAGCGCCTTAACGGCTGATACGTGAGCAGGTCAGGCAAGGGCTGCCTGACCTGCAACGGCGGCGCTGTCAATCAGGCCGCCGGGTGTCAGCCCCCGGCGACCTTGTGTGTGTCCACCGTGTTGTCGACCAGGTCTTTGGCCATCTCGATGAAATGCACCGCGCCAAGTGTGAGATCCCGCTGCGCGCCTTGTAGGCTGCCAGCGCACTCATGGGCGTAGGCCAGTGCATAGCGCAGCAACTCTGAGGCATGGACCATGGCCTCTTCCAAACTCAAACCTTCGCGCACCGTGAACACTTTGTGCTCAGTACTGCGCTGAGTTACAGATGGTTTCAAATAATAATCGAGTGCGCGCTGGGTTGCGGCACTGTCTTTGAGCGCTTCTAGCTCTGCATCGGGTTCAGTCTTGAGCGGAATTTTTGTTATGGGAGTCATGATTTTCCTGCGTCTCTGAGATTAATCGAATCAGCCAATGCAGATTAGTACAGTAAGTATTCAGAGCTAATAGTTAAATAATACAATATGTGTATTGTTGCGGCTCAGGCATTCCGTATTGTTCGCCAGATGGATAAATGGATCGCTTTAGTCAGAACGAAATTGCGCGAGCTGAAACTCACGCAAGAAAAACTCGCCGAACGCGTCGGGGCTTCCCAGGGCGGTGTTGGCCATTGGCTCAACAAACGTCGTCAGCCCGACCTCGAAACGATGAACAAAGTGCTGCATGCCTTGGGGCTTGAGCACCTTGAAGTCGCGATTGTGGTACGTGAACGCAAGGCCAGTAACGATGACGTGAACACCGACGAGCCGGTCTACGACATCACCTCGGCGTATCGCTACCCCGTCACGGACTGGGAAAGTGCCGGGCAGATCAACGAGAAAGCCCGGCAGGGTTATCAATCGTCCACGGTGTTTGAGATGAGCGATCACTACGCCAAAGGGGACGCCTATTGGCTGCAAGTGACGGGCGATGCGATGACGGCCCCCGTGGGCATCAGCATCCCCCAAGGCATGATGATCCTGATCGACCCGGACCTGGAAGCCGAACCCGGCAAGATGGTGGTTGTGCGCACGCCGGACAGTGAAGCCGCTACGTTCCGCCAGTTGATCGAAGAGAGTGGTCGGCGCTATCTCAAGCCGCTAAACCCGACGTATCCCAAAACCCTGCTCGATGAGCGCAGCCGTATTCTTGGGGTGGTGGTGCAGGCAACGACCAAGTTCTGACTGCCAATCCCTCCGTGCATCCAGCTCAAAGGCGGACACCGACACCGGTGTCCGCCTTTTTAATACCCGGTAATCAGGTCAGTTCGACCAACACCGCGCCTTCGCCCACCATGTCCCCTTCCTGGCAGTAAAGGGCGTTGACGATGCCGCTGCGGGGCGCACGCACGCTGTGCTCCATTTTCATTGCTTCGAGCACCACCAGTTGCGTACCGGCTTCAATGCTTTGCCCAACCTCGACCAGTACCCGCACGATGCTGCCATTCATGGGGGCTGTCAGACCGCCTTGTTGCCCATGACTGGCCCCCGCAGTCGCCAGCGGGTCGCAGGCGTTCACCGTCTGTAGTTCGCCGTCCCAGCGCAGGTACAGCGTGTTAGCGCGCCGAATGGCCAGGTGTTTGCTGCGCACGCCGTCGTGTTCGCTCAACAACTGATCGTCGCGCAACGGGCTGCCAACACCGCTGAGGCTGACGGTGCGTTGCTCGCCGTTACAGCTCAGTGACAGCAAGGTGTGCGCCGCGAATCCGTTGCGAAATCCGCTGGTGACCGCCCACGGTGAGGCGCGATCCTCTTCGTGAACAACAGGTGTAAGGCTTTGCGCATACGCCTGCGCGGCCGCAGTCCAAAATGCGTCAGGCAAAGGCTCGGCAGGCGGCAGTAATTGCGCCTGGTAGCGCGGGATGAAGTCGGTGTCGAGTTCAGCCGCCGCGAAGGCGGGATGCCCGATAATCCGGCGTAAAAAGCTCAGGTTGGTTTTCAACCCGCCAATGCAAAATTCATCCAGCATCGCCAGCAGGCGCAAACGTGCCTGTTCGCGGTCTTCGCCCCAGGCAATCAACTTGCCGAGCATGGGGTCGTAAAACGGTGAAATTTCATCCCCTTCACTCACGCCGCTGTCCACCCGGCGTCCCGCACCTGCGGCCGATTCGCGGTACACGGCCAGGCGGCCGGTTTGCGGCAGGAAATCATGGCTGGGGTCTTCAGCGTACAAGCGCACTTCGATGGCATGACCGCGCAAGGGCACTTCATTCTGGGTGATGGGCAGTGCTTCGCCGCGTGCGACTTTGATCTGCCATGCCACCAGATCGAGACCGGTGATGGCTTCTGTCACCGGGTGCTCTACCTGCAAACGCGTGTTCATCTCCATAAAGAAGAATTCACCGCGGGCGTCCAGCAAAAACTCCACCGTACCGGCGCCCACATAGCCAATGGCCTGCGCGGCGCGCACTGCGGACTCGCCCATCGCGCGCCGTAGTGCAACGCTCAAGCCCGGTGCCGGCGCTTCTTCAACGACCTTTTGATGGCGGCGCTGAATCGAGCAGTCCCGCTCGTTGAGGTACAGGCAGTTGCCCTGTTGATCGGCAAATACCTGGATCTCTACGTGCCGGGGTTTAAGCACGTACTTCTCCACCAGCATCCGCGCATCGCCGAATGACGACAACGCTTCGCGCTGCGCCGACGCCAGCGCCTCAGCCAGTTGGCTGTCGTTTTCGACCACTTTCATGCCTTTGCCACCGCCCCCTGCCGTGGCCTTGAGCAACACGGGGTAGCCGATGTTGTTTGCTGCGGTGCGAAAGGTGTCCA
Source organism: Pseudomonas sp. TAA207 (assembly GCF_001529285.1). NCBI lineage: Bacteria > Pseudomonadati > Pseudomonadota > Gammaproteobacteria > Pseudomonadales > Pseudomonadaceae > Pseudomonas > Pseudomonas sp. TAA207. The sequence goes on along the minus strand of NZ_LLWJ01000064.1, from coordinate 46,574 downwards.
CGTCTTGGGCTTCGCCGTGATAACCCGGCACCAACGGCACGCCTGCCACTTCCATCAGGGCTTTGGCTGCGGATTTGCTGCCCATTGCATCAATAGCCGAAGCGGGCGGGCCGAGAAAGATCAGGCCCGCGGCTTCAATCGCCCGCGCAAAGCCTGCGTTCTCGGACAAAAAACCGTAGCCGGGGTGAATCGCCTGGGCGCCACTGGCTTTGGCGGCGGCAATGATCTTGTCGATTTTCAAGTAGCTGTCAGTGGCCTTGCTGCCGCCCAGGTTCACGCAGATATCCGCTTCGCGACAGTGCCGAGCATTACGGTCAGTGTCGCTGTGAACCGCCACGGTGGTCAGCCCCAACGCTTTGGCCGTGCGCATCACGCGGCAGGCAATTTCGCCGCGGTTGGCCACCAGCACGCAGGTAATTGTCGAGGGGTTCATGGGCGCGGCTCCTGTCTGGATGAGTCGAGCTGCCAACTCGGGGTGCGCTTTTGGAGAAAGGCACGCAGACCTTCCTGGCCTTCAGGGCTGACACGAATGCGCGCAATGGCGTTTTCGCAGTAGCGGCGAATGGCTGGCGTCGGTGCGCCGTGGCTGACTTCGCGCAGCAAATCTTTGCAGGCGCGCATGGCATGTGGGCTGTTGAGCAGCAGGGTGTCGGTCCAGCGCGCCACCTGTTGTTCGAGTTCTGCCACGGGGTAGCTTTCTGACAACAATCCCAATTGGCGGGCACGTTCGCCACTAAAGCGTTCGGCGGTGAGGGCAAACCGTCGTGCGGCACGCTCGCCGATGGCTTGCACCACAAAGGGACTGATCACGGCGGGGGCAATGCCGATGCGCACTTCAGACAGGCAGAACTGGGCGTCATCGGCGCCGATGGCCATGTCACACGCGCTGATCAAGCCCAAGGCACCGCCATAGGCCGCGCCTTGCACCACGGCCAGGGTCGGTATTTTCAACTTGGCCAGGTTGTACATCAGCTCGGCCAAGTGCCGGGCGTCGTCCAGGTTGGTGTTGTAATCAAGCTCGGCCGACTGCTGCATCCAGGCCAGATCGGCCCCGGCGCTGAAATGCCTGCCGCGCCCGCGCAGTATGAGAAAACGCAGGCTGGCATCACTTTGCACGGCGTCCAGCGCCAGGATCAGCTCACGGATCATTTCAGCGTTAAACGCATTGTTTTTCTGCTCGCGACTCAGCCACAAGGTGGCAAAACCCCGGGGGTCGGTGTGCAGTTCAAGGGTGTTGAAATCAATCATGTCCGTCAGTCCTTGGATGGCTGTACGTGTAAAAGATTGCGCCTGCTGTGTAGGTGCTTGCGATGGAATGCGGCCATCGCAAGCAAGCTCGCGCCTACCGTGAAGCTGGGGTTACATACGGAATACGCCAAAGCGCGTGCTGTCGATGGGCGCGTTCAGCGCTGCGGACAAGCCCAACGCCAGCACTTCGCGGGTTTGTGCCGGGTCAATCACCCCGTCATCCCACAAGCGGGCGCTGGAGTAGTAGGGATGGCCCTGATGTTCGTACTGATCAAGGATGGGCTGTTTGATCTGCGCTTGCTCTTGATCGCTGAACGTTGTGCCGTTGCGTTCGGCTTGTTCGCGCTTGACCTGCACCAGCACCCCGGCTGCCTGTTCGGCGCCCATCACGCCGATGCGAGCGTTGGGCCACATCCACAAGAAGCGCGGGTCGTAGGCGCGACCGCACATGCCGTAGTTGCCGGCACCAAAACTGCCGCCGATGATCACGGTGAATTTAGGCACTTTGGCGCAGGCCACAGCGGTCACCAACTTGGCGCCGTGTTTGGCGATGCCGCCGGCTTCGTATTTTTGCCCGACCATAAACCCGGTGATGTTTTGCAGGAACACCAACGGGATGCCGCGCTGGCAGGCCAGCTCGATAAAGTGCGCACCTTTTTGTGCCGCCTCGGCAAACAAGATGCCGTTATTGGCCAGGATCGCCACCGGATACCCGTGCAAATGGGCAAACCCACACACCAGCGTGGTGCCGAACAAGGCTTTGAATTCATCGAACACCGAGCCGTCGACCAACCGTGCAATCACTTCACGTACATCAAAGGGTTGCTTGGCCTCGGCAGGCACCACGCCATACAACTCGTCGCTGGCATACAGCGGCGCCGACGGGGTGCGTTGTTGCAGCTGGCCCAATTTGCGCCAATTAAGGTTGGCCACACTGCGCCGCGCCAATGCCAGCGCGTGTTCATCACTCTGGGCGTAATGGTCGGCGACGCCGCTGATTTTGCAGTGCACATCGGCTCCGCCCAAGTCTTCGGCACTGACCACTTCGCCCGTTGCCGCTTTGACCAACGGCGGCCCCGCGAGAAAGATTGTGGCTTGCTGGCGCACCATGATCGCTTCGTCAGCCATCGCCGGCACATACGCGCCGCCTGCGGTGCACGAGCCCATCACCACGGCAATTTGCGGGATGCCCGCAGCACTCATGTTGGCTTGATTGAAAAAGATGCGGCCGAAGTGTTCGCGGTCCGGGAACACCTCGTCCTGGCGCGGCAAGTTGGCGCCCCCGGAGTCCACCAGGTAGATGCAGGGCAAACGGTTTTGCTCGGCAATGGTTTGCGCCCGCAGGTGTTTTTTGACGGTCAGCGGGTAGTACGAGCCGCCTTTGACGGTGGCGTCGTTGGCCACAATCATGCACTCCACGCCTTCGACCCGACCAATGCCTGCGATGATTCCGGCCGCTGGCACGTCTTCGCCGTACACCTCGTAGGCAGCGAGCTGACTGAGTTCAAGGAATGGCGAGCCGGGGTCCAGCAGCCGGTCGATACGCTCGCGGGGTAACAGTTTGCCCCGTGAAGTATGCCGTTCTTGTGCTTTAGTGCCGCCGCCCTGTTGCACCTGGGCGAGCAGGCGGTGCAGGGCGTCGACCTGCTTGAGCATGGCCTCGCGGTTGACCGCGAATTCGGCCGAACGCGGGTTGATCGTCGTGTTCAAGATGGACATGTGCGTCCTCCTTAGCGGGTTTCGTTAAAGAGTTCGCGGCCAATCAGCATTCGGCGGATTTCACTGGTGCCCGCGCCGATTTCGTACAGCTTGGCGTCGCGCAGAAGGCGACCCGCCGGGAATTCATTGATGTAACCATTGCCGCCCAGAATCTGGATCGCGTCGAGGGTCATTTGGGTCGCGCGTTCGGCGCTGTACAAAATCACCCCGGCGGCGTCTTTGCGCGTGGTTTCACCACGTTCGCAAGCAGCGGCCACGGCATACAGGTAGGCGCGGCTGGCATTGAGTTGGGTGTACATGTCCGCGACTTTGCCTTGGATCAGTTGGAATTCACCGATGCTTTGGCCGAACTGTTTACGGTCGTGGATGTAAGGCACCACCAGATCCATGCACGCTTGCATGATGCCGGTCGGGCCACCCGAGAGCACCACACGCTCGTAATCAAGGCCGCTCATCAGCACTTTGACCCCACCGTTGAGCGGGCCGAGCAGGTTTTCTTCGGGCACTTCTACGTTGTCGAAAAACAGTTCGCTGGTGTTCGAGCCGCGCATGCCCAGCTTGTCGAAATGTTTGCTGCGGCTGAAGCCTTTCCAGTCGCGCTCCACGATAAATGCGCTGATGCCGTGGGCGTTTTTCTCGATGTCGGTCTTGGCGTAAATCACGTAGGTACTGGCATCTGGCCCGTTGGTAATCCAGGTTTTGCTGCCGTTGAGCACGAAGTGATCACCGCGCTTGTCGGCGCGCAGTTTCATCGACACCACGTCAGAACCCGCGTTCGGTTCGCTCATGGCCAATGCGCCGACATGTTCGCCGCTGATCAGTTTGGGCAGGTAATTGAGTTTTTGTGCGTGGGTGCCGTTGCGGTTGATCTGGTTCACGCACAGGTTGGAATGCGCGCCATACGACAGAGCGACCGAGGCTGAGCCGCGGCTGATTTCTTCCATGGCCACCACGTGTGCCAGGTAGCTCAGGCCTGTGCCGCCGTATTCTTCCGGGACGGTGATGCCCAGCAGGCCCATGTCGCCGAATTTGCGCCACATGTCGGCTGGGAACAGGTTGTCTTTATCAATTTGCGCCGCCCGTGGCGCCAATTCAGCGGCCACGAAGGCCTGAACCTGATCGCGCAGCATGTCGATGGTTTCGCCCAGGGCGAAGTTCAAAGTCGGGTAGCTCATGGGGCACCTTGATCGTTGTTCTTATAAGAGGCGGTAACTGCATCGCCATGGGTATGCTTTACGTTAACGTAAACTTGGTGTCAGGGGCTGTCAATGACCTTTACGTTAACGTCAACTTAAGCCAGAGTGATTGTCTATTCTTCACCTTGAGACGGCGCTTGCGCGCACCGTGCTCATGCTCCCGACAATAATCACAAGAGGAGTTGCCATGAAGTTGCCATCTGTCCCCAGTTACAGCCAGGGCGCACAGGACAAAGCCCTGCTGAGCCTGACCCTTGGCCAGGCGTTCGATCAAACGTGCATGCGTTACCCTGACGGCGAGGCGCTGATTGTGCGTCATCAACAGCAACGATTGACCTGGCAGCAATTGGCGCACGCGGTCGATCTGCATGCCAAAGCCTTTATGGCGCTGGGGATGCAAGCGGGTGACCGGCTGGGTGTGTGGGCACCCAACTGCCTGGAATGGTTTATTTGCCAGTTTGCCAGCGCTCACATCGGCGTGATTCTGGTCAATATCAATCCTGCGTACCGGCTTTCTGAACTGGAGTACGTGCTCAAACAATCGGCGTGTCAGTGGTTGGTGTGCGCGCAGGCGTTCAAAACCTCGGACTACCACGCCATGGTGCAGACGCTGGTGCCTGAGCTGGCGCAGCGCCCCCTCCACAGCGAACGTTTTGGTGACTTGCGTGCGGTGATCAGTCTGGGTGCGCAGCCCCCCGCCGGGTTTATCCCCTGGGCACAGCTGGCCGTGCTCGGGGCGGGTGTCAGCGCCGCACACTTGCATGCCCGCCAGGCCGCTGTGCAGCCTCAACATCCGGTCAATATTCAATACACTTCGGGCACCACCGGCTTCCCCAAAGGGGCGACCCTCAGCCATCGCAACATCTTGAATAACGGCTACATGGTGGGTGAAAGCCTTGGATTGACGGCTCAAGACCGGCTGGTGATTCCGGTGCCGCTCTACCATTGTTTTGGCATGGTGATGGGCAATCTGGGCTGCGTCACCCACGGCACCACCATGATTTACCCCTCTGACGCCTTCGACCCTGGCCTGACCCTGCAAGCGGTTGCTCAAGAGCGCGCCACCGCGTTGTACGGCGTACCCACCATGTTTATCGCCATGCTCGATCATCCTCAACGGGCCGATTTTGACCTGTCGAGCTTGCGCACCGGCATCATGGCTGGGGCCACATGCCCGATTGAAGTGATGCGCCGGGTGATCAGCGACATGCACATGGGTGAGGTACAAATTGCCTATGGCATGACTGAAACCAGCCCAGTGTCGATACAGACCGGTCCTGCGGATGGCTTGGAATTGCGTGTGACCACCGTGGGCCGCACCCAGCCACACTTGGAAAACAAGCTGATTGACGCGCAGGGCGAAGTGGTTGCCCGTGGTGAGATTGGCGAGTTGTGCACGCGCGGGTACAGCGTAATGCTCGGTTACTGGAACAACCCGCAGGCGACGGATCAAGCCATTGATAGCGAGGGCTGGCTGCACACGGGTGATTTGGCGCACATGGATGAAAACGGCTATGTCTGCATCGTCGGGCGTAACAAAGACATGATTATTCGCGGCGGAGAAAACATTTACCCGCGTGAGCTGGAGGAGTTTTTCTTCACCCATCCGGCCGTTGCAGACGTGCAGATAGTGGGCATACCGGACGCCAAATACGGTGAGCAAGTGGTGGCCTGGATCAAATTTCACCCCGGTCATACGGCTAACGAACTGGAGCTGCAAACCTGGTGCAAATCGCGCATCGCACACTTCAAAACGCCGCGCCACTTCAAGTTTGTAGAGGCCTTCCCGATGACCGTGACCGGCAAAATCCAGAAATTCAAGATGCGTGAAATCAGCATTCAAGAGCTTGGGGAGGGGTAAAGGGTCATTGCAGATAGCACAAAGGGGAGCCGAAGCTCCCCTTTAACGTGTCGTTGCGTGCTCTTTTTTAATTATTGAGGGGCGGTCTGTTGTTGTTTTTGGAACCGTGGCCCTTTGTTGCTGTTTTTGCGATCCCCATCCGGGATCAAGAGCAAACGTATTTTTTTGAGCGCTGATCCACTTTTATCACCGGCTATCACACCTGTGATCCAACCTGAACGGGTGCTACCTGAAGGTAGTTTTATTATTCTCAGCCCGGTTGCGAGGTGGCTTATGGCTCCTCGGAAAAGTAAACCTTCTCCAAAAAAATCTGTTAGCTGCGTCTCTGCCGTGTTGTTTTTGTTATGTCAGAGTCGTTTCGTATTGTTTTTATTATGTTGCTGCACTTTTTATTCTTGTTATGCCATAGAGATAGCAGAAGCCGTGCCAACTTTTAAAAATCCTTATAAATCAATGGTTTATTTTTTTGATGGAAAAAAATAGGCCCCTTGAGGGGCCGGTTTGTTTCCTTGTTACTCGTGTGGGTAACCGCTCGGTAACACTGCAGCACACTTTTCAGCCCTGGCGCGCTTTCGCGACGCGCGAGCCGGTAACACGGCCCAGTACACGGCAGATGTGTTCACCGGCCAGCAGCAGCGTGTCCATGTCGACACCGGTTTCAATGCCCATGCCGTTGAGCATGTACAGCACATCTTCAGTGGCGACGTTACCGCTGGCGCCCTTGGCATAGGGGCAGCCACCAAGGCCTGCGATCGAGCTGTCAAACACGGCAATGCCTTCGTGCAGGCTGGCGTAAATATTCACCAGTGCCTGGCCGTAAGTGTCATGGAAATGCCCGGCGAGCTTTTCGCGCGGCACGTAGGCAGTCACGGCTTCAAACAGTGCGCGCGTGGCCGTGGGCGTGCCCGTGCCAATGGTGTCGCCCAGCGAAACCTCGTAACAGCCCATGGCATACAACTCATTAGCCACGGCGGCGACTTGCTGCGCCGGCACGTTGCCTTCATAGGGGCAGCCGAGCACGCAGGACACATAGCCGCGCACGGTAATCCCATGCTGGTGTGCGGCTTCAATCAGCGGGACAAAACGCGCCAGGCTGTCACTGATCGAGCAATTGATATTGCGTTGTGAAAACGCTTCGGAGGCGGCGGCAAACACGGCGATCTCCTTGACCCCGGCGGCCACGGCGTCTTCAAAACCGCGCATGTTGGGCGCCAGTGCGCCATACACCACGCCGGGTTTGCGCTGAATGTGGGCAAAGACCTCGGCCGAACCCGCCATTTGCGGCACCCATTTGGGCGAGACAAAACTGCCGACCTCGATGTAGTCCAGCCCTGCATCAGTCAGCGCGTCAACCAACTGCACCTTGTCCGCCACGCTGATGGGCTGGGCTTCGTTTTGCAGGCCATCACGCGGACCGACTTCTATCAGGCGCACATGGGTAGGAAGTGTCATGGGGTCACCGATTTGTGTAGGAGCGAGCGTGCTCGCGAAGGGCAGATGTCAGGCCGTCTGACTTTTGATGGTGTGCTCCAGCGCCTGCGTGCAACGTTCTTCAGCCGTGTCCAGCTCCAACTGCATCTGCTGAATATCCAGCAACTGTTGCTCCAGTTGTTCACGGCGCTCGGCGATTTTGGCCAGCATGCTGGTCAGCTGCTTTTGATTGCCGCTGGTCGGGTCGTACAGCTCAATCAACTCGCGGCATTCGGCCAACGAAAAGCCAATGCGCTTGCCGCGCAGAATCAATTTAAGGCTGACTTTGTCACGCGCTGAATACACCCGCTCCTGGCCCCGGCGTTCAGGCGCAAGCAGCCCTTGTTCTTCATAAAAACGAATGGCACGGGTGGTGATGTCCAGTTCGCGGGCGAGGTCGGAAATACTGTATGTCTGGCTGCTCATGGGCGCGCTCTGGAGAAATCGTGTGATTAAGCTAATGGTTGGTTGACGTTTACGTCAAGCAAGCTCGCCGCCAGCCCTTTCTTTTCCTGAGCCACTTGCTGCTGACACACCTCAATCAACAATTCGCGCATCCAGCGGTTGGCCGGGTCTTGCTCGGTGCTTTCGTGCCAATACAAATGGGTTTCCACGTTGGGCATCTCGTTGAGTGGCAACGCCACAAAATGCAACGCATTGCGCCGTGCGAACCGCTCGGGCACGGTCATGACCATGTCGGTGTGTTGCAACACATTGGAGGCCATCAAGTAATGCTGCGAGCGCAGGGTGATTTTGCGTTGCAGGCCCATTTTGCCCAGCGCCAGATCGACCTGGCCCAGCCCGTTGCGGCGCGTAGAAATATGAATGTGGGTCAGCGCCAAATACGCGTCCAGGCTGAGGGTGGCTTGACTGGCCAACGGATGCCCGGCGCGCATGGCGCACACATAGCGGTCCTCCATCAACTTGACGTGACGTACTTGCGGGTCAGTGTTGAGCGGCGCGTCGATGGCAAAGTCCAGACGTCCTGCCGCCAGGTCGCTGGTGGTCTCACGTCGATGAGCTAAAAAGCTTTCAATGACCACCGACGGAGCCTGCTTGCGCAAGCGCTGGAACAGCGGTGGCAAAACCACGGCTTCTGTCAGGTCGGTCATGCTGATGCGAAAGGTTTTGTTGGCTTGTAAGGGGTTGAAGGTGCGGCTTTCCTGCACTGATACGCGCAATAACGCCAACGCGCTGCGCACAGGGCTGATGATGTTTTGTGCCATGGGCGTGGGCACCATCCCTTGGGCGGTGCGCACAAACAGCGGGTCGTTGAAACTCTCGCGCAGACGGGCCAGTGCATTGGACACCGCAGGCTGAGTGATGCCGATGATCTGCCCGGCGCGGGTCAGGTTGGCCTCGGTGTAGATCGCATCGAAGACCACAAACAGATTGAGATCGACTTTGTTCAAGTTCATGCGGGGCAACTCTTGTTATTGAGGGGGGCTGGCAGCACTGAATCATATATTGCTTATGAATGGTAATACACGCTGTCAATAGGCTGGGTAAATGATGGGGCGCTGAATTAGCATCGGGTGATACTTCCCACATTCCCGGTAAAGGCAGCCAGTCATGGATTTCGCTTATTCCCCTAAAGTTCAGGATCTTCGTGAGCGTGTTACGGCGTTTATGGACGCTTATGTGTACCCGGCAGAGGCGATTTTCGATCAACAGGTGGCTGAAGGTGATCGCTGGCAGCCAACCGCCATCATGGAAACCTTGAAGCTCAAAGCCAAAGCCGAGGGGCTGTGGAACCTGTTTTTGCCGGATTCAGAACAGGGCGCGGGGTTGACCAACCTTGAGTACGCGCCGCTGGCCGAAATCATGGGGCGTTCCATGCTCGGCTCCGAGCCGTTCAACTGCTCGGCGCCCGACACCGGCAACATGGAGGTGCTGGTGCGCTATGCCAATGCGCAACAGAAACAACAGTGGCTGGAGCCTTTACTGCGCGGTGAGATTCGTTCGGCGTTCGCCATGACCGAGCCGGAGGTGGCGTCGTCGGATGCCACCAATATGCAGGCGAGTGCCCTGCGTGAGGGCGACGAGTGGGTCATTAACGGGCGCAAGTGGTGGACCTCCGGCGTCTGCGACCCGCGTTGCAAAATCATGATTTTCATGGGGCTGAGTAACCCGCACAACCCGCGCCATCAGCAGCACTCCATGATCCTGGTGCCGGTCGACACACCGGGGGTAAAAATCGTACGTCCCTTGCCAGTGTTCGGCTACGACGATGCGCCTCACGGTCATGGCGAAGTGCTGTTCGATAACGTACGGGTGCCCTACGAAAACGTGCTGCTGGGTGAAGGACGCGGGTTTGAAATTGCCCAAGGGCGGCTTGGACCAGGGCGGATTCACCACTGCATGCGTTCAATTGGCATGGCCGAGCGAGCACTCGAGTTAATGTGCCAGCGTTCGCTGGCGCGCAGCGCCTTTGGCAAACCCCTGGCCCGCTTGGGCGGCAATATCGACAAGATCGCCAATTCGCGCATGGAGATCGACATGGCGCGCCTGCTGACCTTGAAAGCGGCGTACATGATGGACACCGTGGGCAACAAAGTGGCGAAAAGCGAGATTGCGCAAATCAAGGTCGTGGCACCGAATGTGGCGTTGAAAGTGATTGACCGGGCGATCCAGTTGCATGGCGGGGCAGGGGTCAGTGCGGATTTCCCGCTGGCGTATATGTATGCCATGCAGCGCACGCTGCGCCTGGCCGACGGCCCGGATGAAGTGCACCGTGCGGCCGTGGGCAAGTGTGAGCTGGACAAGTACGCCACGTTGTCGAAGTGACAGCTAGGAGGCTGGTGCTAATACACCCACACCTCAACGCGACGATTCTTCAGGCGGCCTTCATCTTCGGTGTTGGTCGCGACGGGCATTTGTGCGCCATAACCGCGTATTTCGCGCAGGATCACGCCGTTTTTCACCAGCTCACGGCGCACCGCCATTGCCCGCAGTTTTGACAGCAATTGCGCACGCTCGGGGTTGTCCTTGGCATCGCCAAAGCCTACCAGCGTCACCTGTTTGGTGAGTTTTGCGTGGCGTTGCAGATAGTCCACAACACGCAGTAAGTCTTGACGCGCCTTGTTGTCCAGCGACGCACTGCCTTCCTCAAAACGGAAATTGACTGATAAACGCTGGGCCTGTTGGGTCAGCGCCTGATAGTCCTGCGGCATGTGTGGGCCGGGCAGCACGCTGTCGGCCACCACGCTTTGCGCCACAAAACCGTTTTGCGCGACGATGGCTTGGCCCTGCGCACTTTGGGTGAAGGTAATCAGCGCTTTAGCCCAAGGATTATTCGCTGCAGGTGGCAGGTAAAAGTACAAGCGTCGCGACAGCGGATAATCTTCGCTGGCGATCAGGCTGTTAAGCGGCAGCATCGGTTGCGAAGCCCCATCGACAATGGCGACAGCCCTGGCTTCGCGGATGTAGGGCAAACCGATGAAACCAATGGCTTGTGGGTCCTGGCTGACAGCATCGGACAACTGTTCGCTGGACTCGAAGCGCTTGGCGGCTGCGCTCAACGGTAGCCCCGCGCGGCTGAGCACCAATTCCTTGAAGGTCTCCCACGTGCCGGACTGATCGTCCCGCGCATATAAATGAATGCTCCCGCCGACGCCGCCTAACGCTTCCCACGTCTGTATGTTGCCGCTGAAGACTTGCGCCAGTTGTTCGGTGTTCAAGGTCGTGAGCGGGTTGCGCGGGTGCACGATGATGGCCAAACCGTCGATGGCAATTACCTGTTCAGCCTCCGGGCTTTTCAGGTCGCCGAGGCGCTCGAGTTCGACCAGTTCGCGGTCCTTGATCGGGCGCGAAGAGGCCACCACATCGGCGTGCTCGTCGTTCAAGGCGGTAAACCCGGTGCCTGAGCCGTGGGCGGCAACGTCCACCCGTACGGGTTGGCCTTGGGCATCGGTGCCCATCAGGGTGTGCTCGTTGGGAGTGGCGGCTGGCACGCTATGAATGTCGCGCACGCCGTGCGCAGCGAGCATGGCAGCCACCAGCGCCGGGCCGAGATTGGCACCCATGGTGTTGGAGCCTTGAATCCTCAAGTCAGCGACTGGCGCGGCGAGGGCCATCCCCGACAAGGCGCACAGCATGATCCATGACATAAAACGCAGCATCGTCGGCGACCTTCCTGGGGCCATAAACGTGCCAGCAATTTAAGTCAGAAAGATTGCAGCGCGATGACAGCTCGCGTGAACCCGGCGCGTCGTATCTGACGCTGTGGGTTGAAGGGGTTTACGACGACTTTGCCGCCGATCACAGCCTCGCCTTACTCGTCAGTTCCTGCGGGTTATGCGCCAACGTTTTGTAGGCACTGACGAGGCGCGAGGCTGCGAGCGGTTCAGCTCAGTTCCAGCCAGATCGGTGCGTGGTCCGAGGGTTTTTCCATGGCACGCAGGTCGTAGTCGACGCCCGCGTCTTTGATGCGTGGCACCAGGCCCTTAGAGGCCAGAATCACGTCGATGCGCAAACCGCGCTTGGGTTCGTCTTCAAAGCCGCGGCTGCGGTAGTCAAACCAGCTGAAACGGTCTGTCACGTCCGGGTTGAGGTAGCGAAAGCTGTCGACCAGCCCCCAGCCCTTGAGGCGTTCCATCCACTCGCGTTCTTCAGGCAAGAAGCTGCACTTGCCGGTTTTCAGCCAGCGTTTGGCGTTAACCTCGCCGATGCCGATGTCGCAATCTTGCGGTGAGATGTTGATGTCGCCCATCACCACCAGCGGCTGTTCGTTGCTGAATTGGCTTTCGAGCAACTGCTGCAAGTCACTGTAGAAACGCTGCTTGGCAGGGAACTTGGTCGGGTGATCGCGGCTTTCACCTTGTGGGAAATAACCATTCATGACCGTCACTGCCTGGCCATTTTCATCCGCGAATTCGCCCCAGATAAAACGCCGCTGAGCGTCGTCTTCATCGCTCGCAAAGCCTTTATGGATGCTCAGGGGCGCCTGACGCGATAGCAGGGCAACGCCGTAATGGCCTTTCTGGCCGTGGAAATGCACGTGATAACCCAGGGCTTCAATGTCGGCGAAGGGGAACTGCTCATCGCTGACTTTGGTTTCTTGCAGGCCGATCACGTCGGGCTGGTGTTTTTCAATCAGCGCTGCCAGCTGATGGGGCCGAGCGCGCAGGCCGTTGATGTTGAATGACACAATTTTCATGGGCGGGCAGTCCAGAGCAAAACTGCGATGCTAGCGGACTGGCGCGCAAGCGGCCAGCGTGCAGTAGGGCAAATGCGCTGCTAACGTAGGTTGCATGTAGCCATGATTGAACTGTTGTGGCTCTCGGGGGCTCGTACTCACTAGAAGCGCCGCCATCCAAGCGCCGCCAGGGAGATTGAACGTCATGACGCAAACGTCGAATGCCATAGGCCAGATTCAACTGCTCGATGGTGGTTATTCACGCGAAGCGCGTTCGTTGCTGTATCAGGCTTATCGGCATGAGCCGACGTTTCGCTATCTGTTCGATGCTGATCGCAGGGGCTATGAGCAGCGGGTGCGGGCAACCGTTCGCGAGTTGGTCAAGCAGCATTTTTTGCAGGATCGGCCAGGGCTTGGGCTGCTGGTCAATGATCGGCTGGTCGGCATTGCCCTGATCGCACCGCCGCTGCGGCGTCTGGACATCACCGAAAGCTGGGCCTGGCAATTGCGCATGGTGCTGAGCACAGGGCTGCGCTGTACCCGGCGTTATCTGGAATACCATCAGGCGGTGTTGGCGTGCGTGCCGGGTGATGCGGTGCATATGCTGCCGTTGTTGGGGATTCACCCAGAGTTTCAAGGCCAGCATTATGGCGAGCAGTTGCTTGAGGCGGTGCACAACTGGTGTGCCGAGGATGAGCACTCCGAAGGCGTGGTGCTCGACACCGGCAATCCGCGTTACCTGGAGTTTTACAAAAAACAGGGTTACGTCGAGATTGGCGAAGTGGCCGTCGGGCCGGTGCGCGAGCACGTGTTTTTCCACGCCAACCCGCAGGTGTTACATACAGCAACGGCTTAAGGGCGAACTTCTCACCTTAGGCAGGCTCTATGACGTTCCTTGCCCGTGTTAGCATCCGCGCCTATGACGTTTCCAGGAAGATTTACCAGTGGTGTGGTCCTGCTGCTCAGCAGCTTTGCAGCCTTTGCGCAAAGCGAGCTGGTGGTCAAGGTCAAACCCGCCAATAGCGCCCTCAAGGCCAACGTGGAAGGCTATATAGGCAGCCTCGGCGATCGTGACGAGGCGGCCTTGTTGCGCTTCAAACGCGGTGCGCAAGAGCAAGCCCTCAAAGCCTCCCAAGCCTTGGGTTATTACAACCCCACCATTGACAGCGAAGTTAAACCCGGTGATCCGCCGCGTTTGGTATTGAGCATTGATCCCGGCGAGCCGGTGCATCTGCGCAACGTCAATGTGCGCGTCGAAGGTGCGGCCGCTTCGCTCAAGGCCTTTCAGATCCCCGCCAGTGACGACCTCAAGCCGGGGGCGGTGCTCAATCAGGGCGATTATGAAAGCGCCAAGCAAATGATCCAGAACCGGGCGCTGCGTTACGGTTTTTTCAATGGCCAATTTATCAAGCACGAACTGCTGGTCGACCCCAAGGGCGGCTACGCCGATATCAATCTGGTTTACCGCAGCGGGCCGCGTTTTTTGCTCGGCAAGGTCAGTTTTGGTGGCGACACGCCGTTTGATGAGGTGCTGTTGCAACGCATGGTGCCTTTCAAACCGGATACGCCCTATGACTCGGAGCTGGTGAACGAGCTTAATCAAAACCTGCAATCGAGCGGTTATTTTGAAGTGGTGCGCGTTGATGCCGCGCCCAGCACGGCAGTGGGGCAAGTGATTCCGGTCGACGTTGAGCTGCACACCCGCAAGCCACGCACCATGACGCTGGGCCTGGGTTACTCGACCGATACCGGGCCGCGCGGCAAGGCCAGCTGGATGCGCCACTGGGACAACGCCCGTGGCGACAGTTACGGTTTTGAGTCGGAAATTTCCCAGCCCAAGCAAAACGTCGGCGCCTGGTATGACATCCCGCTTGATCCGCCGCTCACCGACAAACTGCGTTTTGCAGCCGGTTATCAGTACGAAGAAATCGCCAATACCGACACCTTGAGCAAGTTGCTGACAGTCGGCCCGGAGTGGCACAGCAAACTGGACAACGGCTGGACGCGCATTGTCTCGCTCAAGTGGCAGCACGAAGAATATCGTTTGGGCGATGACTCGGGCCTGAGCACCTTATTAATGCCCGGTGTCAGTTATTCGGTACTGCGCAGCGATAACCGCATTGATCCTACCCACGGCTACAGCGTGTCGCTGGATGCGCAAGTGGCCAAGGAAGGGCTGATGTCGGACACCAACCTGTTGCACGGCAATGCGCAATTTAAAGCGCTGACTACGTTGTGGGACAAACACCGCTTTTTGGGCCGGGTTCAGTTTGGCGGCAGCGCCACCAACGGTTACAAGTCGATCCCGCCGTCCCTGCGGTTCTTTGCCGGTGGCGACCAAAGCGTGCGCGGCTATGACTACCAGAGCCTGTCGCCGAAGAACTCTGATGGCGACCGTATCGGTGGCCGCTACATGGTGGCGGGCAGCGTCGAGTATCAATATCAGTTCGCCGAAAAATGGCGCTGGGCAACCTTTGTCGACAAAGGCAACGCGTTCAACAGCCTCGACTTCCCCAGTTTAAAAACCGGGGTGGGCATGGGTATTCGCTGGATTTCGCCGGTTGGCCCGATCCGTCTCGATCTGGCTCATGCGCTGGATGACGATGGCGGCGTTCGTTTGCACTTTTCCATGGGGCCAGAACTGTGATTCGTGGTGTGAAAATAGCGGGTCTGGTGTTGCTGGCCTTGTTGCTGACAGGGGTGCTGGCGCTGGGCCTCGTGCTGGGTACACAAGCGGGCAGCCGTTGGGTGCTGGGCCAGGTGCCGGGTTTACAGATCGACAACTTTGCCGGTCGTTTGGGTGGCCAGTGGAGTGCCGATCATCTGTTGTGGGAGCAAGGCAGCAGTCGTGTGGAAGTGGAGCGGCCGATTTTTGCCTGGTCGCCCGCGTGCCTGACGCGCCTGACCTTGTGTGTCGATCAATTGCAGGCAGAGCGCGTGAGCCTGCAATTTCCGCCAGGCGAAGACAGCAGCAGCGGGCCGGTCAGCCTGCCGGAGCTGAAACTGCCGCTGTCCATCGAGGTGGGCGTGATCAAGGTCGGCAACGTGTTGTTCAACGGTATCGAGCAGCTCAAGGGCTTGCAGATGGCGGCGCAGTGGACGCCCAAGGGCTTGCAGATCGACTCGGTGCACGTAGACCGCGAGGATTTGAGCGTCGAGTTGTCTGGCCTGTTGCAACCCAATGGCGATTGGCCTTTGACCTTGCAGGGCGCTATCAACCTGCCGTCTCCCGATAAAGACAAACCCTGGGCGCTGGCGCTGAAGGTCGACGGTGATTTGCGTACTTCACTGAACCTGACCGCCGATAGCACGGGGTATCTCAACGCACAGTTAAAGGGCCAATTGCAGCCACTGGCCGAGAACTTGCCCGCGCAGATCAGCCTCACGTCTGAGGCGTTCAAAGCCAGCCCGGAGTTGCCCGATACCCTGCAAGTCAACCAGCTCGTATTGAGCGCCAAAGGTGATCTCAAGGCCGGTTATGTGCTGAACGGCAGCGCCAGTCTGCCTGCTGAAAAAGCCCCGGTCAGTCTGGTGCTCAAAGGCCGGGTGGATGCCAAGGGGGCGCAAATCTCGGCGCTGGATTTAACCGTCAGCCCCGAGCAACGTTTGAAACTGTCCGGGCAAGTGGATTGGCAAGAAGGCTTGAAGGCCGACGCCACTATCGACTGGCTTAAGTTTCCGTGGCACACCCTGTACCCGCTGATTGCCAAGCTCGATGTAGACCTGCGCACTTTCAAGGGCGAAGTGTCTTACACCGATGGCAACTATTTGGGCCATTTCAAAGCAGATCTGGATGGCCCGGCCGGGGCGTTCAGTCTGGCCAGCCCGTTCAGTGGTGATCTGGGCAAAATATTTTTGCCCCAGCTGCAACTGGTCGCCGGGCAAGGCAAGGCACAGGGCCACGTCAACGTGCAGTTCGCCGAGGGTGTGGCGTGGGACACCGCTCTGGACTTGAGCGCCATCAACCCGGCGTATTGGGTCGCTGAGCTGCCGGGTAACCTGGGTGGCCCGTTGCGTAGCACCGGTTCGTTCAAAAATGAGCGCCTTGAACTCAATGCCGATCTCGATTTAAAAGGCCGTTTGCGCGGCTTGCCCGCCGTCTTGCAAGCCAAGGCTCAAGGCGCTGGCGAAGATTTCACCCTGAGCGCTCTGGACATTCGCCTGGGCGATAACCGCATCAACGGCAGTGCCAGTGTGCAGCAGCAACTCAAGGCGCAACTGGATCTGAACTTGCCGCGTTTGGGTCAGCTGTGGCCGGATCTGCGCGGTCAGCTCAAAGGTCGGGTTGATGTAGGCGGTACGCTCAAGGCACCGCAAGGCAAGGTGGCACTCACAGGTCAGCAATTGGCCTTTGCCGACAATCACCTGCAAAACCTGACGCTGGATGCCTCGCTGGATCGCAATCAAAACGGGCGAATTGACCTCAAAGGCAGCGGGATTCAGACCGGCGACACACAACTGGGCGTACTGACAGCCAATGGCAGCGGTGACCTCAAGCGCCAACAACTGAAACTGGCGTTGCAAGGGCCGATGCTGCAACTGGGGCTGGCGCTGGAGGGGGGGCTGGACAAAGACAACTGGCGCGGGCGTTTGCTCAGCGGGGACGTGAAGGCGGGCGGCCAGAGTTGGGTGCTGCAAGACCCGGCGCGTCTGGAGCGGTTGGCCGATGGCCGTATCACCTTGGGTGCGCAGTGCTGGATGTCCGGGCCTGCCAGCCTGTGCGCTGAAGATCAGCGCTTGATGCCCGACCCCAAATTGCGTTTGCACCTTAAGCAATTCCCCCTCGACAGCCTGGCGCAGTGGTTGCCCAACGACTTTCAGTGGCAAGGCCAGCTCAACGCCGACGTGCTGATGGATGTGCCCGCCAGCGGCCCCAAAGGTCAGGTGGTGGTGGACGCCAGTGGCGGCACCTTGCGTATCAAAGACAAAGGTCAGTGGCTGGACTTCCCGTACCAGACCTTCAAATTGACCAGTCACCTGACGCCCAGCCGGGTCGACACACAGTTTGAATTCAATGGCGGCAAGCTCGGGCAATTGATGCTCAACGCACGCATCAATCCGCTGCCCAAAAGCAAACCGGTGAGCGGCGAGTTCCGCCTCACGGGGCTGGATGTGTCGGTGATCCGTCCGTTTGTGCCGATGGTGGAAAAGCTCACCGGGCAGTTGAATGGTGCGGGGAGTATTTCGGGCGGTTTGCTCGCGCCCTCGATCAACGGCAAGGTGGCGCTGACTGGCGGTGAAATCTCCGGCCCGCAGTTACCGACCAACTTTGAAAACCTGCAACTGACGGCCAACATCGTCGGCGAAACCGCGCAACTCAACGGCGGCTGGACCAGCGGTACGCAAGGGCAGGGCAGCATCAGCGGTGACGTGGCATGGGGCAAGGCGGTGGCCGTCAACGTGCTGGTCAAGGGCAATCACTTGCCGGTGACGGTGGAGCCTTACGCCAAGCTGGACGTGGCGCCCGATCTGAAAATCACGCTCAACGCAAACAACACCCTGTTGATTGCCGGTACGGTGAACGTGCCAAAAGGTGAAATCACCGTTCGCGAACTGCCACCGTCCACGGTCAAGGTTTCGGATGACACCGTGATCGTCGGTCAGCAGGTGGCTGAGGGCGAAGTGCCGATGGTGGTCGACATGGACATCAACGTGGTGGTGGGGCAAGAACTGCTGACGTTCTCCGGGTTTGGTCTGAACGCCGATTTGGCGGGCCAGGTGCATATTGGCAATAACCTCGATACGCGCGGCGAACTGCGCCTGAACAATGGCCGTTACCGTGCTTATGGCCAGCGCCTGACCATCCGCCGTGCGCGGCTATTGTTTGCCGGGCCGATTGCCCAGCCGTATCTGGACATTGAAGCGATTCGCCAGACAGATGATGTGATTGCAGGCATCCGCTTGAGTGGTAGCGCTGAACAGCCGACCACGCAAATCTTCTCGGAGCCGGCGATGAGCCAAGAGCAAGCGTTGTCTTACTTGATCCTGGGGCGTCCGTTGTCGGGCACCGGGGAAGACAACAACATGCTGGCCCAGGCAGCCTTGGGGCTGGGGTTGATGGGCAGTGCAGGCATTACCTCCGGTCTGGCGAACCACTTGGGTATCAAGGACTTTGAACTCGACACTGAAGGCAGCGGCGACAACACCGCCGTGGTTGCCAGCGGCAAGATCAACGAACGTTTGAGCGTGCGGTATGGCGTGGGCGTGTTTGAACCGGCGAGTACCATTGCGTTGCGTTACAAACTGAGCAAGCGGGTGTACGTGGAAGTGGCCAGCGGCTTTGCCAGTTCGCTGGATATCTTCTACAAACGCGATTTTTAAAACGCCAGACTCAGCGCAGCTGACGAGGCACGAGGCTGTGATCGAATGCGAAGCGGCCGTTAATCTGATGGCTGTGGCGTTTCTGACACACAGGGTTTAACGGTTTCACGACGGCCTTGGCGCCGATCACCGCCTCGCCTAACGCGTCAGTTCCTGCAGGTTGGTAGGAACTGACCTAGCCTGCGCGAATGTGAAACCTGCAAGGGCGGTCGCCGAGACAATGATGCGTCACTGTCTGGATGACTCCACTCATCCATGCCAGCCAAGCGAGGGGATATGGACCGATTCAACGCGATGCGCGTCTTTACCCGTATCGTCGAGCTGGGCGGTTTTGCCAAAGCTGCCGACAGCCTGCAAATGCCCCGTGCTTCAGTGACGGTACTGATCAAACAACTGGAAGCGCACTTGGGCGTGCAACTGTTGCATCGCACCACGCGTCAGGTCAGCCCGACGCTGGACGGCGCCGCGTATTACCAGCGTTGCGTCAGCGTGTTGTCAGACCTTGAAGAGGCCGAAGGGTTGTTCAGCGCCAGCCAACCCAAGGGTACGCTGCGGGTCGAAATGCCAGCGGCGGTGGGGCGTCTGGTGGTGCTGCCTGCGCTGCCTGAGTTCACCCGGCGTTATCCGCAGATAGCGCTGGAAATCGGGCTTAACGACCGGCCGGTGGATTTGATTCGTGAAGGTGTGGACTGCGCGATTCGCGCCGGTTTGACCGTGGATGATTCGCTGGTGGCCCGGCCCCTGGTGCTGATGGACCAAGTGACTGTCGCCAGTCCCGACTATTTGCGTGCTCACGGCATACCGCACACGGTGGCCGATTTGAGCGGGCATCTGATGGTGGAGTATTTCTCTGGCGTGTCGGGCAAGCGTTACGGGCTGGAGTTTGAGCAAGGGCCAGACGTGCAGTTGGTCAACTTGGCCAAACAGGTGTCGGTTAACAGTGCCGAAGGGTATTTGGCAGCGTGTGTGGCCGGTTATGGTTTGGTGCAGGCGCCGCATTATCATGTGGCCCAATGGGTGCGTGAGGGGCGCTTGCAAGAAGTGCTCAGTGAATGCTTGCCGCCGCCTCTGGCGCTGACCGCTTTATACCCGCCACATCGCCAGTTATCGCCACGGGTGCGCGTGTTTGTTGACTGGTTGGTGGCTGTGTGTGCTCGACCGGGTAGCGGATTTTGTCGCCAGATGACGAGCTAAAACCCAGGTGCGGTTGTAACATGGCCCACCGTTGAGGGTGGGCTTACCCGTAGACCCTACGCATGTGCACCTTTTGGCTTTGATTCAAGTCCCATTTTTTCAGGAACAGGCAATGACTCCTTCGCAGCGCTTGAAATACTCGATTTTGATCTCCCTGGTTGTACTGGGGATCATGTTTGGTCTTTCGTACATGCAGAACGCCGGCATGATCTCCGAGAAGATGTTTCAGTACGTCGCCATCGGCGTGGCAGTGATTGTGGTTGTCATCAACGGCGTCATGCGCCGCAAAACCAAAATCTAGGCGTCGATCTGCCCCATCAAAACAGCTTCGGCCTGCGGATGCAGGCTGTAGCTCTTGTCGCTGTTGAGCACCACCACCCCCTCGCTGCACAGGCGCTTGAGCACTTCGCGCACGCTGAGAAAAGACAGCGGGATATCCAGCGCTTGTAAATGGCTGTGCATGCCGCGCACCCCGAGTCGACGATCATTGCCGGCGGCGGTTAACAGCGCGTCGATGACCTTGAGCCGCACCAGGCTGGTGCGCAGCCCAAAACATTTAAGTAAATGACGAATAC
Source organism: Pseudomonas sp. TAA207 (assembly GCF_001529285.1). Taxonomy (NCBI): domain Bacteria; kingdom Pseudomonadati; phylum Pseudomonadota; class Gammaproteobacteria; order Pseudomonadales; family Pseudomonadaceae; genus Pseudomonas; species Pseudomonas sp. TAA207. The sequence continues at coordinate 25,853 of NZ_LLWJ01000064.1, read as the reverse complement.
GTACATTGCCGTGTAATTGCACCTGTGCCTCCAGCAACCCGTTGTCGGGCTGAAAAGCTGATTTGCGTTGTTGATTACCGTCCGCTGGCATTTGCGAGTTGTGCATGCAAATAACTCCTTATCAGAGCCTGATCAGGAAAATAAAAACTGCTCTTAAGGTACTAGACGAATGAGCCGCCGAAATCATGAACATTTGGATGTAGAAAATTTGTCGTCAAATGCGCTTGATTGAAGTGAAGCCGCTTTGTAGACAGGTTTTTAACGGTGATTAAATTTTTTTAATCGGCTTCGTCTTTAGTGCAGGCACATGCCCGGTGGCGGCGTCCCCATGATGCGCAACGGGCATTTCTATTGAACGAGCAGGAGTGCGCGTGATTATTTTCAGGCCATTGAGCAAAGCGTGTGTTGCAGGGCTGTGTGTGGGACTGAGTGTTTGTGCTCTGGCTCAGACACCGGCCAAAGACGTGAGCGCCGACATTCGCCGCACCACCTTTGGTGTACCGCATATTCAGGCCGCCGATGAGCGTGGCCTGGGGTATGGCATTGGTTATGCCTATGCCCAGGACAACCTGTGTTTGCTGGCCAATGAGGTGGTCACGGTGAACGGTGAACGCTCTAAATACTTTGGGCCTGACGCGTTGACCCTGGAGGAGCGCGACAACCTGTCCAGCGACATTTTTTTCAAGTGGCTCAATACCCCGCAGTCGGTCGATGCCTTTTGGCAGGCGCAAACCCCGCAGGTGCGAGATTTGATTGAGGGGTATGTGGCCGGTTACAACCGTCAGCTCAGCGAGCGCAACGGTCTGCCAGCGCAATGTGACAATGCCTCGGTGCGGCCCCTCACGAGCCGGGATCTGGTCAAGTTGACCCGTCGCCTGTTGGTCGAGGGGGGCGTGGGTCAGTTTGCGCAAGCGCTGGTGGGCGCAACGCCGCCACGCGCCACGGCGCAATGGGCTCAGCACAGCAAGGGCTTTGCAGTGGCTGAGCAACGCATGCAGCGTTTTGCGCTGGAGCGTGGCAGCAACGCAGTGGCTATCGGCAGTGAGCGTTCAAAGACCGGGCGGGCGATGTTGCTGGCCAATCCGCATTTTCCGTGGGTAGGCGGCATGCGCTTTTATGAGATGCAGTTGACCATCCCCGGCAAGCTTGACGTGATGGGCGCCGCGCTGCCCGGTCTGCCGTTGATCAACATCGGTTTCAATCAGCACGTGGCCTGGACCCATACGGTCGACACCTCAAAGCACTTCACCCTGTACCGGCTTGCCCTCGACCCGCATGACCCGACCCGTTATCTGCTGGACGGCAACTCTTACGCGCTGCAAGAGCACACCGTCAGCGTTGAGGTCAAACAGGCCGATGGCAGCCTCAAGCCTCAGTCGCGGGTTATTTACAGTTCAGTGTTCGGGCCGATTGTGCAGTGGCCGGGCAAGCTGGACTGGGACGATAACGTGGCCTTTAGCCTGCGTGATGCCAACCTCGGCAACGATCGCGTATTGCAGCAGTGGTACGCAATGAATCAGGCGGACAGTGTCGATGCCTTGCAAGCCTCGGTGAACAAGATTCAAGGCATCCCGTGGGTCAACACCCTGGCCGTGGATGACAAAGGGCAGGCGCTGTACATGAACCTGTCCGTGGTGCCGTATGTCGATCAGGCCAAATTGGCCGCGTGCAGCGACCCGCGGGTGGGGCTGGAGATGATCGTGCTCGACGGTAGTCGCAGTGCCTGTGCGTGGACGGTTGACGCCAGCGCGGCACAACACGGTATTTATCCGGCGAGTCAGTTGCCGCAACTGCGTCGCAAAGACTACGTGCAGCATTCCAACGACTCCGCCTGGATGGCCAACCCTCTGGCACCGTTGAGCGGTTTTTCGCCGCTGATCAGTCAAGAGGGCCAGCCACTGGGGCCGCGAGCACGTTTTGCTCTTCAGCGGTTAAGTCAGCCCGGTGCCCTCGGTGTATCGGACTTGCAAGGCATGGTGATGGACAACCGGGTGTACCTGGCCGGGCAAGTCATGCCGGACCTCCTTGAGGTGTGTGAAGGTGAGCGTGAGGCCGCGCCGGCAGCGGTGTGTGCCAGCCTCAAGGCATGGGATCAGCAGGCGAATCTGGACAGCGGCATGGGGCTGGTGCATTTCCAGCACCTTATGGCGCAGTTGTTTGAAGTGCCTGACGTGTGGCGCGTGTCGTTCAACCCCGCAGACCCGCAACATACACCGCGAGGTTTGAACATCGATCATCCGGCGGTGCGTCAGGCGGTGCATGACGCGCTCAAAGCGTCAGCGGCGCAGGTGGCGCAAGCAGGGTTGAGTACCGACACGACGTGGGGTGAGATTCAGGGCGTCAACAGTGGCGGCCAGCGTACGCCGATTCACGGTGGCCCGGCGGTACTGGGTGTCTATAACGCCATGCAAAGCGTACCGGGTGAAGGCGGTCAGCAAGAGGTCGTGAGCGGCACCAGCTACCTGCAAACGGTCACGTTTGACGAGCAGGGGCCACAGGCGCAAGGGATGCTGGCGTTTTCGATTTCCAGCGACCCGGCGTCAAAACATGCGCGGGATCAAACCCGGGCGTTCTCGAAGAAGCAATGGCAAACGCTGCCCTTCACTGAGGCGCAGATCAAGGCCGACCCTAACTATGAGCTGACGCACATTCGTCAATAAATACTCTGCACACGCCCGACGCAGGCTGCCGCAGCCTGCGTCAATGGCGCGGGGGAACGGTGTTCAATCAGCCCCGCGGCAGGGCGTTGAGTACGGGGTTACCGTCCTGATTCACGCTCAGGTACACCGGCAACACTTTGGGCAGGGAGGTCACAAGGTTGTTGATTTCTTTGGTGTTGAATACGCCACCGATGCGCAATTGGCGGGTGGCAGAGTCTGCCAGTACCAACGGCGTGCCCAGGTAACGGTTGATCATGGGCAAGGCGTCAGCCAGCGTCAGGTTATCGAGCACCAATTTGCCATTGCGCCACGCCAGATCCGGCGCGTTGGCATAGGTCTGGCTGATTTGCGGGGTATAGTCGCCCGCCTTGTATCGCGCTTGCATGCCCGGCTCCAGACGCAAGCCGTCCCCGCTGAGCTGTTGGTTGCTGGTGACCAGCACTGAGCCTTCCAGCAGCGTGACTTTGACCTGATCTTCGTACATCCACACATTGAACTGGGTGCCGGTCACGCGCACCCGGCCCTCCGCAGCCTGCACCATGAACGGGTGTGCGACATCGTGACTCACCTTGAAAAAGGCTTCGCCTTTGCTCAGGGTGACGCGACGTTGGTCTTTGTAGTTGGCATACGTCAGTTGTGTGCCCAGGTTCAGTTCCACCTGGCTGCCGTCTGGCAGGGTCACGGTTTGCAACTGGGCATCGGCCTGATGACGTTCATAGGCATTGGGCACCCAGCCCAGTTCCCAGCCGCTGTACGCTGCCACAGGCACCGCGAGCAGGGTGATGGCCGCTGCCGTGGCGTATTTTTGCCAGGTGCTGCGCCGTGGCACTTGGGGCAGTTGCACCACGTGTGCCCCTATAGGCTCGGGGCGCGGCAGGTGCTCGCTGACATCCCAGATGTCGAGCATGGCCTCATATTCAAACGCATGCAGCGGGTCAGCGTTCAGCCACACAGCGAAAGCTTCACGTTCCCGGTCAGTGCAATCAGGCTCATGCAAGCGCATACACCACTGGGCAGCCGCTTCAGTGATGGCATCGTATTGGGCTTCGGTGAGGCGTGTTTCGCTCATTGGCTCTTCCTGGTTTTGTGCATTCTAACCCTGTGCTAGAGCGAACGAGAACATGAGGCATGTCAAAAGCATGTCATTTACCCATCATGGAGGTTTTTTTCTCTGCTACGTTTACTGCGGCAACCTACGTAACAGACGCAACATCAATTAATGGAGTTAAGACAATGTTGAAGAAAACCTTTGCTGCTGCAATCACTGCTGCTGTTGTGTTGAGCGCTGGCGCTGCGATGGCTGCGACACCCGATGCGAACTGGGCGTTCTCCAAAGAGGTGATTAAAGTCCTCAAAACCGATAATGGCTACGTCACCATTAAAAAGGTTGAACTGGAGAATCCGGCTACCGGTATCTGGAAAGCGGAAGGCGTGAAGAAAATCGATGGTGTGGAAGTCGAAGTCGAAACCACGCTTGATCACACGGGCAAAGTGATTTCCGAGAAGAAAGACTGATTCTCGCTACCTGAATCGCTTGCGAGCGCTTCTAGCCCGGTCTTGCCATTGCAGGGCCGGGCATCACGTGGTCATCACGGGCACATAAAAAAGCCCGCGTTCAACGCAGGCCTGGTGTGCAGCATTATCGTTGTTGACTCGATCAGCCGTTGGAACAGCCGTTACCCATGACCCGGTACTCAAGAATGTGACGCTGACCCTGGTGGTCTTCATAGATCATTTGCGCCGGCACCACTTCACACACATCGGCAGTCGGAGTCACGCTGATCACATGGGCAACGTCCAGGTCAGTGGCGTAGGTGTACTGTTCAACCACCGGTTGGGCCTGTGCAACTTCAACGTCGTCAGCGGCGGCTACTGTCGCAATACCCATCAAAGCAAGTGCTATAAAACCTTTCATTTTTTTCAGACCTTAAAACAATCACGTATCACTGACTTCCATTGCCATGCTGGCGGGAGAAGTTGTTGCGCCTTTTAAGAAGTGTGGCGCAACACGAAGTACCGTGCCCTGTTTCAATGTTTCAGCGAGGGATGAACATAGGATACGCACTTAAAACATTGATTAAAGTCAAAAGAATGCCAAGCAGTATTGTTGGAATGGTAATAATGCTGTTTTTTATGTTGTGCAAAAGAAAGCCCCCTACAAAGAGGGGGCTTGGGGTCGCATCCGTGCGTGCAACCTTGGGCATAGCCTGTGTTTAGTGAGTGCTGCAACCGTCACCCATGACCTGATATTCCACAGTGTGGCGTTGGCCCTGATGGTCTTCATAGGTCATTTGCGCCGGTACCACTTCGCACACTTTCGGGATGCTGGACATACTGATGACATTGGCAATGTCCAGCGTTGTTCCGTAGGAATAGTGTTCAACTGTCGGTTGCGAAGTGGGGGTTGTTTCACCGGCCAGGGCGGTGGTCGCTATGCCGGCCAGTAATAAAGCGATCAGATGTTTCATGTGAGTGGCCTCTAAAGTAATCAAATATGAACAGTGACTGACTTCATGTGCCGTGCAGGCGGGTAGAAGTTACGCGCCCGAATAAGTATTCAATGAGTGCGTACGAAGTTCCGTGTTTAAGTTTCAAGTGCGGTTCAGTGCATGTCGCCAAGTTTACGCCGTTTGAATGATTGAAAAAGACTTGATGGCAAAACGCTCTGTTACCGCTTGAGTAACAATGTGGTGACGCCGATCAGCATTTCAAGGGCCTCGGCCTGATGCCGTGCTGGCATACTGGCCCGTCAGATTCAGGAGCCGGTCATCGTATGAATGTTGAATCCCCCATCACTGCCTGGGAGCGGGCCATTGCACAGCACGGATTTGTCCAGGACCCTGCACAGTGGCGTGCGGTGCAAGCGTTGCAGCATTGTCACGAACAACTAAGCCAGGGCATTGAGCCGGTCAGGGGCGTGTATTTATGGGGACCGGTGGGGCGCGGTAAAACCTGGCTGATGGATCAGTTCTACCAGAGTGTGTCGGTGCCAGCGCGGCGCCAGCACTTTCACCATTTCATGCAATGGGTGCATCAGCGTCTGTTTCAACTCATTGGCACTCAGGACCCGCTCAAGGCACTGGCGCAAGGTTTGGCCCAAGAGGTGCGAGTGCTGTGTTTTGACGAGTTGTTTGTCAATGACATTGGTGACGCGATCATCCTGGGCCGCCTGTTTCAGGTGATGTTTGAGCAAGGTGTGGTGTTGGTGTGCACCTCCAATCAGCCACCGGAGCAGCTGTATGGCGAGGGTTTCAATCGCGACCGGTTTGCGCCGGCGATCACCGCGATTGTCAAACATATGGCCGTGGTGTCGGTAGACGGTGCTCAGGATCACCGATTGCATCCGGGGATCGCCGAGCAGCGTTATTGGCTGACGGCAGCGGGGCAACCGAGCGTGATGGGGCCGCTGTTTGAGCGTCTGACTCAAGGGCAGGTGGTGTCTGAGCAACCGATTGCAGTGGGGCATCGGGTATTGAAAACCCTGGCTGCCAGCGACACCGTGCTGTGGTGTACGTTTCACGAACTGTGCGAGCAGCCCCTGGCCGCCACTGAATTTATGCAGATGTGTGACCGATACAGCGTCATCTTGCTCAGCGAGGTGCCATGCCTGAGTGCCGAACAGCGTGAAGGTAAAATCGCGCGGGGTACGGAAGATGGGGCGGTAAAAGTTGAGGCGGGCGATCGTGAACTGCCGCAGCTGTCCAAATATGACGACAGCGTGCGGCGTTTTATTGCTTTGATCGATGAGTGTTACGACCGCAAGGTGGCGGTGTGCATTGAGGCGCAGGTGCCCATGGACCAGTTGTACACGCAGGGCTATCTGGCCTTTGCGTTCCGCCGTACCTTGAGTCGCTTGCAAGAGATGCAATTGCAGAGGTTTGGCGTGCAGTAGGTGCTGGCGAGGCACGAGGCTGCAATCATCTGACACAGCCTGGTTGAAGGGTTTTACGACGGCGCTGGCGCCGATCACAGCCTCGCATTACTCGTCAGTGACTACAGGTCTGTTTAATCCCACGCAGGCGCTACGCTTTGCGGATCGGTCAGGCGATGCCCGCGGTCCAGGGCTGCAATCTGCTGCATGTCTTGCTCAGTCAAGCGCAGTTCGCACGCCTTGAGGTTGCTTTCAAGGTTTGCCCGCTGGGTAGAGGACGGAATCACCGAGTAGCCCAGTTGCATGGCCCACGCCAGTGTGACCTGTGCTGGCGTTGCGTTGTGACGCTTGGCAATGGCATTGATGACCGGATCTTTGAGCACTTCGCCGTAGGCCAACGTCATGTACGAGGTGATATGAATGCCCTGGCTTTTGGCAAACTCGGCCACCTTGCGGTTTTGCAGGTACGGGTGCAGCTCAATCTGGTTGGTGGCAATGTTTTCGGCACCCACCGCGGCAATGGCTTCTTTCATCAGCGCGATGGTGAAGTTGGACACACCGATTGCTCGGGTCAGGCCCTGTTGCTTGGCTTCCAGCAACGCCCCCATAAACTCGGCAACGGGCACTGCGTTGTTGGGCGATGGCCAGTGAATCAAGGTCAGGTCCAAATGCTCGGTGCGCAGTTTTTTCAGGCTGTCCTTGAGGCTGGGGATTAACGCGTCCTTGCTGAAGTGGCTGATCCAGATCTTGCTGGTGATGTACAGCTGATCACGGGCCACGCCGCTCTCGGCAATGGCCTGGCCCACGTCGGCTTCGTTCTCATAAATCTGTGCGGTATCCACGGCGCGGTAACCCAGTTCAAGGGCGTTTTTTACCGAGTCGATCACCACTTGGCCTTTTAGTCGAAATGTACCGAGGCCGAATGCTGGAACTGTCATGGATAACTCCTTGGGTGTCGTAAGAATGAGGCTGAGTATCCTCGGTCAGATACGTGGGAAAAACCCGGCATCAGACAAAGCACTCTTGACCACAGGTCATGAATCACTGAGTTCAGTGGGAGGGGAGAGTTCCTGAAATCTGGCTGTGGCTGCGGGGCTAAATTTGAGCGCGCAACAAACGTTCTAGCTTGGATACGCCTGCATTCAGGCTGGGACAGGTAGGGCAATGACGATTTCTCGACGAGGGTTCATCGCGGGTTTAGCGATCACCGGCGCAGTGGCGCCAGCAGCGTTCTATGGGCATCGCGAGTTGACGCGGGTGGATGACCCGATCACGCCCGGCGAGGCGACGGTCGACCTGGCGGACACCGCCGGGCAACAACTGGCGGATCAACTGCGGGGTGTGTGGACAATCCGTTTCGATGGTCGCGACGCAGGGCTTGAAGGCTTGCCTGCGGATGACCTGCAAGTGTGGCTGGATATTGCCCCGCGTGGCCGTGGGGTGCGTGGCTTTCTGGACACCGCGCAGGTCTTGCATAGCGCGCAGACGCCGCGTTACCGCATCTTGGGTGATCTGGTAGAACCCGACGCCAAGCTGATGCATTGGCGTCTTACGCGCAGTGACGCGCCTCAGGGCCAGCCGGATTACGAATTCAGTTTCAGTCTTGATGAAGTGTGGGGCCTGTATGGCAACGCGGGCAGTGGCACGTTGAGTGGTCGGGTGCAGCGCCTGGATCGTGCGCTGGCATGGCCCGAGCTGGATAACCGTTTTGTGGCCGTCAAGCATACGTTTCCCGAAGCGCGCGAGCGCAATGGCCTGAATCCTGCGTTGTTGGCCTGGCTGGTGTCGCCCGAGCACCGTTTGTTTCACCAGCTCTGGCACGCTTCGCGCGATACCTGGCATGAACTGACGGAGGACAAGCGCAATGCCCTGCGCGGTATCGGCTGGCAACCCGGTCAGCGTGACAAGGAGCGGGACGCCCGGGGGCCGCGTAAAGACCGCAACGGTTCGGGGGTGGACTTCTTTTTTATGCACCGGCACATGCTGCGCACGGCGCGTTCCATGCAAGACCTGCCTTCGTGGCTGGCCTTTCCGTTACCGCAGCCAGAGCTGGTACGCGACCGGGCGGGCTTTGCCCGTTACTTTGATAACCATGACGGCAGTGCCTTGCCGCCGACCTGGCTGGCGGAAGGTGACGCGGTCTATACCCAATGGCTGAGTGATATCAAACAGCCCGAAACCTTTCACAGCAACTTCGAGGTGTGGGAGTCGCGCTATCGCGACCCGCGTTACCTGTCGACATTGACCCTGGGCCAGTTTGGGTCGGAGGTGGAGCTAGGCTTGCACGACTGGCTGCACATGCGCTGGGCCTCGGTGCCGCGCGATCCATCCAATGGCGCCCCGGTGCCTTTTGCGCGAGATCCGGCCGATTTTTCGGCGCGTTGGTATGTGCCTGAAAACGACTTTCTTGGCGACCCGTTTTCGTCGCATGTAAACCCGGTGTTCTGGAGTTTCCACGGCTGGATCGATGACCGCCTTGAGGACTGGTTTGCTGCTCACCAGCGCTTTCATCCCGGCGAGTTGACGCGTCAGGAAGTCAACGGCGTGCCCTGGTTTGCACCGGGGCGCTGGGTGGAAGTGGATGATCCATGGCTTGGGCCGATAACGCATGGGTGCAGCACGACGCCGGGGCTGGCGATGGGCAAAACGGTTGAAATGGACCCTGAAACCATGAAGCTGGCATTGCGGATCACTTTTGGCGATGAAAAGACCCTTGCCAGTCTGTTCCGTAAAGTCCCGCGACGTCCTTGGTATGCGCGGCATTTGTCGGTCAAGGCGTAGCTGCGTTTACCCACCTGGGTAGGCGTAACGATAAAACGCAGCAAGCACGCCGGGAGTGTTGGCGCTGGATTGGTATGCGCCAACGTGAACCGGGTGCTCAATCACATCGCTTGCCAACCGCCGCCTAGTGCCTTGTACAGTGCGATGCTGGCCTGCAACCGGGCCATGCGCAGTTGCACCTGTTGGTCCTGGGCCTGATACAGCGTGTTTTGTGTTTGCAGAACGGTCAGCAGCATTTCAGCCCCGGCCTTGTAGCGGTTTTCAGCAATGTCGAAGGCTTGCTGTGCCTGTTTGAGCTCTTCGTCTTGCCACTGACGCTGCTGGTCCAGACCGTTGGCGCTGTTGAGGGCTTTTTCAACGTCGGCGAAGGCGCTGATGATGCTTGCCCGGTAGGTTTGCAGCAGTTCCTGTTGGCGAGCACTGGCTTTGTCGCGTTCGGCACTCAGGCGCCCGTTGTTGAAGATCGGGGCGGTCAGCCCTGCCGTCAGGTTGTAAAACGGGCTGCGCAGCACATCGCTCAGACGGTCGGCCCCCGAGCCGAGGCTGGCCCCCAGTGTCAGGCCCGGCAACAGGGCGGCGCGGGCCACAATGACATCCGCGCGGGCGGCCGCCAGTTTGGCTTCGGCGCTGGCGATGTCGGGGCGCCGGGTTAGCAGTTCACTGGGTAACCCGCTGCCGATGCTCGGCCAGTGCAGTTGGGCGAACGCGGTGTCGCCGATAGTGAGTTGTTGCACAGGCTTACCCATTAGCACCGCGAGGGTGATGCGGGCCTCTTGCGCCTGTTGCTCAATGAGCGGCAGCTGACGTTGCTGACTGGCGACCAGGCTTTTTTGCTGGGCCAGCTCCAGTGCTGTCGCGGAGCCGGCGTCATAGCGCGTTTGCACCACGCCAAGCACACGTTGTGCATTGTTCAGGTTAAGTCGGGCAATGCGTGACTGCTCGTCGAGCGCCAGCGTTTGCACGTAACTGTTGGCAACGCCGCTGAGCAAGGTCAGCTCAACCGTGGCGCGATCAAATTCGGAGGCTTGGAGTGCCTGTAGCGCGCTGTCACGCGCTGCCGCTTTGCCTCCCCAAAAATCGACTTCATAGCTGGCAGTCAAGCGGGCGTCAAAGTAATCGACGGCCTTTTTGTTGTCTGTGGCGTCCAGTTGGCTGTAGCCCTTGCCGCGCAACAGCTTTTCGCGATTGCCGCTGCCGCCCAGTTTTATTTCGGGCAGCAAGGGGGCCCCGGCGATCACGGCGCTGGCTTGAGCTTGTCGTACCCGTGCGACGGCGCCCGCCAGGTCATAACTGCCCACCTGAGCCTGGGCAATCAGGCGGTCCAGTTCGGGGCTGCCAAATTGTTGCCACCATTGTTGCTGGGTCAGCGGGTTGGCGAGCGTGTGGGCTGACTGCCAGGTGGCGGGTGTCAGGACGTCGTGATCGTCGCGCGGGGTATTTTGGCTGCAGGCACCCAGCAACAGGCAGGCGGACAGCAGGCTCAAAGACGGCTTCATCAATCGTTTATTCACTGGTAAGGGCCGTGACCGGGTCGAGCCGGGCAGCTTTGCGGGCCGGCATAAAGCCGAAAATGACGCCAGTCACCAGTGCGCAACCGAAGGCGCCCAGGACGGCAACCAACGAAAACGCTACGGCAACGTCGCACAGGTAAAGTACGGCGCCCACGATGAATGCCAGGCCGATGCCCGCCGCGCCGCCCACCACCGACAGCATCAGGGCCTCAGTGAGGAATTGACGCAGAATGTCGCGCTGGCGCGCGCCGGTGGCCATGCGAATACCGATTTCACGGGTACGTTCGCGCACCGTCATGAGCATGATGTTCATCACCCCGATACCGCCCACCAACAATGAGATGGCGGCAATTGAGCCGAGCATCAGCGAGAGGGTGTTGCGGGTTTTGGCTTCGGCCTGGATCATCGCGGCGTTGTTGGTGATTTCGAAATCACGTTTGCCGTGGTGCAGTTTGAGCATCAGTTGCTCAATGGCTTTTTCGGTTTGATTGACCTTGCTGGCATCGGCTGCGGCAATCACCACGTATTCCGGGTTATGGGTGCCAAACAGGCGCACGCTCGCCGAGGAGTAGGGCACCACGATGCGCGTGTCACTGTCGGAGTCGCCGGAGCTGGCACCTTTCTCGGCCAGCACGCCGACTACGCGAAAGGGCACGTTCTCCAGCAGGATGTACTGGCCAATTGGGTTGGGTACGTTTTTGAGCACTTTCTCGCGGACTTTTTTACCGATCACCGCGACAGCGGCGGCGGCGTCTTCATCGGCCTGGGAGAAGAAACTGCCTTGCACCACGGGCCAGTTGAAGATCGCCGAAAAGTCGATGCCGTTACCGCCGGTGTACATGGTGTGATCTTCGTTGCCGAAGCGCACGCCGATCTCGGCGCCATTGATCGGCATGATCATTTTCACTTGCGGCAGGGTCGACAGCGCCGCCACGTCGCTGAGGGTGACAATGCCCAGCGGTGCTCTGGGACGGGGCGACATGCCGCTGAGGTAAATGATGTTGGAGCCAAAGGCGCCCATTTCGGCCATCACCTGGCGTTTGCTGCCTTCGCCCACGGCCAGCATCACCACCACCGAGGCCACGCCAATGACAATGCCGAGCAAGGTCAGGGCGGTGCGAAAGCGATTGATCCACATCACCCGCCAGGCCGCGTGCACGGCGTCTACCAGCTCGCCTTTCCAGGCGCCCCTGGCCTCGCTGCCTTCGTTCAGGCGTTGGCGCAAATCGATGGCCTGTAACGCTTTGGGGTTGTCGCTGGAAGCGGGTGCGCCGTTGGCAGTGTCACTGATGACCTCGCCGTCGCGCACTTCGATGATGCGCTTGGCCCGTGCCGCCACTTCGCGGTCGTGGGTAATCAGGATCACCACATGGCCCTGGCTGGCCAGTTCATCGAGCAGGGTCATGACTTCGGCGCCGCTGTGGCTGTCCAGGGCGCCGGTGGGTTCGTCGGCCAGGATGATGTGCCCGCCGTTCATCAAGGCGCGCGCAATGGACACGCGTTGTTGTTGGCCGCCAGACAGTTGGTGCGGGCGATTGGCCGTGCGCTCGGCCAGGCCCAGTCGGTCGAGCAGGGCAGCCGCGCGTGCGTGCCGCTCGGCAGCGGGCATACCGGCATAAATGGCCGGCATTTCGACGTTTTCCTGGGCTGAGGCCGACGGGATCAGGTGGTAGCCCTGAAACACAAAACCAAAGGCTTCGCGGCGCAGCCAGGCCAGTTCGTCGCAGTCCAGCCGGGCCACGTCTTCACCGGCAAACAGATAGCGTCCGGACGTGGGGCGGTCGAGGCAGCCGAGGATATTCATCAGCGTCGATTTGCCCGAGCCCGAGGCGCCGACAATGGCCACGAACTCGCCCGCGTGAATCGACAGGCTGACACCTTTGAGTACGTGGACTTCGGGGGTGTCGATGCCGCCATAGACCTTGCGGATGTCGTGCAGGTCAATCAGGGGAGTGGCCATTTAGCCTCCGTTGCCGGTGGCTGGGCCGATCAGCAGGTGATCACCTTCGCTCAGCCCTTCGAGGATTTGCACGCGCAGGCGATCACTGATGCCGGTGCGAATGTCGCGGGCTTCGACTTTGCCGTTTTTGGCGACGATGTGCGCCGTCTGGCGATCGCTGTCGGTACTGCCTTGCAGGGCCACAATAGGTGCAAGCAGCACGTCTTTGGCCTGATCGGCAACGAAGAAAACCTGGGTGGTCATTTCGGGCATCAGCGCCTGATCGGTGTTGTCGACGTCCAGCAATACGGTGTACAGCACCACCCGCGCGCTACCGCTTTTGCCTGAGCTGGCGGGGCTGCCGCCGCCCTGGCTGGCCTCGTTCAGGGGCTTGGGGGGCACCGGCAGAATTTGCCGCACGGTGCTGTTCCAGCGCCGGTTGCCACCACTCAAGGTGGTGAAGTAAGCCTGCATGCCGGGTTTGACGTGGCCGATGTCGGCTTCCGAGACCTCGGCCCAGACTGTCATTGGAGACAGTTTGGCAATGCGCAAAATCAACGGTGTTTGTTGTTGCGCGTTGAGGGTTTGGCCTTCGCGAGCGTCAATCGCCACCACGGTGCCGGCCATCGGCGCAAAAATGCGCGTGTAACCCAGCTCCGCTTCATCGCTGCGCAAGCTGGCCTGTGCCTGGCGAATCTGGGCCTGGAACATCTGGGTGCGGGCCTGGGTGGTGCGGACCTCGGCCTGTGCGCTTTGCACGTCTTCCTCGCGGGTGGCGCCGCCTTGTGCCAGGTGTTGCTGGCGGCGGTATTTCTGTTTGGCCAGGTCGTGCAGGGCGCGCTGTTCTTGCAGTTGGGCCTTGAGGTTTTCAATGGCAAACCGGCTGGCGTCGAGCTTGGCCGTTTGCGTGGAGGGGTCTATCTCGACCAGCAATTGGCCTTCTTTGACCTCGTTACCGACCTCGACATGGATCTTGTGAATTTGCCCCGAAGCCTGTGCACCCACATCGACATATTGGCGCGGTTGTAATGTGCCGAGGGCCGTGACGCTGTTTTCGATGTCGCCACGGGTGACGGGGACGGTGTCATACGCGTCCCGACCGGGCGTGAGAAAAGGCCACGCAACGAGGGCGGCAATCAGCAGTAAAGAGAGAGTAATCAGCAGTGCGCGGCGGGTCTGTCGGGGGCGTTTCATGCAGGGTTCCGGCCAATGAGATTCGGCCCGTCGTCATGTCATTGAGCCGAAATGCCCAACAGCTAACGCTGTCGGCGAGGCGACAGACACGGGGAGCTGTTGAGTAAACGAACGCTCAGGCGCGCAATTTAAGGCTGTGCAGGGCGGGCTGTTACTGAATATTTCCTGTGAGTTTGAACGGTCGGGCTTTAAATCTATATGAGAATTACTATAAATTACGTCTGCAAAAGTGCCATCATCATGCCGCTATGTCATACGGCCATGTTTCTGCGCTCATGGAAAGTTACCGCGCCCGCTGCGGTCAGGAGTCATGTTGGAAAACTACTATCGTGAATTGGTGAGCTTTTTGAGTGCCCGCATGGGCAATGCTCAGGCCGCTGAAGATGTGGTGCATGACGCGTATGTGCGGGTGCTGGAACGTTCCAGTGATGAGCCGATTGAGCAGCCACGGGCGTTCTTGTACCGCACGGCGCTCAATCTGGTGATCGACGGTCATCGGCGCAATACCTTGCGTCAGGTCGAACCGTTGGAGGTGCTGGACACCGATGAGCGGTTTTTCTGCCCCTCTCCCCAAGCCACCATGGACCACGGTCAACGCCTGGAGATGGTGCAGCGTGCGTTGAGCGAGCTACCTGAAGCCTGCCGTGACAGTTTTTTGTTGCGCAAGCTTGAGGGCCTGTCCCACCCCGAGATTGCCGAACGCCTCGGTGTGTCACGCAGTGTGGTGGAGAAGCACATAGTGAATGCCATGAAGCATTGCCGGTTTCGTATTCGGCAGTGGGATAACGCCTAAATTTTATTTCTGTAGCCTCGTTCCTACTCAACAGACGACCTGCTGTTCTGCCACAGAGCAATCAGGTCATGGGCTTTTTCTTCCCTCTGTTGAGGGGTAATCCAGAGGACACTGGAAATGACACAGGCAATCGCTTCGGCCGTCGTTCATGATCTGATCGGCATCGGTTTCGGGCCTTCCAATCTGGCCTTGGCCATCGCCCTGGAAGAACGCGGGCAGGTGCAAGGTCCGCTGGACGTGCTGTTTCTGGACAAACAGGCCGACTACCGTTGGCACGGCAACACGCTGGTGACCCAGAGCGAACTGCAAATCTCGTTCCTCAAAGACCTGGTGACGTTGCGCAATCCGACCAGCCCGTATTCTTTCGTCAATTACCTCAAGGCGCACGGGCGTCTGGTGGACTTCATCAACCTGGGCACTTTTTACCCGTGCCGCATGGAGTTCAACGATTACCTGCGCTGGGTGGCGTCGCACTTCGAAGCGCAAAGCCGTTACGGCGAAGAAGTGCTGGCCATCGAGCCGGTGCTGCATCAGCAGCAAGTTGAAGCGCTGCGCGTGATCTCGCGAGATGCTCTGGGCCAACAACACGTGCGCACGACACGCTCGGTGGTGGTGAGTGCAGGTGGCACACCGCGAATTCCAGAGGCCTTCAAAGCGCTCAAAGATGACAGCCGGGTATTCCACCACTCGCAGTACCTGGAACGTATGGCCAAACAGCCGTGTGTGAACGGTAAGCCAATGCGCATCGCGATCATTGGCGGCGGTCAGAGTGCCGCCGAAGCCTTCATTGACTTGAATGACAGCTTTCCGTCGGCGCAAGTGGACTTGATCCTGCGCGGCTCGGCGCTTAAACCGGCCGATGACAGCCCCTTCGTTAACGAAGTGTTTTCGCCGGAGTTCACCGACCTGGTGTACCAGCAAAATACCGCCGAGCGCGAACGGCTGATCAATGAGTACCAGAGCACCAACTATTCAGTGGTCGACATTGACCTGATCGAACGTATTTACGGGATTTTCTATCGTCAGAAAGTCTCGGGCATTGCCCGTCACGCGTTCCGCAGCCTGACCAGCATTGAAAACGCGGTGGCTGACGCGCAGGGCATCAAGCTGGCGCTGCGCAACACCGCCAGCGGTGAGCTTAACGAGCAGCATTACGATGCGGTGATTCTGGCCACGGGCTACGAGCGCCAGATGCATCGTCATTTGCTGGCACCTTTGGCCGAGTACCTGGGCGACTTTGAAGTGGGCCGCGATTACCGCATCACCACCGACGCGCGCTGCAAGGCGGGCATCTATATGCAGGGCTTTTGCCAGGCCAGCCACGGCCTGAGCGACACGTTGCTGTCGGTGCTGCCGATCCGTGCCGAGGAAATTTGCGCGTCGCTGTACACCCACGATAAAAACCGCACCAAGGGCCACATCAACGCGGAGCAATTGCTGGCCACCGCCGTCTAAGACGGAGCCTGTCGCGCACCCACAATGGCCACGTGTTGGCCTGCGACTCACGGCATCCCCAAAGCGCTTGCTTGATATTCAGGTAAGCGCTTTTTGGTTTCTGAACCCTGCCTGAAGAACCTTCTGATTCATCAAGTACAAGCCTTTCTACGGTTTACTCTCTAAAACGTCGGGCGTAAGCTGCCGGCGTTTTCATCAATAGCGGAGTCCCTCAGTGGGTACCAGTTCGAGTGACAGTAGTCGGCCGGTGTTAAAGACCGGTATCACCTCGGCAAGCTAACGCGCAGATTCCCCTGCCGTTTCTTGCTGATCAGCGAGAAACGGTGTCTTGATCGGGTCAGTGGTGACCTGAACCTCGAAACCTTCTCTTCGACACTGAAACCTGTGTGAACACAGCCTCTACGGCTGCGGATCGCATCAGGGCGCAGGTTCATGCCCCGCCTTTATGGCGCACGGCTTGCGCTCGTCTGTACCTGCTGCGCAACACCGCTGACACCACGTGTTAGGGGAATCACCATGGGCAACATTTTCAGACGCATCCACCGTCGTCGTCATCGGCCTGCCTTGCCGGGCTGCGTACGACTGCCCCACTAAAAAGCACAGGCATTTGGCCTGTATCCGGGTTGTAACACCATGAATGACGGTTCGAGATTAAGGCCGTCTGGGTAAGCCCCCGCTGGGGGTGAGCGCAGGCGGCGCAGGAGTAGCACCATGAAACTCACCCTGAAAGAATTCTTCGCAGGTTTTCTGCGCACGCGTCACATCGGGCGGCACTTTCGTCGTCTGGCCGTTCTGGATGGCCTGAGCCATACCACGGTCAGCCGCGAAGTTCCCGCGACATTGGCGCAAACCCTGGTCGCTGCGGCCAACAGTGACAGCGCGGTACTGATCGACACGCTGGGCACCCACACCGATGGCCTGAGTGAAGTTGAAGCGCAAGCGCTGCGTCAGCAGCATGGGCTTAACGAGGTCGAGCACGAACAGCCTCTGAGCCGCTGGGTGCACCTGTGGCACTGCTACAAAAACCCCTTCAACTTGCTGTTGACCTTGCTGGCGGCCGTGTCGTTGGCCACCGATGACATTCAGGCCGCGGTAGTGATTGGCACCATGGTGGTGTTGTCCACCGTGCTGCGTTTTTGGCAGGAAGCCAAGTCGAATAAAGCAGCAGATGCCCTTAAGGCGATGGTCAGCAACACGGCCACGGTGATGCGTCGCGATTTCAGTGCCGATGCCGCGCCAATGTTTGGCAAGTTCTACGGCGCGTCGCTGAACATCAAAGGCGCGCAGCGCATCGAGCTGGCGATCAAGCAATTGGTGCCGGGTGATCTGATTGTGCTGTCTGCCGGTGACATGATTCCTGCCGATTGCCGGGTACTCAGCGCCAAGGACCTGTTCGTCAGCCAGGCAGCGATGACGGGCGAATCGATGCCCGTGGAAAAATTTGCGCACCAGACTGACCGCGATACCAGCAACCCGCTGGAGCTGGACAATATTGTGTTCATGGGCACCAACGTGGTGTCCGGGGCAGCCACGGCAGTGGTTCTCACCACGGGTAACAACACCTACTTCGGGGCATTGGCGCAACGAGTCGGGGCGACCGACCGCGGGCCGACTTCGTTCCAGACCGGGGTTAACAAAGTCAGCTGGTTGTTGATCCGTTTTATGTTTGTAATGGCGCCGCTGGTGCTGTTCATCAACGGCTTTACCAAGGGCGACTGGACAGAAGCACTGCTGTTCGCGCTGTCGGTGGCGGTGGGCCTGACCCCCGAAATGCTGCCTATGATCGTGACCTCGACCCTGGCCAAAGGCGCCGTATTTCTGTCGCGTAAAAAAGTCATCGTCAAACGGCTGGACGCGATCCAGAACTTTGGCGCGATGGATGTGCTGTGCACCGATAAAACCGGCACGCTGACCCAGGATAAAATCTTTCTCGCCCGGCACGTGGACGTATGGGGGCAAGAGTCTGACGACGTGCTGGAAATGGCTTATCTCAATAGCTACTACCAGACCGGTTTGAAAAACCTGCTGGACGTGGCCGTGCTGGAGCACGTTGAGGTTCACCGTGAATTGAACGTGGGCACCGCGTTCAACAAGGTTGACGAAATTCCTTTCGACTTCACCCGTCGCCGGATGTCAGTGGTGGTGGCCGAGCAGGACCAGCCTCACGTATTGATATGCAAAGGCGCTGTCGAAGAGGTGTTGTCGGTGTGCAACAGCGTGCGTCATGGCGAGTCTGAAGAAGCGCTGACGGATGAGCTGTTGGCGCGGATTCGTAGCGTTACCGCAGCGTTCAACGAAGAAGGCTTGCGCGTTGTGGGTGTCGCGGCGCGTTCCATGGCGCCAGGGCGTGACACTTACAGCCTGGCGGATGAACAGCAACTGACGCTGATCGGTTACGTGGCGTTTCTTGATCCGCCCAAAGAAAGCACGGCGCCCGCACTCAAGGCGTTGGCTGAGCACGGGATCGCGGTCAAAGTGCTGACGGGTGATAACGAGTTGGTAACGGCGAAAATTTGCCGCGAAGTGGGCCTGGATCAGCAGGGGCTGCTGATGGGCAATGACATTGAACGCATGAGCGATGCTGAGCTGGCGGTGGCAGTGGAAACCACCAATGTGTTCGCCAAGCTCACACCCTCGCACAAAGAACGCATCGTGCGCTTGCTCAAAGCCAATGGCCATGTGGTTGGCTTCATGGGCGACGGGATCAACGATGCGCCCGCCCTGCGCACCGCAGACATTGGTATTTCGGTGGACAGTGCAGTGGACATCGCCAAGGAAGCGGCGGACATCATCTTGCTGGAAAAAAGCCTGATGGTGCTGGAGGAGGGCGTGCTTGAAGGGCGTCGCACCTTCGCCAACATGCTCAAGTACATCAAAATGACCGCCAGTTCGAACTTCGGCAACGTGTTCTCGGTATTGGTGGCCAGTGCGTTCATTCCGTTTTTGCCAATGCTGCCGATGCACCTGCTGGTGCAAAACCTGCTCTACGATGTGTCGCAGATCGCCATCCCGTTCGATAACGTCGATGAAGACATGCTGAAAAAACCACAGCGCTGGCAGCCTGCTGAAGTGGGGCGCTTCATGTTGTTCTTTGGCCCGATCAGCTCGATTTTCGATATTTTGACGTTTGGCCTGATGTGGTACGTGTTCCAGGCCAATACGCCTGAGCATCAAACCCTGTTCCAGTCAGGCTGGTTCGTGGTCGGCCTGCTGACGCAAACCCTGATTGTGCACATGATCCGTACGCCTAAAATTCCCTTCCTGCAAAGCCGCGCGGCGATGCCATTGATGGTGATGACGGGCGTGATTATGGCAGTAGGTATTTTTCTGCCGATGGGACCATTGGCCAGCTACTTTAAACTGGAGGCGTTGCCACCGCTGTACTTCGTGTTTTTGCCGATGATCTTGCTGGCGTACATGGCCCTGACCCAAGCGGTCAAAGGCTTCTACATTCGTAAGTTTGGCTGGCAGTAAAGCAGGCGTCTGGTGTCGCTGGCGCCAAGGGCGTCAGCGACTGCGCATAGTGATCGAGTCAGGGATGAAATCATGCAAGCACTCAACAATATCAACCTTACCTCGCTGGTCGACACACTGGTCAGCCTCAGTGCGGCCTTTATCCTTGGCGGCTTGATCGGTTTCGAGCGCCAGTATCGCCAACGTACCGCCGGGTTACGCACCAATGTGCTGGTGGCGGTGGGCGCGGCGATTTTTGTCGACATGGCCAACCGCCTGGGCGGCGCTGAAGGTGCGGTGCGAGTGGTGGCGTATGTGGTCTCAGGTATAGGTTTTTTGGGGGCCGGGGTGATCATGCGCGAAGAAGGCAATGTGCGCGGTCTCAACACGGCAGCCACGTTATGGGCCTCAGCGGCTGTTGGCGCCTGTGCCGGTGCAGACCTGATTCTGGAGGCGTTGCTGGGTACGTTATTCGTTTTGGCAGCCAACACTTTGCTGCGTCCGATCGTCAACAATATTAACCGTCAGCCACTGGACGTGATTTCGTCCGAAGTGACCTACATGGTGTACGTGATTGCGCGACGTCATCAGCAAAAGGCCGTGCTTGCCTTGCTCGAAGCAGAGTTGGAACGCAGCAATTACCCGGCTCGGGATTTGGATGTGCATGCCTTTGGCCAGGATGAAGTCGAAATTGAAGGCACGCTGGTTGCAACCTCTGTTGACGGGGATGAGCTGGATGCGTTGATTGCCCGTATCTCGACCTCAACGTTGGTGGTTCAAGCCTTTTGGAGCCCGAGCACCACGGAATAATGCCGGTGTCGGCGTGGCTAGCTTGAGAAATACCCTACACGCGTAGTCGCAATTACCCTTCATGCTGCTAGTGCTTAATTGGCGATTATCCCCGGCTGAGTTTCACGTGGTCTTCAGAGGAGAGCTTTATTTGTTTCGGATATTTGAAAGAAATTCGTGGGAATTTTCCTATACTTCATTCATGTCTCAATAAATCTGTCTTTTTGGATTGCTGAAAAAACGCATCTATTCAAAACGGTGTTTAGCACGAAGTGTGCACCGGCGTTGATGCAATGGACTGAGGTGCCTATGTATAAAGTTTTGATTGTCGATGATCATCCTTTGATCCGCTCTGTGATGAAGCTAGAACTGACGGCACAAAACTATGAGGTGGTAGGAGACGTCAGCACGGGTAGCGAAGCCATTCAATTTATTCGCGATCACCCGGTAGACCTCGTGATTCTGGACATTGGTCTGCCGGGTGTCGGCGGACTGGATGTTCTTAACCGAATAAAACCCTCCTACCCCAAAGTTCGGGTTTTGGTGCTGACTTCTTATCAGGATTCGCATTTCTCGCAGCAATGCATGCGTGCCGGTGCCAATGGTTTTATTACCAAGACCAAGGGCATGGAAGACGTTTTGCGTGGTGTCAAACTCGTGATGGATGGTTATAGCTTCTTTCCGAGTGTGGGTAGCAGTTCTGTTCGCAACAGTGATGGGAGCTTGAGTGAGCAGGCGTTGATTGAAGGTTTGTCCGGGCGTGAGCTCACTATTTTGCTGCACCTGGCGCGGGGCTTAAGTAATAAACAAATTGCCCAAGACATGATTTTGAGCAGTAAAACCATCAGTACGTATAAGACCCGTTTGAAGGAAAAGTTGAAAATTGACTCTGTGGTGTTCTTGGCCGAGTTTGCCAAGCGTAATGGCCTGCTCTAAATGAACGTGTTTGTACGCCAGTGTGTGATGGGGCTGTGCTTGATGAGCGTGTGCTGGTCAAGCGTCGCGGCGCAGGCATCGGTTCAGACCCTGCAATTGCTAGGCCGCTCCAACGTTGAAGAGTACAGCGTGGTGCTTGAACCCGCGGACAAACAATGGCTGAGCAAAAAAGGTACGTTGCGCTTAGGCGTCTCTGCGCCGGATTACGCCCCCTTCGATGTGACGGCGGACGGGCAGTATTTTGAAGGTTTGACGGCGGACTATGCCGAGCTTGTTTCGGAGTTACTGAACGTTACCGTCGAGGTCAAACGCTACCCTTCAAGACCCGCGGCCATGGCGGCGCTCAAACAGGGCGAGGTGGATTTACTGGGCAGCGCCAACGACTTTGAAACGCAGGACCCAGAGCTGAAGTTAACCCGGGCTTACGCCGAAGACTCCCCGACGCTGGTTACCCGCACCAGTAACCGCAACAACTTGCCGTTTGATCTGGCGGGCAAGCGTGTGGCGTTACTGGATCACTATTTGCCGCCAGACAAAGTCAGGGCGTTTTACCCCCAGGCCACATTGCAACTGTATCCCTCCACCCTGACGGCGATCGGTGCCGTGGCGTTTGGTCAGGCCGATGTGTATTTGGGTGATTTCATCAGCGCCAATTACCTGATCAACAAAAACTATTTGAACAATGTGCAGGTGGCGGATTTTTCACGCCTGGAGGTGACGCCCTTTTCCTTTGCTTTACGGCGCACCGACACCCGGTTACTGCGCGTGGTGAATGCGGCGATGGCGGTGATTCCTGCCAGTGAACGCATGACCATCCTGCGCCGCTGGAGCTCGGAAGGGCCCCAAATAACCAGCCATTGGCGGCTCAACCTCAGCGACAGTGAGCAGCAATGGCTCAACCAACATCCGCGCATTAAAGTGGCGATCAACGATCAATACCTGCCGCTGTCGTTCATCGACGAGCAAGGCGAATTCAAAGGCATCAGTGCCGATGTGCTGGCCCATATCAGCGCCCGAACCGGACTTGTATTCGAGGCGGTCAAAGCCCAGTCAGTCGAGGATCTGGCAGCGCTGGTCACGAGTGGCAAAGCCGACATGATGGGGGCCTTCACCCCCAGCGCCTCGCGTGAACACCAATTGCGTTTCACTCGACCCTATCTCACCACGCCCTTTGTGCTGGTAACGCCATTGAACACCGACAGCCCTGTCACGCTGGACCACATGGCGGGTCAGCGGGTGGTGTTGGTGCGCGGCAATGTGCTGCGTGACTACGTGGAGCAACATTACCCGCAGGTTCAACTGCTGGAGGCCGAAAACGCATGGGATGCCATGAGTTGGGTGGCCCAGGGCAAGGCGGATGCAGCGATCAATGCGTTGGTGAGTGCCCGCTACATGATCTCGCTCCATTTCAGTGAGCAATTGCATATCACCAGCACCGTGGGGTCACATCCCGCACAGATTGGTTTTGCCACGTCGCATAACGCCCCTCAATTAAGCGCCATTCTGGATAAAGCTCTGCTCAGCATCACCCCTGAGGAAATGGGCACTTTGACCAATCGCTGGCGCACCGCCACGCAAGCCGGTGAAAGTTACTGGTTGCGTAACCGTGCCGCGATTGTGCAAGGCTTTGCGATTGCAGCGGCTTTGCTGTTGGTCGCGCTGGTCTGGATTGCTTACTTGCGCCGTGCGATCCGTAAACGCCAGCAGCTGTTAGAGCAACTGCAAGTGGCCAAGCTGGGTGCAGACGAAGCCAACCGGGCTAAAACCACGTTTCTGGCCACGATGAGTCATGAGATTCGGACACCCATGAATGCCGTGATCGGCATGCTTGAGCTGGCGATGAAAAAAGCCGACCAAGGGATACTGGACCGTTTCGCTATTGAGGTGGCCTCAGGTTCGGCCCGAGAGCTGCTGGAGTTGATCGGCGATATTCTGGACATCGCACGCATCGAGTCCGGGCATCTTTCATTAAGCCCTGAACGCGCCAACTTGAAGGCACTGGTCGAATCGGTAGTGCGTATGTTTGATGGGCTGGCGCGGCAAAAACACCTGAGTTTGGTGAGTACATTGACCTTTGAGGAGCCTGACTCAGATGTGCTGATTGATCCTTTGCGCTTTAAACAGATTATTTCCAATTTAGTGGGCAATGCGATCAAGTTTACTGATCGGGGTGAAGTACGCATTGAGTTGCACGTGGGTGCAGGTCGCGCGCCGACTCAGCTTTCGGTACGCGTGCGGGTGCAGGACACCGGCATGGGTATTTCACAGCAGGATCAGGCACGTTTGTTCAGCCCCTTCATCCAGGCCAGCAATAACACCCAATCGGCACGCAGTGGCTCTGGTCTGGGGTTGGTCATTTGTCGAACGCTCTGCGAGATGATGGGAGGCACCTTGCGGCTGGAGAGCGTGGAGGGTGTCGGTACACAGGTCGAGATGGCAGTGCAGGTGCCTGTTCTTGAGCCTGAGACCATCAACGTGGCGCTAGAACCTGAGGCTGAACAACAACCCGGCGCGCTAACCGTACTGGTGGTGGACGACTACCCGGCGAATCGCATGCTGCTGGTACAGCAAATGAGCTATCTGGGGCACAGCGTGGTGGATGTTGAAAATGGTGCGCTTGGGCTTCAAGCCTGGCACGCCAGGTCTTTTGATGTGGTGATCACCGATTGCAATATGCCGGTGATGAATGGCTACGAATTAACGCGCTCGATACGCGAGCAAGAGCGCTTACTCGGCTCGCAACCTTGCCTGATTCTTGGCTTTACGGCTAACGCTCAACCCGAAGAAGTTGATCGCTGCCTGGCTGCCGGGATGGACAGCTGCCTGTTTAAACCCCTCAGTCTCAAGGATTTGGATGATTGCCTGGCTGGAGTAGTACCTGCCAGGCCGATCTATGAGCCTGCACAGGGGGCTAAAGAGCTGGATCTGAGTTATCTCAAGCAGATGAGCCAAGGTGATGAAAGGCTGGTTAAAAAAATGCTGGACGAGCTGGCCAGTAGTAATCGCAAGGATATTGGGCGTCTGCTGGCTTTTTTTGTCAGCGATGATCGTCAAGGCCTCATGGAACTGGCCCATGGGATCAAAGGTGGCGCCATGCTCATTGATGCCCAGGTGTTGGTTGAATCTTGTGAACAATTGGAAGTTGCGTGTGCATCTACCCCGGCGTTAGCGCTGACTGACTATGTCCATAAACTCCACCAGAGCATGGAGCGCCTTGAGGCGTTGCTTGAGGCCTACGCCGACAGCGATGAATTGCGGGCCTGAGGCGGTGAGCGGCCTCTTGAAATCCACACGTTTGTACTTATCTAGCGATGGCGTGTGGCTGTCCACAGATGTGGATTGTTTGAATTTTCGATGAAACATAATTTGAAGACGGTTCAACTCAAATGCCTACTAAATCATTACGAATCTTGATCGCCGATGCCGAGCGAACAGAGGCTTTAAAGATAGAGAAGGCGCTTAACGGCTTGGGCTATTACCGCATTGCACCCTTGGAGCGTGTTGAAGAGTTATCCGGGCTGTGCGATGCAGAGGTGGATGCTTTTGACGTATTGCTCATCAGTCAAGACTTGGCAGGTGCAGCGGGGTTGGATCAGGAGCAATTGCGCACAGATCACTCACAGTTCAGGCATGTGTACATCTACACCCCTACGGCCCTGCTGGCAGATGAGATCGAGACGCTGATGAAGTCCGTCGATGTATCTGCTCAGGCACCTGATTGAGACTTGAATGCGCGCCCTGGGCCACGTTAATGTCCGGGGCTGTCATCAGCAGTCTCAATGAGGAGAAGTGGTATGTCGGACATCGTTGTGGTGCAAGCAGACTATTCAAACCCCGTTCATGCACAGGCCGTCAGGGATGTGCTGAATCATTACGCCAAGGATCCTATGGGGGGCGGTGAAGCCCTCTCGGCGCAGGTGCTGGAAGCTTTGCCGGCTGAACTGGCCAAGCGTGCGCATGCATTTAGCGTGCTCGCGTTTGTCGATGATGTGGCGGCAGGGTTGGTCAACTGTTTTGAAGGGTTTTCTACGTTTGCTGGCAAGCCATTGGTTAACGTTCACGACGTGTCGGTGGTGGATACGTTTCGGGGTTTGGGCTTGAGCCACAAAATGTTGGAGAAGGTTGAAGACATCGCCCGTGAGCGCGGTTGCTGCAAAATCACCCTTGAAGTGCTAGAAGGCAACCCGGTGGCGCAGGGTGCCTATCGCAAGTTTGGTTTCAGCGATGGCCAGCTGGACCCGGCCTACGGGCACATGCTGTTCTGGAATAAATACCTGTAAGGCACGTCGTGGTGGCAGCGACTACAGGTGATAAACGCAGGGCCTGTAGGCGTTGACGAGTAACGCGAGGCTACGCGCGGCGACAGAGTCGTCGTGAAGCATTCAATCTAGGTGTGTCAGACACTGCGCGGGGATTGGTTTTACGACCGCTTCGCGGCCGATCGCAGCCTCGTGCCTCGGCAGCGACTACA
>NZ_LLWJ01000063.1:0-226637 GCF_001529285.1 Pseudomonas sp. TAA207 | reverse complement strand
CTGGCAGCACCCCGGCATCAACCGCTGAAACCGTGACGGGCAACCTGACCGCCAATACCTCGGGCGGTTCGGGCGCGGTGACGTTTGCCTTTCGGCAGCACCACTGGCGCCTATGGCCAAATTCAACTGAATGCCAACGGCCAATACACCTACACCCTGACCTCGGCGCCAAAAACCACACCCGGCGCGGACAACGGCGCCAACACCGTGGCCGGTCTGGAGAGCTTCACCTACCAAGCCACCGATGCACTGGGCAACACCACCACCGGCACGATCAAAATCAGCATCGTCGACGATGTGCCGCAGGCCACCAACGACACCGGCACGCTGATTGAAGGCGGCACCTCGACCCTCAACGTACTGGCCAACGACATTCTCGGCGCAGACGGCGGGGCGGCAGGCGGCGCAGTGGTCGCCATTAAAGCCGGTAGCAACGCGGCAGTCACCGTCACCAGCGGCGGCAGCACCGTCATCAACGGCACCTACGGCACCCTGACCATCTCGGCAGATGGCACGGCGGTGTACAAAGGCACACCAAACCTGGTGACGACGCCGACCGCCACTGACACTTTTACCTACACCATCCGTGACGGCGACGGCGACCAAAGCACCGCCACGGTGACCTTCACCCTGACCGACAGCGGTTTGAAAGTGGTCAGCGATGCGCAGGCCACGGTGTTTGAAAATGCGCTGGATTTGGTCAAAGATGGCGCCGATCTGGCGCAAGGCACCGTGACTGGCAGTACGCCAGCCTCAACCGCTGAAACCGTCACCGGTAACCTGACCGCCAACACCTCGGGCGGTTCGGGCGCTCTGACCTTCGTCCTTTTGAGCAATACAGCGGGCGCCTATGGCCAAATCCAACTGAATGCCAACGGCCAATACACCTACACCCTGACCTCGGCGCCAAAAACCACACCCGGCGCGGACAACGGCGCCAACACCGTGGCCGGTCTGGAGAACTTCACCTACCAGGCCACCGACGCGCTGGGCAACACCACCACCGGCACGATCAAAATCAGCATCGTCGACGATGTGCCGCAGGCCACCAACGACACTGGCACCCTGATCGAAGGCGGCACCTCGACCCTCAACGTACTGGCCAATGACGTGTTGGGCGCAGACGGCGGGGCGGCAGGCGGCGCAGTAGTGGCGATTAAAGCCGGTAGCAACGCGGCAGTCACCGTCACCAGTGGCGGCAGCACCGTGATCAACGGTACTTACGGCACGCTGACCATCTCGGCGGATGGCACGGCGGTGTACAAAGGCACACCAAACCTGGTGACCACGCCGACCGCCACTGACACCTTTACCTACACCATCCGCGATGGCGACGGCGACCAAAGCACCGCCACGGTGACGTTCAATTTGACGGACAGTGGACTAAAAGTAACCAGTGCTTCACAGACGACTGTGTTTGAAAATGCGCTGGACTTGGTCAAGGATGGCGCCGATTTGGCACAAGGCACGGTGACGGGCAGTACGCCTGCGTCAACAGCAGAAACGGCTACCGGCGATTTGACGACGACCACCACCGGTGGCGTAGGGCCATTGACCTTCACCTTGCAGGGCAGTACCACGGGCACTTATGGCGTATTGCAACTCGGCAGCGATGGTAAATACACCTACACCCTGACCTCGGCCCCGAAAACCACGCCCAATGCCAATGACGGTCCCAACACGGTTGTGGGCGAAACGTTTAACTATCAAGCCAAAGACTCACTGGGCAACACCACCACCGGTACGATCCAGATCAACATCGTCGATGACGTGCCCAAAGCCGTCGCCGCCGAACGTTCGGTGACCACGGTCAAGGTGGATTCAAACCTGTTGCTGACCATTGACGTGTCCGGGAGCATGGGCGATCCGTCCGGTGTGCCGGGCTTGAACCGTCTGCAACTGGCCAAGCAAGCCATCAACGCGTTATTGGACAAATACGCAGGCATGGGCGATGTGCTGGTACAAGTCGTGGCTTTCAGCAGCTCGGCGACGAATGTCAGCGGTGGCTGGGTAACCGTGGCGCAGGCCAAGGCATTTGTGGGCTCGCTCACCGCAGGCGGGGGCACCAACTATGATGGCGCCGTGGCAACCTCGCAGACGGCCTTCAATTCGAGCGGCAAGCTGACAGGTGCGCAAAACGTCGGGTATTTCTTCTCTGATGGTGCGCCGACGGCAGGGCAGAACATCAGTGCCAGCGATGAAGTGGCCTTGAAGGCTTTTCTGGATGCCAACAGCATCAAAAACTACGCCATCGGCCTGGGCACTGGGGTCAGCAACGCCAACCTCAACCCGCTGGCGTATGACGGCAGCACCCACACCGACACCAACGCGGTAGTGGTAACGGATCTGTCGCAACTCAACTCGGTGTTGGCAGGCACCGTGATTGCACCGACGGTGACCGGCACGCTGCTGGAAGGCGGCTCATTTGGCGCCGACGGTGGTTTTATCAAGTCGATCACGGTGGACGGCGCCACCTACACCTATGATCCCAAAGCCAGCAATGGTGCGGGCGGGCTGACGTTTACGGGTACGGTGAACCACGGGACGTTCAATACGGTCGACAACACCCTGACCATCGCCACCAACAGTGGCGCCAATCTGGTGATTAACCTGGACACTGGCGCGTACTCTTACACGCCGCAAACTGTCGCGGCGACGCCGTTCAATGAAACCATCGGATTTGTGGTCAGCGACAATGATGGCGATCTGGCAGGTTCCAGCGTGGTCATTCATGTCAATCCAAACGTCGCCCCCGTGGCAGGCAATGACAACATCATCACCAACATTCTGGCGCCGACGATTGCGGTGCCCGGTGATGTGTTGCTGGCCAATGACACAGACGCCAATGGTGATCCTTTGTCGGCAACCCCTACCACGTTCACCACGCTGTGGGGCGCGAAGGGGGCAGGCTTCACCAGCACCACGGGCACATTGCCTACAGGCACGTTCAACGCAACGGCGAATGCGCTGGCCAACCAACAACTGACCGTTGATCGTTCGTCCTTCAAGATCAACACCAGCACCATGACCGCCGCGTTGTTGGTGAGCGGTTATTTGGGGGCCGTCACCAATGCGGCCGCTAACCCCAATGCCGAGGACGTGATCAGCGTCAGCCTCAAACAGGGCGAGACGCTCAATCTGGACCACAACCTGTTGGCTGGCAGGATTGGCATGGAGTACTCGTTCAACGGCGGGGCCTACACGGCCATCGCAGACGGCGGGACGTTTACCGCAGGGCAAACTGGCACTTATCAAATCCACATCACGAACATCACCAACCCTGATAACAGTAATGCGGCTGAAACCTACAACCTGAACATGACCATTGGTTATGCCAACACCACCGTGTCGCCGAACTTTTCGGGCAGTTACATCGCCAGCGATTCCCACGGTGGCAGTGACAGCGGGGGTGTGACGCTCACGTATCAAGCCGGGACATCACTGACCGGCACGGCGGGGGATGACGTGATGCTGGTGGCTGCCGGTAATAACACGGTGCATGGCGGCGACGGCAATGACGTGCTGTCAGGGACCACCGGCAACAACAACTTCTATGGCGATGCGGGCAATGACCTGTTGTTCAGCGGCTCGGGCAACGATCTGCTCGATGGCGGTACGGGCAATGACACTGCCAGTTATGCCCACTCGGCGGCCGGGGTCACGGTCACGCTGGCGAGCACGGCACAGCAAAACACCGTCGGCGCGGGCCTGGATACGCTGGTGTCGATCGAAAACCTGACCGGCTCCAACTTCAATGACGTACTGACGGGCGATGGCAATGCCAACGTGATCAATGGTGGTCTGGGTAACGACACCCTCAACGGCGGCGGCGGTGACGACATTCTGATTGGCGGGATGGGCAACAACACCCTGACCGGCGGCACGGGTAATGACACCTTCCTTTACCAGCAAGGCAACACGGGGCGTGACACCGTGACCGACTTCACGTTTGGCTCGGACAAACTCGACTTGTCGCAATTGTTGCAAGGCGAGAATGCCACGGCCGCCTCGCTGGATGATTACCTGCACTTCAAAGTGACGGGGTCTGGTGCCACGTTGGTGAGCAGCATCGACATCAGCGCGGTCGCCGGGGCCACGCCGACCCAGACCATTGATCTGGCCGGGGTCAATCTGGCGACCCAGTACGGGGTCACACCGGGTGCGGGCGGGCTTATAGCGGGCGGAGCCGATACGGCCACCATCATCAACGGCATGCTCAATGATCATTCGTTGAAGGTGGACACGGTGTAATCGGCTACGCAGCTGCTAGGGGGTGACGGGCCTGCGCTGCCGTTGGCGCAGGCGAGGTGCGATTGCGCGGCGATCGTAAACGCGGGTAATTGCGTGTTGCCAGAATGTCGCGAACCCAGGCTCTACGACGACGTTGTCGCCGGATGCCCGTGCAGCAGTGGTTACGGGGTTTTCGGTTCAGGGCTTTTCGAGGGTCTTTTGCCGCAGGATGTAAACACTCACCAGCACGGCACTGATCAGCATAAACCCGCGTGCCCACGGCAATGGCACCAGGTAACACGACACGCCAATGCTCAACCACATCAAGCCGATGGCATAGACCTTGCCCTTGAGGGGGATGCCGTTGCCGTCCAGATAGTCGCGAATCCACGGCCCCAGGCGCGGGTGTTCAACCAGCCACCGATAAAAACGCGGCGAGCTGCGGGCAAAACAGGCGGCGGCCAATAGCAGAAAGGGTGTGGTGGGTAAAACGGGAAGGAAGATACCGATAACCCCCAGCGCTACACTCAGCCAGCCGATGGCGAACAGTGTGTAGCGCAGCAACCGGGGCCGGTTGCCGGGTAAGGGGTTAGTCACTGAACACTCAGTGATGGCGAGGCTTGAGGATCGCCGGTTTTTCGTCAGGTGCCTGGCACAGCAGGTACAGAGCGGTCAGGGCTTCGGGGATTTGTACGATCATGTCGTCCATCAGGTTGGCATCTTTGGCGATGTCTTCGAACTCGGGCTGATCATCGAACAGACCCGAACCGACCATGACAGGCAGCAGCATTTCGCTCACTTCGTCTTCGGCGGTTTCGAACCAGGCGGCTTCGCGCATAAACACGCCTTCCATAAACCCGATGCACCAGCCGCGCAAATCGGAGTCGTCCGGTTCGTCGCCCAGGTCCAGATCACACGGCAGCTCGAACTCTTCGTCGGACGCCAGTTGGCGTGCGATGTGAGCTTTAAGTTGAATCAATGTTTCTTCGATCTCTTTGCGTTGAGCGTCGTCAGTGTAGTGCGGCGGCTCGGAGAAGATCGCATCGATCCATTCACGCTCAGGCACTTGTTCGGAACAGATGGACAGGGCGGTCAGAAAACCGTGGGTGGCCACGTAGTCCAGCGCCTCGTCATGCAGTTCGTCAGCGTCGAGGAAGACTTGCAGGCGGGTTAGTTGCTCAGCGAAGGACATTAAGGACTACCTAGAAAATATACGATGCCGAATTCTAGGCTTTCTTGAGGCTACAGGCCAGCCGCAGGGTGCATTTGCCATCACTTCCCGGTGATCGGTCATGCAATTACAAGGCCCTGCGCAACAGAACGCTCGGGTATACTGCCGCGTTTTGTGATGCCCTGCGCTTAATGCAGCGGGTCCTGCGCCCTGCGCCCGAGCCTTTAACCAGGCTTGAGGCCGCGCCGGATACCGCCTGCGCAGGGGTGTTTCGGCGATTTCTGGAGTTTCTATGCTCGAACAGGCTCAACGCGTACTCAAAGACATCTTCGGCTACGACAGTTTCCGTGGCCGCCAGGGTGACATTATTGAGCGCGTGGCCAAGGGTGGCGACGCTTTGGTGCTGATGCCCACGGGCGGTGGCAAGTCCTTGTGCTTCCAGGTGCCTGCGCTGCTGCGTGACGGCCTGGCGGTGGTGGTGTCGCCTTTGATCGCCTTGATGGATGATCAGGTGGCCACGCTTGAGGAACTGGGGGTGGCCGCAGCCGCGCTGAACTCCACGCTCAGTGCCGACCAGCAACGCGAGCTGGCCAACCGGATCAAGCGCGGCGAAGTGAAAATGCTCTATCTGGCGCCCGAGCGTCTGGTACAGCCGCGCATGATGGCGTTTTTGCAGAGCCTGGACATCGCCCTGTTCGCCATTGACGAGGCGCATTGTGTTTCGCAGTGGGGCCATGATTTCCGCCCCGAATACCTGCAACTGGGGCAGTTGGCCGAGATGTTTCCCCATGTGCCGCGCATTGCCCTGACCGCCACGGCAGACAAGCGTACCCGCGAAGAAATCGTCACCCGCTTGCATCTGCAAGATGCCGAACGTTTTTTGTCGAGCTTTGACCGGCCCAATATTTTTTACCGCATCGTGCCTAAAGAGCAGCCACGCAAACAATTGCTGGCGTTTCTCTCGGAGCGGCGCAGCGATGCGGGCATCGTCTATTGCCTGTCGCGCAAAAAAGTCGACGAAGTGGCCAAGTTTCTCTGCGATCAGGGCTTCCCGGCCTTGCCGTATCACGCAGGCTTGCCGAGCGAAACCCGGGCCGCCAACCAGAAGCGCTTCCTCAACGAGGAAGGGCTGATTATGGTTGCCACCATCGCCTTCGGCATGGGCATCGACAAATCCAACGTGCGCTTCGTGGCACACCTTGATCTGCCTAAATCTCTTGAGGCCTATTACCAGGAAACCGGCCGCGCAGGGCGTGATGGCTTACCGGCGGACGCGTGGATGGCCTACGGCCTGCAAGACGTGGTGATGCTCAAGCAAATGCTGCAAAACTCCGAAGGTGACGAGCGTCACAAGCGCCTTGAGCATCACAAGCTCGACGCCATGTTGTCCTTGTGCGAAGAAACCCGCTGCCGTCGTCAGACCCTGCTTGCCTACTTTGATGAAGAGATGCCGCAACCGTGTGGGCATTGCGATAACTGTGTCGATGGTGTGCAAACCTGGGACGCCACCGAGCCTGCGCGTCAGGCGTTGTCGGCTATCTACCGCACCGGCCAGCGCTATGGCACGGGGCATTTGATCGATGTGTTGTTAGGGCGCGACAACGAAAAGGTGCGCAGTTTTGGGCATCAGCATTTATCTGTGTTTGGTGTGGGTAAAGACCGCGCAGAAGGTGAGTGGCGCACATTGTTCCGGCAATTAGTGGCGCGCGGTCTGGCGGATATTGATATCGAGGGCTACGGTGGTTTGCGCCTGAGCGACAGCTGCCGCCCCCTGCTGCGCGGTGAAGTGACCCTTGAACTGCGCCGTGAGCTCAAGCCACAAACCACGGTCAAAAGCAGTTCTGCCAGCCCGGCCAGCCAATTGGTGCGCGGCGAAGAGCGCGAACAGTGGGAGGCGCTGCGTGCGCTGCGGCGCAAACTGGCCGAAGAGCATGGGGTGCCGCCTTACGTCATCTTCCCCGATTCAACGTTGCTTGAAATGCTGCGCAGCCAGCCGACGTCGTTGTCGGACATGGCCAAGGTCAGCGGCATTGGCGCACGCAAACTGGAGCGTTATGGCGAGGCGT
Organism: Pseudomonas sp. TAA207; assembly: GCF_001529285.1. Classification (NCBI taxonomy): domain Bacteria; kingdom Pseudomonadati; phylum Pseudomonadota; class Gammaproteobacteria; order Pseudomonadales; family Pseudomonadaceae; genus Pseudomonas; species Pseudomonas sp. TAA207. The sequence continues at coordinate 219,170 of NZ_LLWJ01000063.1, read as the reverse complement.
TCCTTGAAGTGTTGGGCGGTCAGGCTGAGACCCCCAAAGTGGTGGCCGACATTCGTCACGAGTTGATCAGCCTGGCCCGTGCAGGCATGACGCCCATGCAAATTGCCGGTCAATTGCAATGCTCGGAAAAAAATGTGTACACGATGCTGGCTGAAGCCATTGGCCGTCAGGAACTGTCGCTGGAACAAGCGCTGGACTTGCCCGAAGAGCTGATGGAAGAAGTGCAGGATGCCTTCCTTGATGGCGAAGGCGAGCTGCCGAGCGTGGCCAGCATCGCCGAGCAATTCAAGGGGCGTGTACCAGAAGGTGTGCTGTATTGCGTGCGCGCTGCACTGCAATCGGAGTTCGAAATTTAAACGAAATTGCGATATGTAACGTTTCAGTGACTTTAGGGCCTTGCCTATTGACAAACTCCATGCTTAGCTGGCTAACAATTCGTTTCACTCTATTTCAGTCTAATCATTGAGTTTTTTATGCCTTTAACCGATCAACACCGTTTCGGTATGCAATTGGCCCAAATGTCGCGGGGTTGGCGGGCTGAGCTGGATCGGCGCCTTGCTGGTTTGGGTCTGTCGCAGGCGCGGTGGCTGGTGCTGCTGCACCTGGCCCGTTTTGACGAGGCGCCCACTCAGCGCGAACTGGCACAAAGCGTCGGGGTAGAAGGGCCAACGCTTGCGCGTTTACTCGACAGTCTTGAGGCGCAGGGGCTGGTTCAGCGTCATGCGGTGGTTGAAGACCGCCGTGCGAAAAAAATCATCCTGAGTGAAACCGCGCGGCCATTGATCGCACAAATTGAAGCGATTGCCACGTCCCTGCGCCAGGAATTGTTTGTGGGCATTACCGAAGAAGAACAGCGCATCTGCATGCGCGTTCACAAGCGAATTTTGGACAACCTCGAAAAAAACTGATGCTCCCTGTCTCGTAGGCGCTCGCGCAGGCTGCGCCTACTGGGGGAGGTCAGAATGTCTGGCCCAAATTCAGATACAGCGCCTTTTGATCATCATCGTTAAAGCCATAGCTGAAGTTGAGCGGGCCCAGGGGTGTGTCGAATCCAATGAAAATACTGGCCGCATTGATGTAGCCGCTGTCGAACTCGTTGTCGTTGTTCCAGGCGCGCCCGCGCTCAAGGGAGGCACCGGCATACAGCGGGAAGTCGAACGGCAAGTATGAGCGTGGGGTCAGACGACGGTAGTACACCGCGCGCATCAAACTGATGTTTTGCCCGGAGATGGCGTCCTGGCGGAACCCTGACAGTTGGCGCGCACCCCCCAGCAAGAAACTTGACGTCACGACCTCGGCCTTGTCCAGCGTACGGCCGTATCGCCCGCCTAAAATCCAGGTGTTTGGCCCGGCACTCAGCGCCTTGTCCAAGTGGAATTCCCATTGGCGGTAGCGATCATCAGAACCCAGCCCCGGCTCGAATTGCCGAACGCTGAGGCTGATGTCTTCACCTTCGTGGGGGAAATACACGTTATCCAGTGAGTCAAACGAGTACTTAATGTCATAAAAGGCCTCGTTGAAACTGGTGCTCGGCAAGTCACGTTCGCCAATTCTGACGTCTGCCTTGCCCCATGCCTCGCCCACACCGAGACGAATCTCGCCGCTATTGCCGATCTGTCTGCCCAGGTTCAAGCCAAAGCCGTAGCGTTCCAGTCGATATTCGGCAATCGGGTCATTGTCGAGAATGGCTTCGACGTTCTGCGACTGAGCATGCAGGTAAGGCGCGATAAAGTAGCGCGAACCCGCGTCCAGCGGCTGATAGAACTCACTGTACAACTCTTGTTGATCGCCGATTTGCACCCGCGTCAGCCATTCTGCGCCCAGTGTATTAATGCCGTTGACCCGGTAACTGGCGCCGATGTTGAAGGCGCTGTCGCCGCGCATGTCGTCAGACAAGTTCAACCCAAGCCGCAGGTAATCGGTGCCGCTGCGCTTGCCACGGGCACTGATCACCAGGGTTCGATCATCGCCTTTATGCACCACGCGGTATTGCACCTGCTCGAAGTAGTCCAGGCCATACAGCGTGCCCATGTCGCGCTGCAAACGTCCCAGATCCAGCGGCTCACCCACGGGTTGGCGAATGTAATAGCGAATGACCGAGTCACCGATTTTTGAGTCGTTTTCAATTTTGATCGCCGTGATCACCGGCGTGCGCTCTTCGGGCGTGCGTGCTGCATTGAGTTGCACATCTGACGGCTGGCGCAGGCCGCTCAAACGATTGGCGAGGTTCTGCGTGGCGCGGTAGCCCGCGTCGATGATTTCTTGCGAGCGGCCAAAGTCTGTGACGCCATAGCTGGCCAGCGCGGGCTGGATCAGCACGTCATCGGGCTTCAGGGAGGCCAGTTGCACTTCGGAGTTGCTGCGCGTCATGAGGGTGATGGACTGGTTGAGGATGTCGAACACGGTATTGAGCTGCTTGCGGCCGCGCAGCGGGGTGCCGATGTCGACCACAATGACCATGTCGACGCCCATTTCGCGGGCCACATCCACCGGAATGTTGTCGACCATGCCGCCGTCGACCAGCAACTGGCCGTTGATTTCCACGGGGGCAAATACGGCGGGGATCGACATGCTGGCGCGGATCACTTGCGGCAGATGCCCTTTGCGAAACACGACTTTTTCGCCGCTGACAATGTCGGTGGCCACTGCACGAAAAGGGACTGGCAGCTTGTCGAAATCACGCACATCGCTGCTGTGCGCCAGCAGGCTTTCGAGCAACAACGACAGGTTTTGCCCCTGAATCACCCCCAACGGCAGGCCAAGGCTGCCATCGTCGCGAAAGCTCAACTTTTGCTTGACCAGAAAATCACGGTCGTCCTGTTTACGCCGGAAGGGCACGTCTTCACGAGCAGGCGCATCGGACAACGCTTCTTGCCAATCGATGCCGAGGGCGAGTTTTTCCAGTTCGTCGATTTTGTAGCCCGAGGCATACAGCCCGCCAATCACCGCGCCCATGCTGGTGCCCGCGATGGCATCAATGTGAACGCCTTGCTCCTCCAATGCTTTGAGCACGCCGACGTGGGCCAGGCCGCGGGCAGCGCCACCCGACAGCACAAGGCCGATTTTTGGCTGCGGTGTTTGGGCTGCAAACAGCATCAGCGGGCACAGGCAAAGCAGTAGACAACAAAGCAGGCGGCGCATCTTGAATCTCTGGGCAAGCGACAAAGGCGGCTATTATAGCGGCGCCTTTCTCTTCAAGAGCTTTTGAAATCATGTCAGTCAGCAAGCCACACATCGTCATCACCTATTGCACTCAATGCCAGTGGCTGTTGCGCGCCGCCTGGCTGGCTCAGGAACTGCTCAGTACCTTCGCCGATGACCTGGGGCGCGTGGCGCTGGAGCCAGGAACAGGCGGGGTGTTTCGCATTACCTGTGACGAGGTGCAGATCTGGGAGCGTAAGGCCGATGGCGGCTTCCCGGAGGCCAAAGTGCTCAAGCAGCGCGTGCGTGACCAGATTGACCCCCAGCGTGACCTTGGGCACAACGACCGGGTTCAGTGAGCGGCGTCCAGCGCCGGTTTAACCGCTGAGGCGCCGCGGGCCATACGGCTTGACGCCACAATCGCGACGATGATCAGCGCGCCGCCCAGCAGCATGCGCAGCGTCGGGGTTTCGTGGAACAACAGCCACGCCAGGGTGATGCCATACACCGGCTCCAGGGCGAAGACGACCGCCGCCGTGCGGGCTTTGATCACCGCGAGGCTGGCAACGAACAGGCTGTGCGCGACGCCGGTGCACAGCACGCCAAGCAGGCCGATCCAGACCCAATCGAGCGGGCGCACGCTGCTGATCTGCGGCGCTGCGAAGGGCAACAGGCACAGCGCAACCACAGCGTTTTGCCACATGGCAGCCTGCACGGCCGGGACTCGTCCTGCGTTGGCGCGGTTATTGAGAGACAACAGGGAAAAGGTCAGGCCACTGGCAATCGCCCACAGCAGCCCTTCGGTGGCCTGGCTCGCCAGATCAAAGGTGGGGGTGACCAGAATCAGGCCGACGCTGACGAGCACCACCAGCATGATTTCGTTGAGGCGGATGCGTTCGCGAAAGATCAGCCCTTCAAGCAGCACGGTAAACGCCGGAAAACTGGCAAAGCCCAACGTTGCGATCGCCACGCCGGCGACTTTAACCGCGATGAAAAAGCTCACCCAATGCCCGGCCAGCAGCAAGCCGCTGACCAAAAGGCTGCGCACATCGCGCCGGGTCAACGCATGCCAGGGTGAACGGCGGGACACGGCGGCAAAGCAGGCGAGCGCAATGACCGCAAAACCTGCGCGGCCAAACACAATCACACTGGCTGAAGCTGCCGCGAGCTTGCCGAACACGCCGGTAAGGCCAAACAGTAAGGCGCCGATATGCAGGGCGCCCAAGGCGTTACGCGCAGTCATTGCAGTCCTTGGGGTGAGTCAGTCTGGCGTGCAGTCTAAGGCGTGCGGCGAGGCGCTGTCTGTCGCCAAACGGGCCTCAGTTGTCGCCAGACTCGCGGCGCAACACGCTGGGTGATGCACCGAACTCGCGCAACATGGCCGCCGAAAACGCGCTTTGCGAGGCGTAGCCAACGCGGCTGGCGATTTCGCCTACCGCGAGCGTGGTGTGACGCAACAGGTTCAAGGCGCTACGCAAACGGCGTTGGCGGATGTAGTCCATCGGCGTTTGGCCGCACTCGCTGAGAAAGCGACTGTGCAAGCGAGCGCAGGACAGGTCGGCAACGCGCGCCAGGTCGGCGACTTGCACAGGGTAGGCGGCGTGATGGTCGATGTAGGTATCGAACTGAGGGAAGGGCAGGCGTTTACGCGGTACGGCTTGAGGGGTATTCAAACTGGCCAGCAGCAGGATTGCCCCTTGCTGATCGATCAGCGGATCGGTCGCCGGGCTGGCCGCGAGCCAATCGACCAACTGGTGCTGGCGCGGGTCGAGCCGATGCTGCCCGACGGTATTGAGCCATCGGCGGCTGTGTTCGGCGTGGGCGCCCAACGTTTGCCCCAACCAGTGTTCGCTCGGCACATCCAGCACCAGGCACTGGCTGCCCTGTGCGCTGGCGCAGGTATGGTGTGCGCCAGCGGGGATGACCATCAGTTGCTGTTGGCGCAACAGACTGGCGCGGCCTTCAACCTCGACGTCGAGCGAGCCGGATAAATTGATCACCACCTGCGCGTGCTCATGGCTGTGAGCAATCACCTCATCACGGTAGTGGCGCAGCGAAAGGAGGTGGCTCATGGTGATGCCCTCACGTAGGCGCTGGCCAAGGCTGAGGCCTTTCGATCTGTACATAAAATCAAAAGCGCCCAGCCTTCGGCGGCGGCTACAGGTTTAGCCCGTGTGTATCTCAGTGCCGCCAGAATGCCGGGATGCACAACACGAACACGGTAATAATTTCCAGCCGCCCCAGCAACATGCCCAGCGACAGGATCCACTTGGCAGCATCCGGCAGCGTCGAGAAGTTGCCGGAGGGGCCAATGGTTTCGCCCAATCCAGGTCCCACGCCCGACACGGTACTCGCCGCGCCGGTGAGGGCGGTCATCCAGTCCAGCCCCAGCAGCGACAACGCCAGCGCAATCACGCAAATGGTGATGGCGAAGAAGAACGAGAACGTCAGAATCGAGCGAACGATTTCTTCGTCAAGGCGATGGCCGTTGTACTTCTGCTTGATCACTGCCCGGGGGTGAATCAACTGGTTAAGGTTGGCCTTGAGCAGGATATAGGCGACCTGGAAGCGGAAGATTTTGATCCCGCCCGCCGTCGAGCCGGAGCAACCGCCAATAAAGCCCAGATAGAAAAACAGCATCAGTGAGAAGTTGCCCCAAAGGCTGTAATCCCCAAGGGCAAAACCGGTGGTAGTAACCACTGAGGTCACGTTCAGTGCGACATGGCGGAACGCATCCCACCACGCCATGTTGGTGGTCCACCACAGCCAGGCGCTGAGCACCAGCCAGGTCACCAGCAGCAGGCCGAGCAATCCTTGCACCTGCTGGTCTTTGATCAGCGCCTTGCGATGGCCGCGCAGGGTGGCCACGTACAGCGTAAAGGGCAGGCTGCCCATGATCATCACCGCGATGGCCACCCAGTGCACCGCCGGTTGTGACCACTTGGCCAGTGACTGGTCGGAGGTCGAGAACCCGCCCGTGGAGATGGCTGACATGGCGTGGTTGATGGCATCGAACACGCTCATGCCCGCCCACCAGAACGCCAGGCTGCCGAGGATGGTGATGCCGACATACGTCGCCACGATCAGGCGCGCCACCATGTGCGAGCGTGGCATGACTTTTTCGGAGCGGTCTGACGATTCGGTCTGGAACAGGCGCATGCCACCGATACGCAGCAAAGGCAAAATCGCCACCGCCATACCGATAAAGCCGATACCGCCGAGCCAGTGCAGCATGGAGCGCCACATCAAAATGCCGGGCGACATGGTGTCCAGCCCGCTCAAAACGGTGGAGCCGGTGGCGGTGATGCCCGACATGCTTTCAAAAAAGGAATCGGTGTAACTGATGTGTTGGGTGAGCAAAAACGGCAACGCGGCGAAGATACACACGATCACCCAGCTCGACACGGTCAGCAGGTACATGTCGCGTGGTCGCAGGTGCACTTGTTCCGGGCGACCGGGGAGCACCAGCGCAAGGCCCGCGACAAACGTGATCAGGCTGGCCCACAAAAAGGACGGCAGATCGCCCAGATGGTCGTAAATCACCAGCGTGAGCATGGGTACGGCCATGCTGATCGCCAACGTAATCAGGAAGATGCCGATTACAAAACCGATGATGCGTAGGGTCGGCAACGCCATGAAGTCAGCTCGGGCATGAAAGAGGGGCGCCATTCTACCTGTGGGCCGGGGTATGTAAACCGCCAAGCCTTCGGCAGATACCGTTAGAATAGCCGCACATTTTCTTCAGGAGGTGGCCAATGGAGGCTCTCGACGCTTTGCTCAACCGTGTTTCTGCCCCGCGTCTGGTTGAACCGGCCCCCACGAGGGAGCAACGTGAAGTACTTTTTGCAGCCGCCCTGCGCGCGCCAGACCACGGGCAACTGCGGCCTTATCGTTTTTTGAGCATTGAAGGGCAGGCCCGCAACCAGTTGGGTGAAGTGCTCGCGCAGGCCGTGCAGGCCCAAGGCGGTGATGTCACCGAGGCCGCGCTGGACAAAGCCCGCGCCATGCCGTTGCGGGCGCCGTTGGTCGTGGTAGTGATTGCGCGTTTGCAGGAGCACTTCAAAGTGCCGAAATCCGAACAGCTGATTACGGCGGGTTGCGCAGCCCATGCCATTGAGCTGGCCGCGTATGCCCAAGGGATTGGTGCGGTGTGGCGCACCGGGGAGCTGTCCCATGCGCCACGGGTGACGGCCGCTCTGGGACTGCAAGCGGGGGAAGAGATTATTGCGTTCCTGTACTTGGGCACACCGCTCAAAGAAATGCGGGATGCGCCCAAGGTCGACAGCGCAGAGTTTGTACAGGTGTGGTCCGCCTGAGCCACGGCAGTCGGTCTCTGTGGGCGGTCAGGCATCGTGCAGGTAAATCCTCTTACACAGTGCTCGGTGCTTTGCCCGCGTTAAAGATTGCCATCCGGGGTGAGAGGGAGTTCAAGCGCGGCAATAAAGCCACCGTCGGGATGGTTGGCCAGTGTCAATCGTCCGCCATGACGCTCTGCCGCGCGCCGCGCAATGGCCAGCCCCAGACCGTGGCCCGCAGCCGTCTGGCCGGGCGCCCGGAAAAACGGTTCGCCTAACTGCGCCAAATGCTCCTCGGCCACACCCGGCCCGTGATCACGCACGCTGAGGGTGATGTGCTCGCCTTCACGCTGTGCTGTGAGTTCAATCGGTTGACCCGGCGGGTTGAACCGTTGCGCGTTACGCAGCAGGTTGTCGACGGCGCGCTCAATCATGGTGGGCCAGCCACTGAGGGCCAGGCCCGGTTCTGCATCCAGCTGTACCGGCTGCTCGGGCGCGCTGAGTGAGGCATCTTTTTGCAGGTTATTGAGCAGCGCATTGAGTTCAACGTGCTCGGCGCTCGCCTGGTCGGCATCGACCCGCGCCAGCGTCAGGATTTCACTGATCAAAGACTCCAGGCGGTCACATTCGCGGGTCAGGCGCGGCCAGAGCTTTTCACGTTCCTCGGGGCTGGCGCGTTCGGCCAGTGCCAGAGCGATGCGCAGACGAGCCAGGGGAGAACGCAGTTCGTGGGAGACATCGCGCAGCAACTGGCGTTGGCTGCTGATCAAGCTTTGCAAACGCGCGCCCATGCGGTTGAAGTCAGTGGCCAGTACGCCAAATTCATCCCGTCGGGAGGCCAGTCGCGCCAGGCTGTTTTGTTGATAGGTGGTTTGCCCCAGATCATGCACGGCCACGCGCAAGCGGCTTAGCGGGCGGGTGATCGACAGCGTCACCAGCAAACTGAACAGCGTCAACACCACCAGCGCAATGCCCAGCGCACTCAGTGGCCAGATCAGGCTTTGTCGGTGCCAGGCGTCCAGCTCGGGGTGCGGGATGCGGTAAATCAGCAGGTAGGTGTCGGCCGTCTTGGGGCTGGTGTACTCCACGGTCAGGCGTCGCCACGGCAGCGTGTCTTGTCCTGGATGCTGGCGCGCCTCCCAGGCGGCAGCCCGGCGCGGAAAGGTGCCGCGCACCACCGGGTCGCCACTTTCGTTAAGCACTTGCACGTCAATGTGGTAACGGCGTTTGCGCCGCTCCAGAAAATCTTGGGCAGCGTCCGCGCCCTGGGTTTCATAGCGTTCGGTCCATTGCTGGGCCAGGTTTGAAATACCCGGATGACGGCTCAGGATCCAGGCGTCCTGATTAAGCATGTGTCCGAGCAGTATCGACAGCCCTGCGACCAAGGCTATCGCCAGCCAAAAGCTGGCCAGAATGCGCCAAAACAGTGATCGCACGGCAATTCCTCACGCTAAATGGGTTCAAACGAGCAAAGCCCAACGGCTGGGGGGCCGTTGGGCTGGGTGAATGTGCAGATTATTGCGCTTTTGGCGCCTGCTGTGCTTTCCAGTCTTTGAACTCTTTCCATTCAGCTTTACGTTCGGCGCGTTGTTTTTGCATCTCGTCGAAGCGTTTTTGCTGTTCTGGCTTGAGCAGCGCACGAATGTCTTTTTGGGTTTTTTCGTGCTTGGCGGCGATTTCGTCTTTCAACGCTTTTTGATCAGCCGCGGGCAGTTTTTGCAGGTACTTGTCGACCAGCTGCTTGCGCTCGTGCATTTGTTCGCCCATCAGCTTGCCGATTTGTTGGCGCTGCTCGCGGGTCAAGTCCAGTTGGCTGTAAGGCGCGTCGCCGCGACCATGGTGCTCACCGCCGTGACGTGGACCCATTGGGCCATCGCCACCGGGCATGGCCATTGCGACGGTTGGCAGAGCAGCAGCAAACATCAAAGCAATAAGAGTCTTACGCATGGTGTGTCTCCTTGTAGTACGTTCCGGTGAATCCGGATGCGCCCAGTTTAGGGAGATCAAGGTCAAGCGCTGTCAATCAAGCGTAAAGCTTAGGTAAAGAGGGGAGTGGCGCGCCTTTACACAGGCGGCGTCCCCTCAGGCGCTGTAGAAGTAGCCACGGCTGCGCAGTGCAACGATGCGCGGACGGCCATCGGGGTGCGGGCCGATCTTTTTGCGCAGGTTGCTGACGTGCATGTCCAGGCTGCGGTCGTACAACGTCAACTTGCGGCCCAGCGCCAGTTGCGCCAGCGCCTGTTTGTCCAGTGGCTCGCCGGGTTGACGCAGCAAGGCTTCGAGGATGCGGCTTTCGGACACGGTCAGGGTGATGTCGTGCTCATTGATGGTGGCCACACCGCGCATCGGGCTGAAACACAGGTCGCCCAATTCGATCTGGCTGGAGGTGGCGGGCGGATGGCTGCGGCGCAGCACAGCGCGCAGGCGGGCGGTCAACTCGCGGGGGTCGCAGGGCTTGGCCAGGTAATCGTCGGCGCCCAGTTCCAGCCCCAAAATGCGGTCCAGCGGCTCACCCCTGGCCGAGAGCATCAGCACCGGCAAATCGGGGTGATCGCTGCGCAACTGCTTGAGCAGTTCCAGGCCGCTGCCATCGGGCAGCATCACGTCCAGCACTACAGCGTCAGGGCTGGACTCGGCCAGTGCGTTGCGGGCGCTCACGCCGTCGTAGCACGCACGCACCTGGAAACCTTCCTGGCTCAGCCAACTGCTCAGGAGTTCACACAACTCCTGGTCATCATCTATCAGTAACAGGTCGCTCATGACTCACTCTATTTATAGCCATTGCCGACGCTGTTTACGTCCGCCGCTGGCGAAGATACCGCAGAGTAGGGCCAATAGGGCAACTGCGCCACCAATCACAAACCACTGTTGTGAGTCGGTCAGCAGGTGAAAGCCGGGGTTGGACTGCGCTTTGTCGAGCTGTTGCTTGAGGCGCAGGTTCTCTTGACGCAGTTGGCTCAACTGGCTGCTTTCGCGGGTGGCGTCGGCGTCTTTCAGGGCTTGGCTCAGTTCGCCGCGCAGGCGTTCACTCTCGCCAAGGCGTTGTTGCAAGTCCGTAATGCGCGCACCGGCGCTCAGTGACAATGGCACTGAGTTATCAGAGGAAGGAGCGTCTTCAGCGTGGGCGAGAGTGCCCAGCGATAACATGATTAACAGCAGACACAACAAACCTTGGCGCATCGCAACTCCTCATTCCTGATGGGATTCGCAGAGGTTGTCGGCCGCTAAACCAGAATAATGAGCCATACAGCGACGCGACGAACCCGATGAGCGGTTCCGTCGCGCAGCGAGGGTTTAAGGCAGGACTTGCTTGAACGGTTTGACAATCACATCTGCGTACACGCCAGCAGCGACGTACGGGTCATCACCGGCCCAGCGTTGAGCGTCGGCCAGCGAGTCAAACTCGGCCACGATCAGGCTGCCGCTGAAACCGGCCGCGCCCGGATCATTACTGTCGATGGCCGGGTGCGGGCCGGCCAGCACCACGCGGCCTTCCTGTTTGAGTTGCTGCAAGCGCTCAAGGTGGGCCGGGCGAGCAGCCAGGCGGGCTTCAAGCGAGTGGGCGACGTCAGTGGCAATGATTGCGTAGAGCATGTCAGTCCTCGGTTTTGGAGGTTGGAGTGTCGGAATCATGCAAGTGGCGCGACAGGTAAATGCCTTGGCCTACCAGAAACAGCACGGTCAGGCCCAGGCTGCCGAATACTTTGAAGTCGACCCAGATGCTTTGAAAGGTGAACGCAACAAACAGGTTGGCCGCCCCACAGAACAAAAAGAAGGCGATCCAGGCCAGGTTCAGGCGCGTCCAGACTGCGTCAGGCAGGGTCAGTGCGTGGCCCATGACACGTTTGATCAGCAGCTTGTCACCGATAAAGTGGCTACCGGCAAACACCAGCGCAAACAGCCAGTTCACCACCGGCGCTTTCCACTTGAGGAAGGTTTCGCTGTGGAACGCCAGGGTCAGGCTGCCGAACACAATGCAGGCAATCAGGGTCAGCCATTGGCTCTTTTCAAGTTTGCGTTGCTTGAAAAACAGAATGCCGTAGACCACCACAGAACTGAGGATCAGCATCGCCGTAGCGCTGAAAATCCCGCCGAAGGTCAGGCTATGGCCTGCGATTTCGACGATGCGGGGTTCGATTTTGTAGACGATGAAAAACAGTAACAGCGGGATGAAGTCGATGAATTGTTTCACAGTGGCAGCCAGAAGCAGGATGTGGCGGCATAATAACAAACATCAATGACAGCGAAAGCGTCAGCTAGAGGTTATTAAATCCCCGTGGAAATTGACTTGCATTGCCATAGCACCGCTTCCGATGGCGCTTTGGCGCCAGCGGTACTGGTAGCGCGTGCGTTCGAGAAAGGTGTGCGAGTCCTGGCCCTGACCGATCACGACACAATTGAAGGCCTGGAAGAAGCCCGCACGGCGGCGCAGTCGCTGAACATGCAACTGGTCAACGGCATCGAACTTTCCTGCACTTGGGGTGGCGCGACCATTCATGTGCTCGGTTACGGTTTCGACACCCAGGCCCCGTCACTGGTCGGTGCCATCGCCGCACTGCACGATGGCCGCTGGCTGCGTGCCGAAGAAATCAGCCGCAAGCTGGCGCTCAAGGGCATGCCGGGCGCGCTTGAAGGTGCGCGGGCAATTCAGCAAGCGCTGGGTGACAGTGGCAATGCGCCAGCGCGGCCGCATTTTGCGGATTTTTTAGTCGGTGCCGGTTACGTCAAGGATCGCGCCGAAGCGTTCCGCAAGTGGCTGGGCGCGGGCAAGTTGGGCGATGTCAAACAGCATTGGCCCGCCCTGGAAGACACCGTCGCCACGTTGCGTGCAGCAGGTGCCTGGGTCAGCCTGGCGCATCCATCGCATTACGATTTCACCCGCAGCAAGCGCCGACGCCTGATTGGCGACTATATTCAAGCGGGGGGGCACGCGATTGAGGTAGTCAATGGCTATCAGCCTGCAGAACAAGTAGGCGGCCTGGCGATTCTGGCGCGTGAGTTTGGTTTGCTGGTGACTGCCGGCAGTGACTTTCATGGCCCTGGCGGCTGGTCCGAGATTGGCGAGTACCGCGCGATCCCGGACGATCTGCCGCCATTGTGGCGTCGGTTCAAATTAGATCCGCCCATTGCCAACGTCTGAACAGGTAAATAACGTGAGTCAATTTTTCCAGATTCATCCGCAAAACCCGCAACCGCGTCTGATCAAGGAGGCGGTTGAGATCATTAAAAAAGGCGGGGTGGTGATCTACCCCACCGACTCGTCTTACGCTGTCGGTTGCCAGATGGGCGATAAGGACGCGATCGGCAGGATCAAGCGCTTGCGCAATCTGGACGACAAACACAACTTCACCCTGATGTGCAGCGACCTGTCGCAGTTAGGGCTGTTCGCCAAGGTCGACACCGGCACCTTTCGCTTGCTCAAAGCGCATACGCCGGGGCCGTACACCTTTATTCTCAATGCCACCCGCGAAGTACCGCGCCTGCTGCTGCACCCCAAGCGCCGCACCATCGGCATGCGTGTGCCCCAACATCCTCTGGCGCTCGCTTTGTTGGCCGAACTCGGTGAGCCGCTGATGAGCGTGACCCTGATCCTGCCGGGCGAAAGCGAACCGCTTGAAGACCCGTACGCGATTCGCGATGCGCTGGAAAAACAGGTCGACCTGATCATTGATGGCGGTGATGGTGGGCGCAAGGCCAGCACTGTGATCAACCTGACGGGTGATGAGCCTGAAGTCGTACGTGTGGGCTGTGGTGATCCGACGCCCTTTATGGTCGAGGCCTGATGTCTGACGTAGAAGTGATTGACGCTGTAGACCCGCAAGCCGGTGCCCAGCAAGAACTGCCATTTGCGATGGTGTATGGCCAGGCCGTCATCGAAATGCCGCAAGACCTGTACATCCCGCCGGATGCGCTGGAGGTGTTTCTCGATGCGTTCGAGGGCCCGCTCGACTTGCTGCTGTACCTGATTCGCAAACAAAATATCGACATTCTTGACATCCCGGTGGCTGAAATTACCCGCCAATACATGGGTTATGTCGAGCTGATGAAGACGGTGCGCCTTGAATTGGCGGCCGAGTATCTGGTGATGGCGGCCATGCTGGCCGAGATCAAGTCGCGCATGTTGCTGCCGCGCTCGGTCGAAATCGAAGAAGACGAAGGCGATCCGCGCGCTGAACTGATTCGCCGCTTGCAGCAGTACGAGCGGTTCAAGGCGGCGGCTGAAGGCATCGACGGCCTCGAACGGGTCGGACGTGACGTGTTCGTGCCCAAGCTGGACGCTCCCCAGGCCCGTGCGCGCAAATTGGTGCCGGATGTGGCGCTGGAAGAGTTGCTGATGTCGATGGCCGAAGTGCTGCGTCGATCCGACATGTTCGAAAGTCACCAGGTCAGCCGCGAAGCGCTGTCCACCCGTGAGCGCATGAGTGATGTGCTGGAACGCCTCAAAGGCGGCGGTTTTGTACCCTTTAGTGAGCTGTTTACCGCAGAAGAGGGGCGTTTGGGGGTGGTGGTAACCTTTATGGCCATCCTCGAACTGGTCAAGGAGTCCTTGATCGAGTTGGTACAGAACGAGCCCTACGCGGCGATCCATGTGCGGGCGCGAGCCGAATAAAGAGCTGAAACCATGAATTTGACTGATCCCCGTGAGCTGGCCACGTTGCTTGAGGCCTTTCTGTTGGCCTCGGGAAAGCCGCAAAGCCTTGAACGGTTGTTTGAACTGTTTGAAGAGGGCGAACGCCCGCAGCCTCCGGTGTTCAAGAAGGCCCTGGAGTTGCTGCGCAAATCCTGCCAGGGCCGTTCGTTTGAACTCAAAGAAGTCGCCTCTGGCTATCGCCTGCAAATTCGCGACACGTTTTCGCCGTGGGTGGGGCGTTTGTGGGAAGAGCGCCCGCAGCGTTACTCGCGGGCAATGCTCGAAACCATGGCGCTGATTGCTTATCGACAGCCCATTACCCGGGGCGAAATTGAAGATGTACGCGGTGTGGCGGTCAACAGCCATATTGTTAAAACCTTGCTGGAGCGCGAGTGGATTCGCATCGTCGGCTACCGCGAAGTGCCAGGGCGGCCGGCGATGTTTGCTACCACCAAGGGTTTTCTCGATCACTTCAACCTCAAAAACCTCGACGACCTGCCGCCGCTTGCTGAACTGCGCGAGCTTGAACCCGATCCGATTCTCGACTTTGACGATGCCCCGGTGCCTGATCACATTCAGGCGCTGGCGGATGAAAGCGCAGAGCCTGAGGAGCCGAAAGACGAAACCAGCTTCCGTAGCTTGCTCACGGAACTGGACTCGATGGAAGAAGGTCTTAAAACCGACTTCGATGACTTGCTGCGTGAAGACTTGGTTAAAGAAGCGCCCGCACCTGAGGTGCCGGCTACCGATGCCGAACAGGCACGCAGCCAACTGCTGGCAGCCGTGGCGGCGCTTGAGCTGGCGCCTGCCATGAGCGATGAAGCGTTGGAGGCGCAAGCCCTGGCTGATGCCATCGAGCAAGAGCGACTTGAGCGCGAAGACTGACATTGCCCCTGGGCGCTGGCGCAGCCTGCGCCAGCGCCTACGGTATTTGCGTATTTTTCTGGAGGTCTCACATGAGTGCCCTCAAAGATCCCTGTATTGGCGTGTGTAAATTTGCCGATGACGTTTGCCTCGGCTGCGGACGTTCCAAGCGCGAAATCAAGGTCTGGAAGAAACTCGACAAGGATGAAAAGCGTGCGGTGCTGGCGCAAGCCGACTTGCGTTTGCTGGCACTTGGCGCCACCGGTCGGCGGAAAAACAAGTAAGCCTGGCAGAACACGACTAGCCTTTGATGCGAAATGCGCAACATCAGCGTATGATTCGCGACCCTTTGCGGCGCAACTGCGTCACAAGGCCCATTTTTAACAGCTCAGGCGCTCGCCTGAATTGACACACCGGGAGGTGCCCAGATGAAAGATCTAGACCCTAAAGACAGCCAGGAAATTGGCCCAGCAGGCGAGAAACTGCAAAAAGTACTCGCCCGCATCGGCGTTGGCTCGCGTCGCGACGTAGAAAGTTGGATCAGCCAGGGCCGCATCAAGGTCAATGGCAAGGATGCAACCCTGGGTCTGCGCGTTGACCTGCACGACGCCATCTCCATTGATGGCAAGGTGATCAAGCGCGAAGAGGCCGCCGAATCGGTGCGCCGCGTGATCATGTACAACAAGCCTGACGGCGAAATCTGCACCCGTGACGACCCGGAAGGCCGTCCAACCGTATTCGACAAGTTGCCGCGCCCTAAAGAAGGTCGCTGGATCAACATCGGTCGTCTCGACATCAACACCACCGGCTTGCTGATGTTCACCACTGACGGTGAGCTGGCGAACCGTCTGATGCACCCCTCCTACGAAATGGACCGTGAATACGCGGTACGTGTACGTGGCGAAGTGGATGACGAGATGATCGAGCGCCTCAAGGCGGGCGTGGTGCTGGAAGACGGCCCTGCGCGTTTCACCGACATCAAACAGGCTCCGGGCGGCGAAGGCTTTAACCATTGGTACCACTGTGTCGTGATGGAAGGCCGTAACCGAGAAGTACGTCGCTTGTGGGAATCTCAGGGTCTGGTGGTCAGCCGTCTGAAGCGCGTGCGTTTCGGCCCGGTGTTCCTCAACTCTGACCTGCCGATGGGTCGCTGGCGTGAAATGGGTCAGTACGAGGTGGACATTCTCAGCGCTGAAGTCGGCCTCACGCCGGTTGCCATGCCAGAGATGAATGCCAAGAACAAAGACAAGCTTGAGCGTTTGCAGCGTAAGTCCTCGCGCCCTGTGGCCCGTGCCGACCGTGTTGCACGCACTGTGCGTCCGGCCGAGGGTGCGCCATTGGCACCGCGTCCAGCGCGCCAGCCGCACATCGAAGGTGAGCGTCCAGCACGTCCGGCGCGTGATGAAGCCGCGCGCCCGGCACGCAAGCCAGCGGGCCGTACTGACCGTGTGCCAGCAGGTCGTGGTGCACCGGTTGCCGAGCGTCCAAGCGAAATGAACAAGCGCCCGGGCAAGCCGACGCGTCAAGGCCCCAAGCTGGTTGACGATGCACCGTCCGGCAAGCGCCGCGGCGCACCGGCCGGTTCCGGTCAGCGTCCAGGCTTCGGTCGTCGCAAGCCGCAGTAAGCGTGTAGCGCGGTAAACAAAACGCCAACCCTCGGGTTGGCGTTTTTTTATGGGTGTAAAACCTGATGGCGTCGTCAGCGCAGCCTGCGCACCTTGCCAGGGGCTACAGATATTCATTCAAAATCAAAGGATTAGGGCTGCGACAATCGGTCGCTCGCGTCCATGGAGCGTTTAGGGTGGAAATATTTCTTTACGCTCAGTCAATAAATCGTGACGAATACTGCCTCTTTTATCCCTTGGAGCCAGGAAAGCACGGTTGTGTATAGAAAGTTTTCCGCGTTTTACAGATTTGTGACGTTTAAGGGCCGAACTGCGGCTTGTTTCGTCTTGCTATCGGCTGTGTGATGGGATCTTGCCTACGAGCGGGTGTACAATGCGCGGCGTTTTAACTGTGACTCAATGGCGTAACCGCGCTTTTTGCGCCGCTCGGCGATGTGCTGATTGGCCAAAACCTCAAGGCTAACCCGCCTTGTTAACTCCGCAATGCCATAAGCCTTGCGGGTTCGATTCCGTCACAGATAAAAACAAACAGGTGACGCATGACTCGTGAAACAACCATGGATTCCTGGCGTCTGCGCTGGGGTTTGATTTGTGTTGTAGACCCTTCGATCACTGCCGGTGCTCAAGCGAAAACGCACTGAATGCCATCAAACCTTGTGTGGAACCCTTTTTAATGAGTGGACAAACCTCGCATTCGGGCGAGCTTAAACGCGGCCTGAAAAATCGCCATATCCAGCTGATTGCCCTGGGTGGCGCGATCGGTACTGGCTTGTTCCTCGGCTCGGCCGGGGTACTGAAATCTGCCGGCCCGTCGATGATTCTGGGCTATGCAATCTGCGGCTTCATTGCCTTTATGATCATGCGCCAGCTCGGCGAAATGATCGTTGAAGAGCCGGTAGCCGGCTCCTTCAGCCACTTCGCGCACAAATACTGGGGCGGCTTTGCCGGCTTCATGTCGGGCTGGAACTGTTGGGTGCTGTACATCCTGGTCGGCATGTCGGAACTGACGGCCGTCGGTAAATACGTGCACTACTGGTGGCCCGAGATCCCGACTTGGGCGTCGGCGGCGGCGTTCTTCGTGCTGATCAACGTAATCAACCTGACCAACGTCAAAGTGTTTGGCGAGGCCGAGTTCTGGTTTGCGATCATCAAAGTGGTGGCCATCGTGGGCATGATCGCCCTGGGCAGCTACTTGCTGGTCAGCGGCAGTGGCGGCCCGCAAGCATCGGTCAGTAACCTGTGGGAGCACGGGGGCTTTTTCCCGCATGGCATCACCGGCCTGGTGATGGCAATGGCCTTCATCATGTTCTCGTTTGGTGGTCTGGAGATGCTCGGTTTCACCGCAGCAGAAGCCGACAAGCCGCGCACGGTGATCCCTAAAGCGATCAATCAGGTGATCTACCGCATCCTGATTTTCTACATCGGCGCTCTGGTGGTGCTGTTGTCCCTGACGCCGTGGGATGCGTTGCTCGAAACGCTCAACGCCGGTGGCGACAGCTACAGCAGCAGCCCGTTTGTGCAGGTGTTCTCAATGCTGGGCAGCAACACTGCTGCGCACATCCTCAACTTCGTGGTCTTGACCGCGGCATTGTCGGTGTACAACAGCGGCACCTACTGCAACAGCCGCATGTTGCTGGGCATGGCGCAGCAGGGCGATGCACCCAAAGTGCTGGCCAAAATCGACAAGCGCGGCGTACCGGTAAACTCGATCCTGGCCTCGGCCGCGGTGACGGTGATTGCTGTGCTGCTCAACTATTTGATGCCGCACGACGCGCTGGAGTTGTTGATGTCGCTGGTGGTGGCCACCCTGGTGATCAACTGGGCGATGATCAGCTTCTCGCACTTCAAGTTCCGTCAGCACATGGACAAAACCGCACAAACCCCGCTGTTCAAAGCGTTGTGGTATCCGTACGGCAACTACATCTGTCTGGCGTTTGTGGCGTTCATCCTGGTCATCATGCTGATGATCCCGGGCATTCGCGTGTCGGTGTACGCGATCCCGGTCTGGGTGGCCTTCATGTGGGTGTGCTTCTTGATCAAGGGCAGGCGCGAAGCGCACGCTTCGACCGCCGCTTACGGCTCGGCCGGCAAGTAAGCGTTACCCTGACTGACAACCAACCCGGCCATGGCGCCGGGTTTGTTGTTTGTGGGGTATCCTGCACGCCCTGAAAACGGACCCTTTTGTAATGCTGGTGATTTCCAACAACGTGCACATCCCCGACGCCGAGATCGAACTCACGGCGATTCGCGCCCAGGGCGCGGGCGGGCAGAACGTCAACAAAGTCTCAAGTGCCATGCACTTGCGCTTTGACATCCCCCACTCATCCTTGCCGCCGTTTTACAAAGAGCGGCTGCTGGCGCTGCGTGACAGTCGCATTACCAGTGATGGCGTATTGATCATCAAGGCGCAGCAATACCGCACCCAGGAGCAGAACCGCGCCGATGCGCTGGAGCGTTTGCTGGAGTTGATTGTGAGCGCGACCAAGGTCGAGAAAAAGCGCCGTCCGACCAAGCCGACGCTGGGTTCAAAAAAACGTCGTCTCGAATCCAAAACCAAGCGCGGCACTATCAAGGCTGGGCGCGGCAAAGTGGATTTTTGATCCCGTTGCCGGGGTTGACGCAGGGACCCTAGGTTGTGCGGGCCTGGCGGTAGAGGTACACGCTCAGCATCAGCCCGCTAAACGCGGCCAGTGCGGCGAACAAGAAGATCGAGGCAAAACCAAAGCCTGCCGCCACGGCGCCCACCAGTGGCCCGGTGATACCCAGCGATAAATCGATAAACAGCGAATACGCCCCCACGGCGGCCCCGCGGCTTGAGGCAGGCACCAGATTCACCGCTTCAACCCCCAGCGCCGGGAAGACCAGCGAGAAGCCAAATCCGCTCAGCGCCGCACCGGCCAGCGCCAGTTGCGGGTTGGGGGCCAGCCATAACAACAGCAGCCCCACGGTTTCGACGCTCAAGCAGGCAATGGCTACGCGGAAGCCGCCGATGCGATTGATCAGGTTGCCGAACAGCAGCCGCGCACCGATAAAACTGGCGCCGAACAGGCTCAGGCACAGCACGGCGTTTTCCCACTGCTGGGTCGCGTAGTACAGGGTGATGAACGTGGCGATGGTGCCAAACCCGATAGAACCCAGCGCCAGCCCGGTGCCGTGGGGCAGCACGCGGCCCAGAACATGCAAAAACGGCAGGCGCACGCCACTGACGATCGGCGCCGCCAGCTTGGGCCACGCCAACAATAAGCCCAGCACTGCCAGCGCAATGATGCTGGCACCCATGCTCCACATGCCCCAGTGGTTGACCATCAGCACGCCCAGCGGAGCGCCAATGGCGATTGCCCCGTAACTGGCGATGCCGTTCCACGAGATCACTTTGGCGGTGTTGTGCGCGCCTACGCGGCCGATGCCCCAGCCAATCGAGCCTGAGCCGACCAGGCTTTCGGCGCTGCCCAGCACCAGTCGCCCGAGCAGCAGGCTGGCAAGGCTCAGGGCGGGCATCGCCGACAGCCAACTGGAGAGCAGCATAAATACGCCGCTCAGACCGCAGCCGGCCAGGCCGTACATGACCGCGCGCTTGCTGCCCAGGTTGTCGATGATGCGGCTGGCGTACGGGCGACTCAGCAGCGTGGCCAGGTATTGCACGCTGATCACCAGCCCGGCGATGACGGTGCCGTAACCCAGGTGGTTGTGAACGTAGCCGGGTAATACCGCCAGCGGAATGCCGATGTTCAGATAGCCAATGAAGGTAAACAGCACGATGGACATCACTTGCAGCGTGATCGCCAGTGGGCGTTGTGTTTCAGGCATGGGCGCAGGTCCTGCGGGTTAAAGCGGTGCAACCAGGCGGGTTGCAATCAGGGCGGCCAGGGCGTTTTCCTGGGTGCCGAAACGCTGGAGCAGGGTGGCTTGTTTTTCGGGGGTCAGGCGCTCCCACAGCTCGATCATTTTTTCGGCTGTGCCGATCAGTACGCTGGCTTGGGTGTCGCTGAAAGAATCAGTCACGCGGGAATCCGGGGTTGAGAACGGTGCGGCGATTGTGTCAGGCGGTATGAAAAGCTGAAAGCTTTTCGCACCGCCTGAGTGCGAACCGTCAGTCTTCGCTGTCGGCCTTGAGGCTTTCAGGGGCCTCGTCCAGTGCGGGGTTTTCGCCACTGGTGTGTTGCGGGGTCGGCTGCTGAGTTTCATGCAGGCTTGGGAAGGGGAGGTTTGGGATTTCGTGCATCGTCGCGCTCCTCGCAAGGTGTGTTTTTAAATCGCTGGGTACATCGGCGCTTTTAAAAAGCTTGGGCAGGATACATGAGCGGGTGTGACAATTTGTCTTTTTTTACGTCTGGCGGGGCTTTGTGGCGAACTTTTCATCTTGCTGTTGTCGTGCAAGCAGGCGCGAGCAAGCCCGCGCCTGGCGTTGCAACCGTTAGTGCGTACACACCTGCGCAATCGCCTTGGCCAGCAGGCTCAGGCGGGTGCCGTCGACGCCTGCCATGTTGGCGCGGCCTGAGCCGACCATGTACACGCTATGTTTCTCGCGCAGCAATTGCACTTGTTCGGCGTTGAGGCCGGTGTAGGAGAACATCCCGCGCTGTTGGTTGATGTGGGCAAAGTGTTCGGCCAGACCAAACGGCGTCAGCGCTTCGACCAAACCGCTGCGCAGTTGCGCGATACGGCTGCGCATGGCTTCCACTTCGCCGGCCCACAACGTCTTGAGCTGCTCATCACCCAGGATGGTCGCCACCACAGCCGCGCCGTGGTCCGGCGGATTGGACCACAGGTTACGGGCCAGATAGGCCAGTTGGCTGCGGATGTCCGTCAGTTTTTCGGCGTCGCTCGCGCACACGATCAACGCCCCGACACGTTCGCGGTACAGGCCGAAGTTCTTTGAACAGGAGCTGGTGATCAGCAGTTCGGGCAGTTCGCTGGCAAACAGGCGCGTAGACCACGCATCCTGCTCCAGGCCGTCACCAAATCCCTGGTAGGCAAAGTCGATCAGCGGCAACAGCTCGCGGCGCTTGACCACATCCAGCACCTGGTGCCAGTCCTCCTGTGACAAGTCAAACCCGGTCGGGTTATGACAGCAGGCATGCAGCAGCACCACATCGCCTTTGGGGGCTTGTTCCAGGGCCGCCAGCATCGCGGCGACGTTGAGCGTGTTGTCGCTGCCCACGTACGGGTAGTGGCTGATCTTCAAACCGGCTGCCGCGAAAATGGTTTCGTGGATCGGCCAGGTCGGATCGCTCAGCCAAATGCCGCGCCCCGGCAGGCACTGTGCAATAAAGTCGGCACTTAAGCGCAAGGCACCTGTGCCGCCGGGCGTCTGTGTGGCGCCCGCACGTTTGTCGGCCAGCAAGGGTGACGCCTCACCCAGCACCAGTTCGCTGATCAGTTGCCCAAAACGGCTGTCGCCATGACCGCCGATGTAGGTTTTGGTCTGCTGCTGCTCAACCAGGCGCTGTTCGGCCTGTTTGACCGATTGCAGGATCGGCGTCAGGCCCTTGGCGTCCTTATATACGCCCACGCCCAGGTCGAATTTGTTCGGATTGGTGTCCTGATTGTAGGCGTCCATCAGGCCCAGAATCGGGTCGCCCGGCACCCGGCCAATGGCCGCGAAGTGCTTCACTTGCGACCTTCGGCGGTTTTGGCTACGTCATCAGTGCGCGCGGCCATGATGAAGTCATTGCGATGCAGGCCCTTGATGGAGTGGCTCCACCAGGTCACGGTCACTTTGCCCCACTCGGTGAGCAAGCCCGGGTGATGGCCTTCGGCTTCAGCGATCTCGCCAACCGCGTTGGTGAACGCCAGTGCAAATTTGAAGTTTTTGAACAAAAAGACCTTTTCCAGCTGCATCACGCCGTCGCGCACTTCGATGTTCCAGTCCGGGATCTGTTTGATCAGCACCGGCAGTTCTTCGTCGCTGACCTGTGGGGCATCGGCGCGGCAGGCTTCGCAGTGGGCTTGGTTCAGTGCGTTCATGGTGTGTTCCTGAAGTCAGTTTTTCTTATGGGTACAAAAGAAAGAAGGTTTCAAAAAAGACGTGTTACGCCGCTTTGGGTTTAGGCGGGAACTTGGGCGCATGCAGGCCCATCTTCATGCCTGTTTCGACCATGCCCATGATGTCTTCGTGGGCCAAATCGAACAGCCGCTTCAAGTCCGGCAGGACAAAATACAGCGGCTGCAAAATATCGATGCGGTACGGGGTGCGCATGGCTTCCAGTGGATCGAAGGCGTGATGTTCCGGTTCTGAGGACAGGCTGTAAACCGTTTCTTTGGGCGATGAAAGAATACCGCCGCCGTAGATGCGCTGGCCTTCCGGGGTGTCGACCAGCCCAAACTCGATTGTCATCCAGTACAGGCGGGCCAGATACACGCGCTGTTCCTTGGTGGCTTGCAGGCCGAGCTTGCCGTAGGTGTGGGTAAATTCAGCGAACCACGGGTTGGTCAGCAGTGGGCAGTGGCCGAAAATTTCATGGAAAATATCCGGCTCTTGCAGGTAATCGAGTTCTTCGGGCGTGCGAATAAAGGTCGCTACCGGGAACTGCTTATTGGCCAGCAACTCGAAGAAGGTTTGAAACGGGATCAGTGCCGGTACGCGGGCCACTTGCCAGCCGGTGGTTTCAGCCAGCACTTTGTTGATCTCGCCCAGCTGCGGAATGCGGTCATGGGGCAGGCCCAGCTTGTCGATACCTTCCATGTATTCAGGGCAGGCACGCCCTTGCAGCAGCTTCAGTTGGCGGGTAATCAGCGTGTTCCACACCGCGTGCTCGGCCGGTGTGTAGTCGATAAAGCCATCAGCATCAGGCTCGCGGGCGACGTATTTCGTTTGCTTCATGGGACTCTCCGCAAGGAAATCGTTTTTATTATTCGGTGTGTGGCGATGACTATGTGATACCTCAAGCGATTGCGTCGTGCAGCTAGCCTAAAGCCACTAATGCTGGGATGATGCGTCATATTCGTAAACTATTCGTTACGACTTGCGGGCCATGCTGAGAGTATTGCGGTCGACGAAGGTCAAACTGTCACAAAAACGTGACGTTGAAATGCGCGGCCCGCCAAATATTCGCTCTTTGCAAGCGCTGGTAAGGGTTGCGAGCGTTTAACAGTCAGCGGACCGCAGCCTGTGGCAGCTCCTGCGGGAGGTATGTGGTGTTTAATTCTTTTTTGAGCCTTTCCCCATGCGTATCAAGGTCCATTGTCAAAACCGGATTGGCATTCTGCGCGACATTCTCAATCTGCTGGTCGCCTATGGCATCAACGTCAAGCGTGGCGAGGTGGGCGGCGATCAGGGCAACGCGATCTATCTGTATTGCCCCAACCTGATCAATTTGCAGTTCCAGGCCCTGCGTCCCAAGTTTGAAACCATCGCCGGGGTGTTCGGTGTCAAGCGTGTAGGTTTAATGCCTAGCGAACGTCGGCACATGGAACTCAACGCCTTGCTGGGTGCGCTGGAATTTCCGGTTCTGTCCATCGACATGGGTGGCTCCATCGTGGCGGCCAATCGAGCTGCGGCGCAATTGCTCGGTGTGCGTGTGGATGAAGTGCCCGGCATCGCGCTCGCGCGTTACGCCGAAGACTTTGACTTGCCGGAGTTGGTGCGCGCCAACAAATCGCGCATCAACGGCATGCGGGTCAAAATCAAAGGGCACGTGTTTCTGGCAGACATCGCGCCGCTGCAACTGGACAGCGATGACAGTGAGGCCATGGCGGGAGCGGTACTGACGTTGCACCGTGCCGACCGTGTAGGCGAGCAAATCTACAACGTGCGCAAGCAAGAGCTGCGCGGTTTTGACAGCATCTTCCAAAGTTCCAAAGTGATGGCCGCCGTGGTGCGCGAAGCGCGGCGTATGGCGCCGCTGGATGCCCCTCTATTAATAGAGGGCGAAACCGGCACCGGCAAAGAATTGCTGGCGCGCGCCTGCCACCTCGCCAGCCCGCGCGGGCAGTCTCCTTTAATGGCGCTCAATTGCGCAGGCTTGCCGGAGTCGATGGCCGAAACCGAACTCTTTGGTTACGGGCCGGGGGCGTTCGAAGGGGCGCGGGCCGAGGGCAAGCTCGGGTTGTTGGAGCTGACGGCTGGCGGCACATTGTTTCTCGACGGCGT
The DNA here is from genome assembly GCF_001529285.1 of Pseudomonas sp. TAA207. Taxonomy (NCBI): domain Bacteria; kingdom Pseudomonadati; phylum Pseudomonadota; class Gammaproteobacteria; order Pseudomonadales; family Pseudomonadaceae; genus Pseudomonas; species Pseudomonas sp. TAA207. The sequence goes on along the minus strand of NZ_LLWJ01000063.1, from coordinate 194,522 downwards.
GGGCGAGATGAGTCCGCGTTTGCAGGTCAAACTTCTACGCTTTTTGCAGGACGGCTGCTTTCGTCGCGTGGGCAGCGATGAAGAGGTGTACCTCGATGTGCGTGTGATGTGTGCCACGCAGGTGGATTTGTCCGAGCTGTGTGCCAAGGGTGAGTTCCGTCAGGATCTTTACCATCGCTTGAACGTGTTGTCGCTGCACATTCCGCCGCTGCGTGAATGCCTGGACGGATTGGCGCCGTTGGTCGAGCACTTTCTGGATCAGGCCAGTCGCCAGATCGGTTGCCCGCTGCCGCGTCTGGCGCCTGCGGCGATGGACCGTTTGAGTCACTACCATTGGCCGGGCAACGTGCGCCAGTTAGAAAACGTGCTGTTTCAGGCGGTGTCACTGTGCGAGGGCGGGGTGGTCAAGGCTGAGCATATTCGCTTGCCCGATTATGGTGTGCGCCAGCCCTTGGGCGAGTTTTCAATGGACGGCGGGCTGGACCAAATTGTCGGCCGCTTCGAGAAAACCGTGCTCCAACAACTGTACGCCGAGTACCCGAGCAGCCGATTGCTGGGCAAACGGCTCGGTGTGTCTCACACCACCATCGCCAACAAGCTGCGCGAGTACGACATTCTCAAGCCCACACATTAATCCGTAACAGCCTGCGAGCCTGGCGGGCCAGTCGCCTGACAGGCCACGCCTTGCCGCCTTCGGCCTGTTCGCGCCGTTTTTACGTCTTTCGCGCCTTCCGACTTTTCCTCTGATGGGCCTCAAAACCCCGCAAAGCCGGGGTTTTTCGCCGTCAAAAAAAAGTTGGTGCGCAAATTGCTTAGAGGAGTTCAGTACAGCGGTGGGCGGCAAACGTCCGTCAGGCAGAGGAAAGACTGTGGACAAGTACCTTTATGTGGCAATGACCGGCGCCAGCCAGAACGCACTGGCGCAGAAGGCGCATGCCAACAATCTGGCGAACATCTCAACCAATGGTTTTCAGCGTGACCTGGAGCAGGCGCGTTCAATGCCGGTGTTCGGTGACAGCTTTCCGGCGCGTGCCTTTGCACTGTCGGAACGCCCGGCCACGGATTTCACCGCCGGCGCGTTGGTCGAAACCGGTCGTGACCTGGACGTCGCCGTGCAGGGCGATGGTTGGTTGGCGGTGCAGGCGCCTGACGGCAGTGAAGCCTACGTGCGCACCGCGAGCATGAATGTGGATGCCCTGGGCATCCTGCGGGCCGGTAATGGCATGCCGATCATGGGCAATGGCGGGCCGATTGCCGTGCCGCCGCAGCAGCAGATCGAAGTCGGTGAAGACGGCACCATCAGTATCCGCGCCATGGGCGAAGGCCCGCGGGTGATGGCCGAAGTTGACCGGATCAAGATGGTGCAGCCAGACCTCAAGAACATGACCAAGGGCCTCGACGGTCTGATTCACACTAAAGACGGCCAACCGGCTGTGGCCGACGCCAACGTGCGTGTGGTCTCGGGCTTCCTGGAAGCCAGCAACGTGAACGCGGTGGACGAGATGACCTCGGTGTTGGCCCTGGCCAAGCAGTTCGAGTTGCACATCAAGATGATGAACACCGCCAAAGAAGACGATCAGGCCATGACGCGCGTCCTGTCCATCAGCTAATTATTTAACGCGGCGCCGAAAAACCGGCGCGCGAGGAGAACTGCATGCTTCCGGCACTCTGGGTTGCAAAAACAGGTTTGGCTGCACAAGACACCAACTTGACCACCATTTCCAACAACTTGGCCAACGTGTCGACCACCGGTTTCAAACGTGATCGCGCCGAGTTCCAGGACTTGCTCTACCAGATCAAACGCCAGCCTGGCGCCCAGTCGACTCAGGACAGCGAGCTGCCATCGGGCCTGCAAGTGGGTACGGGTGTGCGCATCGTCGGCACGCAAAAGAACTTCGCGGCCGGTAGCCTGCAAACCACCGAGCAGCCGTTGGACCTGGCCATCAATGGCCGTGGGTTCTTCCAGATCATGCAGCCGGACGGCACCACGTCCTACACCCGTGACGGTACTTTCCACCTGGACTCCAACGGCCAGATCGTGACCGCCAATGGCTTTGCCCTGGAACCTGCAATTGTGGTGCCTGCGGATGCGCAGACCTTCACCGTGGGTCAGGACGGCACTGTGTCGGTGACCATCGCCGGTAACCCGGCGGCCCAGGTCATCGGCAACTTGCAGACAGCGGACTTCATCAACCCGGCGGGCTTGCAGGCGCAGGGCGGTAACCTGTTCCTTGAAACCGCGTCCAGCGGTGCGCCGCAAATCGGCACGCCGGGCCTCAATGGCTTTGGCCTGACCATGCAAAGCATGCTCGAAAACTCGAACGTCAGCACCGTGGAAGAAATGGTCAACATGATCACTACGCAGCGTGCCTACGAGATGAACTCCAAAGTCATCTCCACCGCTGACCAAATGCTGTCCTTCGTCACGCAAAATCTGTAATCACGTCGACAAGGCGGCCCCAGGGTCGTCTGCAACTGCGGGAGAGGTCATGAAACGCTTGTTTTCTGTTCTGGTACTGGGCGGTATCACCGTATTGGCGGGTTGTGTCAGCCCGCCGCCACGGGCCAACGATCCGTATTACGCGCCGGTGTTGCCGCGCACGCCGTTGCCGGCGGCGGCCAATAACGGTTCGATCTATCAGGCAGGCTTTGAGCAGAACCTGTACAGCGACCGCAAGGCGTTCCGGGTGGGTGACATCATCACCATCACCCTGAATGAGAGGACGCAGGCGAGCAAAAACGCCAACTCGCAGATCGGCAAGAACAGCAACACCAGCATCGGCCTGACGTCGTTGTTCGGCAGCGGCCTGACCACCAACAACCCGTTGGGCAGTGGTGATTTGAGCTTGAATGCCGGTTACAGCGGCAGCCGCGCCAGCAAAGGCGACAGTAAAGCCGGGCAGGGCAACAGTTTGACCGGCTCGGTGACCGTGACGGTGGCCGATGTGTTGCCCAACGGCATCATCGCGGTGCGCGGCGAGAAGTGGATGACCTTGAACACCGGTGATGAACTGGTGCGTATCGCCGGTTTGGTGCGCTCGGACGATATTTCGACCGACAACACCGTGTCCTCGACCCGTGTGGCAGATGCGCGCATCACCTACTCGGGCACCGGTTCGTTTGCCGATGCGAGCCAACCGGGCTGGTTTGACCGTTTCTTCCTGAGTCCGCTGTTCCCGTTCTAAGCGAACCCTTTTTAAGTGCACCTCTTTAAGTGATGGCCCCCACCATGTTCAACCTCAAGCATCTGCTGGCAGCCGTACTGCTACTGTCCACAACCCTTGGCGCCCACGCCGAGCGGTTGAAAGACATTGCCAGCATTTCGGGCGTACGGACCAACCAATTGATTGGTTATGGCTTGGTGGTCGGGCTTAACGGCACGGGCGACCAAACCACGCAAACCCCGTTCACCCTGCAAACGTTCAACAACATGCTCTCGCAGTTCGGCATCAAAGTGCCGCCAGGCTCGGGCAACGTGCAGTTGAAAAACGTGGCAGCGGTGTCGATCAGCGCCGATTTGCCTGCGTTTGCCAAGCCGGGGCAGGTGGTGGACATCACCGTGTCCTCGATTGGTAACTCCAAAAGCCTGCGCGGCGGCACGCTGTTGCTGACCCCGTTGAAAGGCATTGATGGCAACGTCTACGCCATTGCGCAGGGCAACCTGGTGGTCGGTGGTTTTGATGCCGAAGGCCGCGACGGCTCCAAGATCACCGTTAACGTGCCGTCGGCCGGTCGCATTCCCGGTGGTGCCTCGGTTGAACGTGCGGTGCCGAGTGGCTTCAATCAGGGCAACAGCCTCACGCTGAACCTTAACCGTTCGGACTTCACCACCGCCAAGCGCGTGGTCGACAAAATCAACGACCTGCTCGGCCCTGGCGTGGCGCAAGCCATTGACGGCGGTTCGGTGCGTGTCACCGCGCCACTGGACCCAAGCCAGCGGGTCGATTACCTGTCGATTCTGGAAAACCTCGAAGTCGATCCGGGGCAGGCGGTGGCCAAGGTCATCATCAATTCGCGCACCGGCACCATCGTGATTGGGCAAAACGTCAAAGTGTCGCCTGCTGCCGTGACCCACGGCAGCCTGACCGTGACCATTACCGAAGACCCGATTGTCAGCCAGCCGGGGCCTTTGTCCAATGGCCAGACGGCAGTGGTGCCGCGTTCGCGGGTTAACGCTCAGCAAGAAGCCAAGCCGATGTTCAAGTTTGGTCCGGGCACCACGCTGGACGAAATCGTGCGTGCAGTGAATCAGGTGGGCGCAGCGCCAGGTGACTTGATGGCGATTCTTGAAGCACTCAAACAGGCCGGCGCCTTGCAAGCCGACCTGATCGTGATCTGAGGCCTGCGTCATGGATATACGTAAGAGTGGTGTGGTCAGTGGCAGCGATTCGGGCGCGTATACCGACCTCAATCGTCTGAATAACTTGAAGGTGGGCGACCGCGAAAGCGAAGGCAATATGCGCAAGGTTGCGCAGGAATTTGAGTCGTTGTTCCTCAACGAAATGCTCAAGTCCATGCGTTCCGCCAACGAAGTGCTGGGTAAGGACAATCCACTCAACACCCCGGCCGCCAAGCAGTATCAGGAAATGTACGACCAGCAGCTGTCGGTGACATTGTCCCGTCAGGGCGGTGGCATTGGGCTGGCTGACGTATTGATGCGGCAAATGTCGAAAAACAAGTCAGCCGTGCCGGGCGATACGCCGCCTGCCACGGCGCTCACGGCCGAGGCCAAAGCGGCCACGCCGACCGCCGCTGTGACTGCGGCAGACAGCCCGTTCGTGCGCTCCAACGGTCAGCGACCGCTGTGGGCCTCGCGTGTGGCGCTGGCACCGAGCACCGCGCAGGGCGGGCATCAGAATGACATGGCGCTGCTCAATCAGCGGCGTCTGGCGTTGCCGACCAAGCTCACGGACCGCTTGCTGGCTGGCATCGTGCCATCGGCCGACCCGGCGCGCTCCACGCTCAATACCGATGCGGTGCCGGGGCGCACCAGTGCCTCGATGGACGCGGTGCTTAAAGGCAGTCGCCAGCCGATGCTCAGTGCGGCGGGTGCTCAAGGGCGGATGCAGGTCTACGGCCGTGCCGTGGCCCAGCCGCCGTTGGCACCGGCGAAAAAAGCCTTCGAGTCGCCAGACGCCTTCGTGGCCACCATGTTGCCGATGGCGCAGCAAGCGGCCGACCGCATTGGTGTCGATCCGCTGTACCTGGTGGCACAAGCTGCACTGGAAACCGGTTGGGGCAAGTCGGTCATGCGTCAACAAGATGGCACCAGCAGTCATAACCTGTTCGGCATCAAGGCCACGGGCAGTTGGCAGGGCGCTCAGGCGCGCGCCATCACCAGTGAGTTCAAAGGCGGGCAGATGGTCAAGGAGACGGCGGACTTCCGTTCCTACGATTCGTATCAAGACAGCTTCCACGATTTGGTGACGCTGTTGCAGAGCAACAATCGTTATAAAGAAGTGCTGAACGCGGCCGATAAACCAGAACAATTTGTACGCGAGCTGCAAAAGGCCGGTTACGCAACCGATCCGGCGTACGCCAGCAAGATTTCGCAAATAGCCAAACAGATGAAGACCTACCAGAGCTATGCCTCGACAGGTTCTCTCACGCATTTATAAGGTTTGAACCATGGCGAGTTTGATCAACATCGGGATGTCGGGGCTGAACGCCAGCCAAGGGGCATTGGCCACGGTCGGCAACAACATTGCCAACGCGAACGCGGCGGGTTACTCGCGCCAGCAAATCGTGCAGGGCACGGCGGGTTCGCAGCAATCGGGCGGTGTGTTTATTGGCACCGGCACCACGCTGGCGGACGTACGCCGCGTGTACAACGCCTACCTCGACGCCCAGTTGCAAACCACCACCTCGCTCAACGGCGACGCGCAAGCCTATCTCGATCAGATCGGCCCTATCGACAAATTGCTGTCGGATAAAAGCACGGGTGTGTCGGCGGCCCTGAGCAGCTTCTTCGCTTCGCTGCAAGCCTCGGCGGGTGCGCCGGGTGATGCGTCCGCGCGTGATTTGCTGCTGGGCAACGCCAAAACCTTGAGCAACCGTTTCAATTCGATTGCCAGCCAGCTCAATCAGCAAAACGAAGGCGTCAATAGCCAGCTTGAAACCCTGACCTCAATGGTCAACCAGCACTCGGCCACCATTGCCTCGCTGAACAAGCAAATTGCCCAGGCGACCACGTCGGGTAACACCCCCAATGACCTGCTGGATGCGCGCAACGAGGCGGTTCGCTCGCTCAATGAACTGGTCGGTGTGACGGTTCAAGAACACGACAACGTGTACGACATCACCCTGGGCACCGGTCAGGCACTGGTGCTGGGCAATACCAGCAACACCTTGTCGGCGGTGCCGGGTAAAACCGATAAAAGCCAATTTACGATCCAGATCAACACCCCGTCTTCTAACTCGGACGTCACCTCTGCGTTGTCCGGCGGCAAGATCGGCGGCCTGATTCGCTACCGTGACGAGGTGCTCGCACCGGCGATCAATGAGCTGGGGCGCACCGCTCTGGTGGTGGCAGACGCCATCAACAAGCAATTGGGGCAGGGCCTGGATGCCAACGGCGAGTTCGGCGCCTCGCTGTTCAACAACATCAACAGTGCCAAAGCCATCAGCGAGCGCAGCCTGGCTGCCACCGGCAACAGTGCTGGCTCGGGCAATCTGGATGTCACGATCACCGACAGTGGCGCGTTGACCACCTACGACTATCAGGTGACGTTCAGCAGCAACAATGACTACAGCGTGCGGCGCTCCGACGGCACCGACATGGGTTCGTTCAAGCTCGATCAGAAGCCTGCGCCCCAGATTGACGGCTTCACCATGAGCCTCAACGGCGGCGCGCTGGACAAGGGCGACAGCTTCAAAGTCAGCCCCACCCGCAGCGGCGCGACCAACATCGGCGTGCAGATGAGCGACTCCAGCAAATTGGCGTTTGCCGGGCCGTTGGTGGCGAGCAAGGGCGGCTCAAACAGCGGCACGGGCGTGGTCAATGGCCTGGACCTGACGCAAGCCCTCAACATCTATGGCGGCGCGGGCCTGGGCCTGGCGCAAAGTGAAATCGAAGGCGCCATGCCGGTGCGCATTGCCTTCGACGAAGCGGTCAACGGTGTGCAGGGTTATCGCGTGCTGAATGAGCAGGGCGACGAAATCGGCAAGGGCACCGTGGTGCCGGGGCAGGACAACAAGGTCACGATCAACGTGCCCGTGCTGGACGCCACCGGTCAGCCGGTGTTGAACCCGGACGGCTCGAAGAAAACCGTCGATTTCAATACCACCATCAGCGGTTCGCCGGGCAAGGGCGACACGTTCGACATCAAGTTCAACAAAGACGGCAAGTCGGACAACACCAACGCCAACAAGCTGCTGGATTTGCAGACCAAACCGACCGTGGGCGTAAACAGCGGCGGCGGTGGCGTGAGCATGGCCACCTCGTACAGCCAATTGGTGTCCAAGGTCGGCGGCAAGGCCAGTCAAGCGGCGGTTGATGGCACGGCCACCAACGCGGCGTTGTCTTATGCGGCTGCCAGCCGCAGCTCGGTGTCTCAGGTCAACCTGGACGAAGAAGCGTCCAACCTGGTCAAGTTTCAGCAGTACTACACGGCTTCGTCGCAAATTATCAAAGCGGCGCAAGAAACTTTCAGCGTGCTGATCAACAGCCTTTAAGGGAGTCGCCGACGATGCGTATTTCTACTGCCCAGTTCTTTGAGACCAGTGCGTCCAAATACCAGAACAACTTCGCTTCGGTGATCAAGACCCAAACCCAGATCGACTCCGGCGTGCGCATTCAATCGGCCGCGGATGACCCGGTGGGTGCTGCGCGTTTGCTGCAATTGCAGCAGCAAAAAGACATGTTGGCGCAGTACACCACCAACATGAACGGTATCAAATCGTCACTGGCCAACCAGGAATCAGTGTTGACCAGCATCGACAACGCCATGCAGAAAGCCTACGAGCTGGCATTGCAGGCAGGCGGTGGCGTGGTCAGTGATGCGGATCGCACCTCGATTGCCAACGAGCTGGGCAACATCGAAGAGCAAGTGTTCAGCCTGCTCAACAGCAAAGACGCCAACGGCGACTACATGTTCTCCGGTTCCAAGACCGACACCCCGCCGTATGCGCGTAACAATGACGGCACTTACACTTATCAGGGCGATGACACGCAACTGAACCTCAAAGTGTCTGACACGCTGACCATTGCGGGCAGTGACACCGCAAAAAGTATCTTCGAAGGCGCGACCAACACCGGTCGTACCCAGGCCGAACTCACCACCAAGCCGCCCCTGGCCGCTGATGGCACGGTTTCGGTATCGGCGGGTTTGATCACCTCAAGCCCGGTGTTTAACAAGAGTTTTGCTGACGGTCAGCCGTACGAACTTGAGTTCACCAGCAGCACGCAGTACATCCTGCGCGACCGGACCGGCAAAGACGTGACTTCTGAAGTGCCCGGCACCGGTACTTTCGATGCCACCAAGGAAGGGGCGCACAGCATCAGCCTGCGCGGTGTGCAGTTTGACATCAACCTGAACCTCAAGGACATCGCACCAGCGGATCAGGACGATGCGGTCAAGGGGCACATCTTTACCCTGGAAGCCAAGCCGGACTCGTTCAGCGCAGCGCGCAGCCCTGGCAATAAGTCCACGTCGCAAATCACCAGCAGTACCGTGGATGACGCCAAGGCTTATGGCGACAGCTTCCCGGCCAGTGGCGCAGTGATCAAGTTCACCAGCGACACCGAGTACGAAATTTATGCCCAGCCAGTGACGGCCAACAGCAAGTCGATTGCCAAGGGCACCATGACCGGCGATTCGATCACCGCGATGGGGGTCAAATTTGACTTCACCGGCGCGCGCGAGGCGGGCGACCAGTTTGTGGTCAAGGGCAATAACCACCAGAGCCAGAGTGCGCTGGACACCATCAGTCAGCTGCGCCAGGCATTGGCTACGCCAACGGATGAAAACCCGGCCGCCAAGCAAAAGCAGACGGACATTATCAACGCGTCGGTGGGCAACCTTAAAAACGCCATGGCCGGTGTGGATAACGCACGCGGTTCAATCGGTGCGCGATTGAAAGCGGTGGATGTACAGACCAACGAAAACGAAAGCATGCGCCTGGCCAACGACTCCACCACGGCGGCCATCGGCAACACGGACATGGCGGGCGCCTCTATTGACCTGGCCTTCCAAAAGGCCATGCTCGAAGCCTCGCAGCTGGCGTTCGTGAAAATCTCCCAGTTGAGCCTGTTCAACAAAATCTGATCCCGCGCTTAACCCTGCGCCAGACACCTTCGGGTGGACTGGCGCAGGGCTTAGCTCGCAACCACCCCCTCTGTTTTTCAGCGCCTGCCCAAGGCTGTGGCGCAGCTTTGTGCTCGCTTATCTGAAAGTCGGCTTGAAACGTTTTGTATAAACCACACAAAATAGAGTGACCTATGGGTCATAACGCGCATCTTCACTGTATCGTGTGCAACATACGGGCGGATGCCGGGCCTTTTACAGGCTGTTTTGGGTATTTTCAGGCATCCACTTTCGCCGCTTTTTTGCGCGACGAAGCCCTTTTATTGTCAACGCCCCTCGTTCTTGAGCGGGTGATCTCCAGCTATTGAGTATTGGGAAGCCACAATGATTGGCATTAAAAGCATCGCCAGTTACGTGCCGGCAAACGGCGTAGACAACTACGCCCAAGGCGCGAAGTTCTCCAAGGACGAAGAATTTATTCTGGGCAAGATTGGTTCGGCATTCCTGCCGCGCAAAGATGCTGACCAGGAAACCTCGGATCTGTGTGTCGAAGCAGTCAACGCGCTGTTCGCCAACAACCCGCAGCTCAAGCGCGAATCCATCGACGCGCTGATCGTCATCACCCAAAACGGTGATGAAGAAGGCTTGCCTCATACCTCGGCCATCGTGCAAGACAAACTCGGCCTGCCGACCCACGTGGCTGCGTTCGATATTTCGCTGGGGTGCTCGGGCTACGTTTACGGCCTCTACGCGATGAAAGGCTTCATGGAGGCCACGGGCCTGAAAAACGGCCTGCTGATCACGGCTGATCCGTACTCCAAAATCGTCGACCCTGAAGACCGTAACACCACCATGTTGTTTGGTGACGCCGCCACGGCCACCTGGATGGGTGAAGACGCGCTGTGGCAGTTGGGCAAAGCCAAGTTCGGCACCGACGGTTCGGGTGCGCCGCACTTGAAAGTCAGCGACGGGGTGTTCTTCATGAACGGCCGTCAAGTGTTCAACTTCGCGCTGCTCAAAGTCCCTGCGCACCTGCACGAGTTGATTGACGAATCTGACCTTAAAGCCGAAGACATCGACGCGTTCTGCATTCACCAGGGCAGTGCAGCGATTGTTGACGCGGTGGCGCGCCGTTTTGAAGGCGAGCCTGAGAAGTTCATCAAAGACATGGTCGAGACCGGCAATACCGTGTCGTCGAGCATTCCATTGCTGCTCGAAAAACACGCACTGGACACCACTTGGAAGCGCGTGGCACTCAGCGGCTTCGGTGTGGGCCTGTCGTGGGGTTCGGCGATCATCCATCGCCCGTAAGCTTTTTCACGCAATCCTCAAACGCCCGTGGCCTAAAGCCATGGGCGTTTTGCATTCTGCGGGGTGGTGTAAACCCCTGAAATGCAAGGGATGGCACCCGGCCAGTAAAAAATTTCAAAAAAGCCCTCAAGCAACTTGCTTTCACGACGATAACTATTACGAAGGTTCTCTAGGCCACACCCGGCGGTTGCCAGGGCCGGAAGCCGCAGTACTCAATCCACGAGGAATTCGTCATGTCCATGTCAGTAAACACCAACATCACTTCGTTGAGCGTTCAGAAGAACCTGAACAAAGCCGGCGATGCCTTGAGCACCTCGATGAACCGTCTGTCCTCCGGCCTGAAAATCAACAGCGCCAAAGACGACGCTGCCGGCATGCAGATCGCCAACCGTCTGACCTCCCAGGTTAAAGGCATGAATGTTGCTATCGCGAACGCCAACAATGGCACCTCGATTGCTCAGACTGCTGAAGGCGCAATGCAAGAGTCGACCAACATTCTGCAACGTCTGCGTGAACTGGCTCTGCAGTCCGCTAACGGTGACAAAAGCGACGCTGACCGTGCATCCCTGCAACAAGAATTCACAGCCAAAACCGGTGAGCTGACCCGTATCGCTCAAACCACTACTTTCGGTGGTCGTAACCTGCTGGACGGTTCGTTCCAGAACGTTGGCTTCCAGATCGGTTCTGACGCTAACCAGACTATCTCGTTCGGCATGACCGACATCAGCGCCTCGGGCCTGAAAGGTACTTACAGCGAAGCCAGCGTCAAGGGTGACACCACTCAGCTGTCGGCCTCTGTGACGGCTAAAGCGATCGAACTGCCAGGCGCCAAGCCAGCAGTTATGACCACCAGCAACTTTGTTCAGACCGGTGCTACTTACGCGGCTCCAACTGGTACTGACCAGACCTTCCAGATCAATGGTAAAGATGTAACCGTTAAAGTCGGTGACGACATCGACGCCGCACTGCTGGCCATTCAAGGTGCAGGCATCACCGGCGTAACTGCTGCTAAAGCAGGTACCACGCTGACGCTGACTTCTGCTTCCGCCATTGATATCACCGGTAGTAACACTGTATTTGGTGCTGCAACGGCTTCGGGCGGCGTAACAACGATTGCTACTCCTGCCGTGACTGGCAAGCTGGACGCTGCTGCATCGATCAACATCAACGGCACCAACGTCAAATTCGCAGCGGGCGAAGACTTGGCCGCTATCGCGGGCAAAATCAACACGGCAAACACGGCTAGCAAGTTCGGCGTGACCGCCGCTGTATCGTCCGAAGGCCGTCTGGAACTGACGTCGACTGACGGTAAAGCTGTCAAGTTGGGTAACGGTACAGGTCCAGTTGCTGAAGGCGGCGCTGGCGCACTGGCTAAGTTGGGTCTGTCGGCGGGTACCACTGAAGCCAAGCTGGCTTCGGACACCTCTATCAACCTGAACGGTACTGAAGTCAAGTTCACCGCTGGCTCGACCATGGCTGACATCGTGTCGTCCATCAACAGCGCAAGCACCGGTGTGACTGCCAGCGTTGATAAGTCGGACAACAGCCTGAAGCTGTTCTCCACCAAAGACATCACCATTGCTGATGGTAGCTCGGGCAAAGGCTTGGCCACTCTGGGCCTGACTGCTGCTGCTGCTGCACCGACTACCGCTGTGAAAATGGACACCTCGGTTGCTGATCTGAGCATCTTGAAGTCCGAATCTGCTCAGCAAACCATCCAGGCTCTGGACGGCGCGATTCAGCAGATCGACACTCAGCGTTCGCAGTTGGGTGCTGTACAAAACCGTTTCACCAGCACCGTGGCTAACCTGCAAAGCATCAGCGAGAACTCGACGGCTGCCCGTAGCCGTGTTCAAGATGCTGACTTCGCTTCCGAAGCCGCTGAACTGACCAAGCAACAAACCCTGCAACAGGCTTCGACTGCAATCCTGTCCCAGGCTAACCAACTGCCATCCGCTGTACTGAAGCTGCTTCAGTAATCTAGCGCTTGGTTGATAACGGAAGGGCGCGTTTACGTGCCCTTTCGTTTTTTCAGTGTTGAGGTGATGACATGGACATGAGCATCAAGCTGAATGCGGCCTATCCGGCCACAGCAGGGCAGTCCAACCCGACGCCTGCGCACGTTGCACCCCCCAAGGCTGACGTTGACGCCGAGCCAGGTAAACAACCTGAGCGCGCAGAGCTTGAAAAGGCCGTCAACGATATACGCGAATTCGTACAGTCTACTCAGCGCAAGCTGGATTTTTCGATTGATGACACCACGGGCGTGGTTGTGGTCAAGGTGATCGCCACCGATAGTGGTGAGGTGATTCGCCAGCTCCCTTCTGAAACGGCATTGAAACTGGCGCAGAGCCTGACAGACGCTAACAGTCTGTTGTTTCGTACCAATGCCTGAAGGTGGCATGAATTGTGAAGCTGTCTGCGGACTCGGCGTTGTGCGCCAATAAAGCGGCAGCCAGCGGAAAAGGAGAAAACAGATGGCTAGTTCAACGATTACCGGCATTGGGTCGGGCTTTGACACTCAAGGTATTGTGAAAGCGCTGGTGGCGGCGGAACGCGCACCCAAAGACTCGCAAATCCTCAAGCAGCAAACCACGGCCACCACGCAGCTGTCGGCTGTGGGGACGGTAAAAGTCGCGCTGGAAACCTACCGTGCTGCGCTGACCAAGCTCAATACCGCGACCAGTTTCAGTGGTTTGACCGGTACCTCGTCTGAAGAAAAAACCGCCAAGGTCACCATTGATGACGCGGCGTCGACCGGTAAATACCAGCTGGAAGTCACGCAGCTGGCCACGGCAGCCAAAGTCAGCTCTGCGGTGTTTGCAGGCGGCAGTTCGGCCAAGGTCAACCCGAGCGATTCGGCGACCACGTTGACCATTTCCCAGTCGGGCAAGGATTACAACGTGTCGATCCCGGCCGGGGCGACCATGCAGGAAGCGCGTGAGGCCATTAACACGCAGCTGGAATCCAAAGGCATCAGCGCCAACGTGTTGAGTGATGCCAAAGGTGCGCGCCTGGTCATTACCTCGACCGACACTGGCGAAGGTTCGGACATCACCCTGAGCGGTGAGTCAGAGTTGGCCAAAGGCTTTACCACCGGTGATCCGCCGCAGAATGCCAAGTTCAAGATTGATGGCTTCGAAATGGAGTCCAAGAGCAACAAGGTCACCGCAGCGATCAGTGGTGTGACGCTTGAGCTTAATCGCGTCGACAAAGACCCGATCACCATTAACGTGGGCGTGAACAACGACACCCTGAAAACCTCGGTGCAGTCGTTTGTCTCGGCCTACAACGCGTTGATGACCACGATTAACGCGCAGACCAAAGTCACGGCCACAGGCGATGCGTCGACCACCACCGCAGGTGCCTTGACCGGTGATGCCTCCATGCGTCAATTGGTCAACAGCATGCGCGGTGAGTTGGTGCAGGGCAGCGGTTCGTTCAATGTCATGGCTTTGTCGCAAATGGGCATTACCACAGACCAGAAAACAGGTTTGCTGAGCCTGGAGGACAAGGCCTGGAACAAGGCAATGGAGAAGAACTCTGGCGATGTGTCCAAGGTGTTTTTGGGTAAAGACGGCCTGATTTCGCGGATGAATAAGAGTACAGAGTCTTACGTTGGCTCGACGGGCCTGCTGGCCACGCGCAGCAACGACATCAACACCAAGTTGACCGATTTGACCAAGCAAAAATTGGATCTGGATCGTCGCATGGACAGCATGCAAACAGCCTTGAGCGCCAAGTACACGGCGATGGACACCATGATTGCCAAGATCAACGCCGGCAGCTCCAGCATCATGACCACCTTGAATGCGCTCAATAACCCCAAATCCAGCTGATAACGGGTAAGCCTTCACGGTCAGGCTGACCCTTATCAGGTCAGCCAGGGGTGTTGTTCTTAAAGTTTTTGCTGATGCAGTCGACATACCTATCAAGACTCACCTATTTTTGGCTGCCCCCTGTTACGAGGTTAAAACATGAACCCGATGAGAGCCCTTCGTCAGTATCAGAAGGTTAATTCCCACGCCCAGATCTCCGAAGCCAGCCCGCATCGTCTGATTCAGATGCTGATGGAGGGGGCGCTTGATCGCATGGCACAAGCCAAAGGCGCGCTGAGTCGCAACGACCTGCCGCAAAAAGCTTTGCTGATCACCAAGGCCATCGACATCATTATCGGTCTGCGTCAGGCCTTGGATGAAGAGAAAGCCGAGGACAAGGACGCGCTGCAGCAACTGGACAGCTTGTACGAGTACATGACCGTACGCTTGACCCAGGCCAATGCGGCAAACGACCCGGAACTGATCGACGAAGTCGCCCGCCTGCTGATCACCGTAAAAAGTGGTTGGGATGCGATCGCGCCGCAATAAGCTGCCCGCCGCCCTGAGGATTGCGCCATGAGCCAATTGCAACGAATTCAAGAAACCCGTGAAGCGCTGATCGATGCGCTGGCGGAGCGCAACTGGGACGCTATCGGCGAACTGGATACCGCCTGTCGGGATTGCGTTGAGAATGTGCTGGCCGAAAAGCCGGTCGACGAAGCCACGCTGCGCGAAAATCTTGAGGGCTTGTTGGTGGTGTATCGCATGTTGCTGGAGGCTGCCACCGGGGAACGCCAGCTCGTGGTGGACCAGATGGCACAGATCAACCAAGCAAAAAATGCTTCAAAGGTTTACCATCTGTTTGGTTAAGACCTAAAAATTTTGTGGTTAAGTGCGTTTTGCAGCGCCATAAAATTGACTGCGTACAGTTTTTTGACTTAACTAGTGCTGTTTTCTGATTTCAGTCGTCTTAGATATCCAAACGGGTCAAGGCGTCTAGCTTGCCCCACCATTAGGGCATTGAGTTGACTAGGGAAGTTGCTATTGCATGTGGCGTGAAACCAAGATTCTGCTGATCGATGACGATAGCGTCCGCCGCCGCGATTTAGCGGTGATTTTAAATTTTCTGGGCGAAGAAAATTTAGCCAGCGCGAGCAACGATTGGCAGCAGGCGGTCGGTTCCTTGGCCTCCAGCCGCGAAGTCCTCTGCGTGCTTGTCGGTGACGTGAGCAGTGCTGGCGGTACCTCGAGCTTGCTTAAGACCCTGGCCACGTGGGATGAGTTCCTTCCCGTTCTGCTTTTGGGCGATATTTCTTCGGCAGACCTGCCGGAAGACCAGCGCCGTCGTGTGTTATCCAGCCTCGAAATGCCCCCCAGCTACAGCAAATTGCTTGATTCGCTGCACCGTGCCCAGGTCTATCGCGAGATGTACGACCAGGCCCGCGAGCGCGGTCGTCATCGTGAACCCAATCTGTTCCGCAGCCTGGTCGGCACCAGCCGCGCGATTCAGCATGTGCGCCAAATGATGCAGCAAGTGGCTGACACTGACGCCAGTGTGTTGATCCTGGGCGAGTCCGGTACGGGCAAAGAAGTGGTCGCGCGCAACCTGCATTACCATTCCAAGCGCCGCGATGCGCCCTTTGTGCCTGTTAACTGTGGGGCGATTCCGGCAGAACTGCTCGAAAGCGAACTGTTCGGTCACGAAAAGGGCGCCTTCACCGGGGCTATCACCAGCCGTGCCGGGCGTTTTGAGCTGGCCAATGGCGGTACGCTGTTCCTCGACGAAATCGGCGACATGCCGCTACCGATGCAGGTCAAGCTGCTGCGGGTGTTGCAGGAACGCACCTTTGAGCGTGTGGGCAGCAACAAAACCCAATGCGCTGACGTGCGCATCATTGCCGCCACCCACAAAAACCTCGAAAGCATGATTGAAGTCGGCGCCTTCCGCGAAGACTTGTACTACCGCCTCAATGTGTTCCCGATTGAAATGGCCCCGTTGCGCGAGCGTGTCGAAGACATTCCGCTGCTGATGAACGAGCTGATTTCGCGCATGGAGCACGAAAAGCGTGGCTCTATCCGCTTCAACTCTGCCGCCATCATGTCGCTGTGCCGTCACGGCTGGCCGGGCAACGTGCGTGAGTTGGCCAACCTGGTGGAGCGCATGGCGATCATGCACCCGTACGGGGTGATCGGCGTGGCTGAGCTGCCGAAGAAGTTTCGTTACGTCGATGACGAAGACGAGCAGTTGGTCGACAGCTTGCGCAGTGACATGGAAGAGCGCGTGGCCATTAATAACGCGACGCCGGATTTCTCCGCCACCGCCATGCTGCCGCCTGAAGGTCTGGACCTCAAAGACTACCTCGGTGGTCTGGAGCAGGGCCTGATTCAGCAGGCGCTGGACGACGCCAATGGCATTGTGGCGCGTGCCGCAGAGCGCCTGCGTATCCGCCGCACCACGCTGGTAGAAAAGATGCGCAAGTACGGCATGAGCCGTCGCGAAGGGGAAGAACAGGCGGAGGATTGACGCCTGTTTTTTAACCTACTGATTTTAAAGTGATTTTTTTTAGGCACGGGTATTGCTAAGTCTCTGCTAACGAACCGTTTAATGACGGTCAGCCACGCGAGAACGTACCATGCCCCAGTCCGCCCAGCAGTCCTCCCTCCCTGATCTCGCAGGGCAGGCCATGTCCCTTGTTGCTGCGCCGATCAATTCGGTGGAGCAAGCCAGCCGCGAAGGGCTTGAGCAAGCGTTCTCGCTGTTCAACCAGATGTCGACTCAGTTGACCGATTCCTACAGCCTGCTTGAAGCACGGGTGACCGAGCTTAAAGGCGAGTTGGCGGTGGTCAGCGCGCAGCGGATGGCCGAGCTGGCGGAAAAAGAGCGCCTGGCCAACCGGCTGCAAAACCTCCTTGATCTGTTACCGGGCGGGGTCATCGTGATTGATGATCGCGGCCGTGTACGCGAGGCCAACCCTGCGGCCAGTGAATTGCTCGGCCTGCCGCTGGTGGGTGAGCTGTGGCGTCACGTCATCTCCCGCTGCTTTGCCCCGCGTGAAGACGATGGGCACGAGATTTCGTTGATTGATGGTCGGCGCTTGTCGATTTCCACTCGCTCGCTGGATGCTGAGCCTGGGCAGTTGGTGTTGCTTAACGACCTGACAGAAACCCGGCGCCTGCAAGATCAGTTGGCACGGCACGAGCGTTTGTCGTCGCTGGGGCGCATGGTGGCCTCGTTGGCGCACCAGATCCGCACGCCATTGTCGGCCGCGTTGATTTACGCCAGTCATTTGACTGAACAGGAGCTGCCGGTCGAAACACAGCAGCGTTTTGCCGGTCGCCTTAAAGAGCGCTTGCACGAGCTGGAGCACCAAGTGCGCGACATGCTGGTATTTGCGCGCGGCGAGTTGCCGTTGACCGATCGGGTCACGCCCAAGGCGCTGATGCAATCGCTGCAAGCTGCTGCGCAGACCCATGTCGAAGGTATTGCGATGCGCTGGCAGTGCGATATCCACACCGGTGAGGTGCTGTGCAATCGCGACACGCTGGTGGGCGCGCTGCTGAATCTGATTGAAAACGCGTTACAGGCCGGTACGCCTCAGGTGCGCCTCAAGGTGCATGTGTACGCACGCGATAACACCTTGCGCCTGTGCGTAAGTGACAGCGCCAGTGGCATCGAGCCACGGGTGCTGGAACGTTTGGGTGAGCCGTTTTTCACCACCAAAGCCACAGGCACCGGGTTGGGGCTGGCCGTGGTCAAGGCGGTGGTGCGTGCGCATCAGGGCGAGCTGCAATTCCATTCACGGCTGGGGCGCGGCACCTGTGCGTTGCTCAGCCTGCCGCTGATTCCTGGCGCGGCGGAGGCGAACTGATGGTGATGCGAATCAAGGTGCTGCTGGTTGAAGATGACCGCTCCCTGCGTGAAGCCCTGGCCGACACGTTGTTGTTGGCGGGGCATGGTTTTCATGCGGTCGGCTCGGCTGAAGAAGCGCTGGAGGCGGTGGCGGCCGAACCCTTTAGCCTGGTGGTCAGCGACGTGAACATGCCGGGCATGGACGGGCACCAGTTGCTGGGTCTGCTGCGTGCGCGGCAACCGCAACTGCCGGTGCTGCTCATGACCGCGCACGGGGCGGTGGAACGGGCGGTGGATGCCATGCGCCAAGGCGCAGCGGATTATCTGGTCAAGCCGTTTGAACCCAAGGCTTTGCTTGATTTGGTGGCGCGCCATGCGCTGGGTTGTCTTGGCGTTGCAGATGCCGAAGGGCCGGTGGCCATCGAGCCTGCCAGCGCACAGTTGCTGGAACTGGCGGCGCGGGTAGCGCGCAGTGATTCCACGGTGTTGATCTCGGGCGAGTCCGGCACGGGTAAAGAAGTGCTGGCGCGCTATATCCATCAACATTCGCATCGGACCCGTCAGCCCTTTGTCGCCATCAACTGCGCGGCGATCCCGGACAACATGCTGGAAGCCACGTTGTTCGGTCATGAGAAAGGCTCATTCACCGGCGCGATTGCGGCGCAAGCGGGCAAGTTTGAGCAGGCCGATGGTGGCACGCTGCTGCTCGACGAGATTTCCGAAATGCCGTTGGGCTTGCAGGCCAAGTTGTTGCGGGTGCTGCAAGAGCGTGAAGTGGAGCGCGTGGGTGGCCGTAAGCCGATTGCCCTGGATATCCGCGTGGTGGCCACCACTAACCGCGATTTGGCGGGCGAAGTGGCGGCGGGGCGCTTTCGCGAAGACTTGTACTATCGCCTTTCAGTGTTTCCGTTGGCCTGGCGTCCGTTGCGCGAGCGCACCGCCGACATTCTGCCGCTGGCCGAGCGTTTGCTGGCCAAGCACATCAACAAGATGAAACACACGGCGGTGCGTTTTTCGCCTGCCGCACAAGCGTGCCTGACCGCTTATGCCTGGCCGGGGAATGTGCGCGAGCTGGACAACGCGATTCAGCGCGCCCTGATCTTGCAGCACGGTGGCCTGATCGAGGCGGCGGATTTTTGTCTGGCGGGCCCGGTGGCGTGCGCGCCGCTGCCTGCTATCGGCAGCGCCAGTTTGTCGGCGCCGGTCGAGAGTGTGGCGGGATCAGCGGGTGAGTCCGCAGGCGCGCTGGGTGATGACCTGCGTCGCCGTGAGTTTCAGATGATCATTGACACCTTGCGCACAGAGCGCGGACGGCGCAAAGAAGCGGCCGAGCGCCTGGGCATCAGCCCGCGCACGTTGCGCTACAAACTGGCGCAAATGCGCGATGCGGGCATGGACGTTGAAGCGTACCTGTTCGCCTCAAGCTGACCCTATGCCCGCAGGCACTGGCGCAGGTTGCGCCAGTGCCTACAGGGAGGGTGATTTTATAAACATCCCGTTTATCTGGCTGCGACCTTTTGTTACGCAATTTGTTCCAGATCAACAAACAACTGGCACCCTTGTTGCTAACACCTGAGTAGATGCTGTGTGAGTGTCAAAAAATTGCGGGCCGTCGGAGAGAGTAGTCCATGAGCCAAGGTATTGAATTTAATCGAATGATGTTGGACATGCGGGCCATGCAAATGGACGCTATGGCCCAGAAATCAGCGGTGCAAGCGCCCGCTGAAGTGGGCGCCAGCAGCTTCTCCGACATGCTGGGCAACGCGATCAATAAGGTCAGCGATACCCAACAGGCGTCGAGCCAGTTGTCGAACGCCTTTGAAATCGGCAAAAGCGGTGTTGACCTGACTGACGTGATGATTGCATCGCAGAAAGCCAGTGTTTCTTTTCAGGCATTGACCCAAGTACGCAACAAGCTGGTTCAGGCGTACCAAGACATCATGCAGATGCCGGTTTAAGGACGATATTAGGTCATGGCAGAAGCAGTTGCTGATAACGTCCCGGCCAAGGCAGGCTCAACAGATGGCAAGCCGCCACTGTTCGGGCTGTCCTTTCTGGAAAACCTTTCCGAGATGACCATGTTGCGTCAGGTCGGCCTTATGGTCGGTCTGGCAGCGAGCGTGGCGATTGGTTTTGCCGTCGTGTTGTGGTCGCAACAGCCCGATTACCGGCCGCTGTATGGCAGCCTGGCCGGTATGGATGCCAAGCAGGTCATGGAAACGCTGGCCGGCGCCGACATTCCTTACACCGTTGAGCCCAACTCCGGGGCGTTGCTGGTCAAGGCTGATGACGTGGCCCGTGCGCGCCTCAAACTGGCCGCCGCCGGTGTGTCGCCGACCGACAGCAACATCGGTTTCGAGATTCTGGACAAAGACCAAGGGCTGGGGACCAGCCAGTTCATGGAGGCCACGCGCTATCGTCGTGGCCTGGAAGGCGAATTGGCCCGCACCATTTCCAGCCTCAATAACGTCAAGGGCGCACGCGTTCACCTGGCCATTCCTAAAAGCTCGGTGTTTGTGCGCGATGAGCGCAAACCCAGCGCCTCGGTGTTGGTGGAGTTGTATTCGGGCCGCTCACTGGAGCCGGGCCAAGTACTGGCCATTATCAATCTGGTGGCCACCAGTGTTCCCGAACTGACCAAGTCGCAAATCACCGTGGTCGACCAAAAAGGTAACTTGCTGTCGGATCAGGCGCAGGACTCTGAGCTGACGATGGCCGGTAAACAGTTCGATTACAGCCGCCGCATGGAAAGCATGCTCACCCAGCGCGTGCACAACATTCTGCAACCGGTGTTGGGCAACGACCGCTATAAAGCCGAAGTGTCGGCCGATGTGGATTTCAGTGCGGTAGAGTCCACCTCCGAACAGTTCAACCCGGACCAGCCGGCCTTGCGCAGCGAGCAGTCCACCAGCGAGCAGCGCACTGCCAGCAATGGCCCGCAAGGTGTGCCGGGCGCGCTAAGCAATCAGCCGCCTGCGCCTGCGTCGGCCCCGCAGCAAACCGGGCAGGCGACAGCCGCCGCCGGAATGGTGCAGCCGGGTCAGCCGCTGCTCGATGCCAACGGTCAGCAAATCATGGACCCGGCCACGGGCCAGCCGATGCTTGCGCCGTACCCGGCTGACAAGCGTTCGCAATCGACCAAAAACTTCGAGCTTGACCGCTCCATCAGCCACACCAAGCAGCAGCAAGGTAAAGTCAATCGCCTGTCGGTTGCCGTGGTGGTCGATGATCAGGTCAAGGTCAACCCGGCCAACGGGGACATCACCCGTGAGCCGTGGAGCACCGATCAACTGGCGCGCTTTACCCGTCTGGTGCAAGACGCCGTGGGCTTTGATGCCAGCCGTGGCGACAGCGTGAGCGTGATCAACGTGCCGTTCTCGGCCGAGCGTGGCGAAGTCATCGCCGAGATCCCGTTCTACTCACAGCCGTGGTTCTGGGACATCGTCAAGCAAGTGCTGGGTGTGCTGTTCATCCTGGTGCTGGTGTTTGGCGTGTTGCGTCCGGTGTTGAACAACATCACCGGCCACGGGCGCAGTAAAGAATTGGCCTTGGGCAGTGATTCCGAGCTGGGTGGCATTGGCGGGCTGGATGGCGAGCTGTCCAACGACCGTGTCAGCCTGGGCGGGCCGCAAAGCATTCTGTTGCCGAGCCCAAGCGAAGGCTATGACGCTCAGTTGAACGCAATCAAGAGTCTGGTAGCAGAAGACCCGGGCCGCGTGGCTCAGGTCGTGAAAGAGTGGATCAACGCTGATGAGTGACAACCGAGCCGCCACCAATCCCAAGCTGACCCGGGTCGACAAAGCCGCGATCCTGCTGCTGTCGCTTGGCGAAACTGACGCGGCCCAAGTGCTGCGGCATATGGGGCCCAAAGAAGTGCAGCGCGTGGGTGTGGCGATGGCGCAAATGCGCAACGTGCACCGCGAGCAGGTTGAACAGGTGATGAGCGAGTTCGTCGAAATTGTCGGCGACCAGACCAGCCTGGGCGTCGGTTCAGACGGCTACATTCGTAAAATGCTCACCCAGGCACTGGGTGAAGACAAGGCCAACGGCCTGATCGACCGCATCCTGTTGGGCGGCAACACCAGCGGGCTGGACAGCCTGAAATGGATGGAGCCGCGTGCGGTGGCGGATGTCATCCGCTTCGAACACCCGCAAATCCAGGCCATCGTGGTGGCGTACCTCGACCCCGATCAGGCGGGCGAAGTGCTCGGGCACTTTGACCACAAGGCGCGGCTGGACATCATCCTGCGCGTCTCGTCGCTGAACACCGTGCAGCCGGCAGCGCTCAAAGAGCTGAACCAGATCCTTGAGAAACAGTTCTCCGGCAATTCCAACGCGGCCCGTACCACCTTGGGCGGCATCAAGCGTGCTGCCGATATCATGAACTTCCTCGACAGCTCGACCGAAGGGCAGTTGATGGACTCGATCCGCGA
This sequence comes from Pseudomonas sp. TAA207, assembly GCF_001529285.1. Taxonomy (NCBI): domain Bacteria; kingdom Pseudomonadati; phylum Pseudomonadota; class Gammaproteobacteria; order Pseudomonadales; family Pseudomonadaceae; genus Pseudomonas; species Pseudomonas sp. TAA207. The sequence continues at coordinate 171,865 of NZ_LLWJ01000063.1, read as the reverse complement.
AATCGACGAAGACCTGTCCGGTCAGATCGAAGACCTCATGTTCGTGTTCAACAACCTGGCCGACGTCGACGACCGTGGCATTCAGGCGCTGTTGCGCGAAGTGTCTTCGGACGTGCTGGTGTTGGCGCTCAAAGGCTCGGACGACAACGTTCAAGACAAGATTTTCAAAAACATGTCCAAGCGTGCCTCCGAACTGCTGCGCGACGACCTGGAGGCCAAAGGCCCGGTACGCGTCAGCGACGTCGAAACAGCGCAGAAAGAAATCCTCACCATCGCTCGCCGTATGGCCGAAGCCGGAGAAATTGTTCTCGGCGGGAAGGGCGGCGAAGAGATGATCTAAGTGAGCAATGCCAAGGGCGAGTCGCCCAGTGATGTGATCCGCGCCCGTGATGTCGGCGGTTTTGACGTGTGGTCCTTGCCCAGCTTTGACCCGTTTCGTGAAGAACCGGAGCCGGAGCCTGAGCCGGTCGAAGAGCTGCCGCCCGAAAGCGAAGAAGTCCCGCTGGAAGAAGTCCAGCCGCTGACCCTTGAAGAACTCGAAAGCATCCGTCAGGAGGCTTACAACGAAGGCTTCGCCACGGGTGAGAAAGAAGGTTTCCACAGTACCCAGCTCAAGGTGCGCCAAGAGGCCGACGCGGCCTTGAATGCCAAGCTCGGCAGCCTTGAACGCTTGATGGGCAGCTTGTTTGCGCCGTTGGCCGAGCAGGATGTGCAGCTTGAAAAGGCGATGGTGGGGTTGGTTGAGCACATGACGCGGCTGGTGATCCAGCGCGAGCTGAAAACCGATTCCAGCCAGATCGAGCAAGTGCTGCGCGAGAGCTTGAAGCTGTTGCCGATGGGCGCCGAAAACATTCGATTGTTCATCAATCCGCAAGACTTCGAACAGATAAAGGCGCTGCGCGAACGCCACGATGCCAGTTGGCGGATTCTCGAAGACGACACGTTGCAACCCGGTGGCTGCCGCGTCGAAACCGAACACAGCCGGATCGATGCAAGCATCGAGACCCGTATCAAACAGGCCATGAGCCAGTTGTTCGACCAACTTCACGAACAGGCGCTGCACCCGTCTGCGCCGGACATCGACGTCGACCTGGACCAGCCGGATGCACCTTAAACGCACCAGTTTCGCCAAGCGCCTGAGCGGCTACGCGCCTGCTATCACCTTGCCCGGTCAGCCGATTGTCGAAGGCCGCTTGCTGCGCATGGTCGGCCTCACACTGGAGGCCGAAGGTTTGCGCGCGGCGATGGGCAGCCGCTGCCTGGTGATCAACGACGACAGCTTTCACCCGGTCGAAGTTGAAGCGGAGGTGATGGGCTTTTCTGGCAGCAAAATCTTCCTCATGCCGGTGGGCAGCGTCGCAGGCATTGCGCCGGGTGCCCGCGTGGTGCCGCTGGCCGATACCGGGCGTTTGCCGATGGGCATGAGCATGCTCGGTCGCGTACTCGACGGCGCGGGCCGTGCGCTGGACGGCAAAGGCGGGATGAAAGCCGAAGACTGGGTGCCGATGGACGGCCCCACCATCAACCCGCTCAAGCGTAACCCCATCAGCGTGCCGCTCGACGTAGGCATCCGCAGCATCAACGGTTTATTGACGGTCGGGCGCGGTCAGCGTTTGGGCCTGTTTGCCGGTACTGGCGTGGGTAAGAGTGTGCTGCTGGGCATGATGACCCGCTTCACCGAAGCCGACATCGTGGTGGTTGGGCTGATTGGTGAACGGGGCCGTGAGGTCAAGGAGTTCATCGAGCACATCCTTGGCGAAGAAGGCCTCAAGCGCTCGGTGGTGGTGGCGTCTCCGGCCGATGATGCGCCGCTGATGCGCATGCGTGCCGCCATGTACTGCACACGCATTGCCGAATACTTTCGCGACAAGGGCAAGAACGTCCTGTTGCTGATGGACTCCCTGACCCGCTTTGCCCAGGCGCAACGGGAAATTGCCTTGGCCATTGGTGAACCGCCCGCGACCAAGGGCTATCCGCCATCCGTGTTCGCCAAACTGCCAAAACTGGTGGAGCGTGCCGGTAACGCAGAGGCGGGCGGTGGTTCGATCACGGCGTTCTATACCGTGCTGAGCGAAGGTGACGACCAGCAAGACCCGATTGCCGACTCGGCACGGGGCGTGCTCGACGGCCACATTGTGCTGTCGCGGCGTTTGGCCGAAGAAGGCCATTACCCGGCCATCGACATCGAAGCCTCCATCAGCCGGGTCATGCCCTCGGTGGTCACTGAAGAACACATGCGCCGTGCACAGCAATTCAAACAGTTGTGGTCACGCTTCCAGCAAGCGCGGGACTTGATCAGCGTGGGCGCCTACGTGCCAGGCGGGGATCGCGAAACCGACACGGCGATTGCCCTGCAACCGGCGATGGTGGCGTACTTGCGCCAAGGCTTGAACGACAACATCAGCCTGGCTGAAAGCGGCGGTCATCTGGGTTCCATCTTTGCTCCGGCGCCGGGCGGATAATCATTTATGGCCAGTGGCAGAGCGGCGCGTCTGGCGCCCGTGGTCGAGATGGCCGAGAGTGCCGAAAAAGCGGCGGCGCAACGGCTAGGCCACTTTCAAGGGCAAGTCAATCTGGCCAATAGCAAGCTGGGTGACCTGGAAAACTTCCGCGCCGAATACCAGTCGCAATGGATTGGTCGCGGCAGTCAGGGCGTGTCTGGCCAATGGTTGCGCAGCTACCAGTACTTCCTCAACCAGCTTGAAACAGCCGTCTCCCAACAGCGGCAAAGCCTGGTGTGGCATGAAAACAACCTCAACAAGGCCCGCGAAACCTGGCAGCAGACCTATGCCCGGGTCGAAGGGTTACGCAAATTGGTGCAGCGCTACGCCGACGAAGCCCGGCAACTGGAAGACAAGCGCGAACAAAAGCTGATGGACGAACTGTCCCAGCGATTACCGCGCAGGGACAGTTACTGACAGGGCAGGGTTCGCTGTTTGCGTGACAGCGGTATGACGTGATTGGAAAAAAGCAGCCCCAAGACAATTAAAACCCCGCCATACAATGTAGACATTGCGGGCACTTCACCCATAACGATGAAGGCAAACACTCCGGCAAATAGAGGTTCACTCAGTTCAATGGTTTGCACTTGACTGGGTTTGAGTAACTCAATGGCTTTAGTGGTGCAGAAAAAGCCGAGCAGTGTGGGAAATATCGCCAAGAGTAATAGAATAATCGCGCTGTCCACCGATAACGTGATCGACAGTGCCTGCTCATGGATGGCGGGTATCGCTAAATACAGTGCGCCAAACACTAAAAGTTGTCGGGTAAACAAGAGTCCGCCTTTAGCCTTCATTTTCTTCATGCACACTGAAAAAGCGCCATACCCCAGTCCTGCAAATCCGGCGTGCCACACCCCAAGAATATTCAACTCTGTTGCCAGGTTCTTTTGGAAAATAACGGCCATTCCAATGATCGCCAGAACAGCGCCCAGCAGGATGTTTCGATCAATGCGATCGCCCAAAAAAAACCTGCCAAGCACAATGGCTGACAGTGCCGCAGACGCCATCAATACCACCACGGCGGTCGCCGCATCCGTGTGCTGATAGGCGCGGGTTTCAAAGAAGAACAACATGAAAATGCCCAGCATTGAACACACTGCTGCTTGCCACCATTGCGCGCGACAGCCCCTCCAGCGCGGCGCGTGTTTAAGTAACAGTAAAACGAACGACACCACGATGACCGCGACGGCTGTTTTATAAAAGGCAATTGCGCTGGTGGTTAAACCGGCGCTTATTAATAACTTGCTCAAGGCGCCGATTGTTGCATTGAGTGCCGCCGCGCATACAGCAAAACAAATGCCTGAAAGATGACGTGGCATGCTGAGGTCTCATAGTGGTTTGGGGGACAACCCTAAAGAGGAGTCGGTGACGCTCTTTATTAATGGGGTCGATTGAATAAATAAGTGTCAGGGTTGCCTGGGAAAAGTTTTTTATCATTGGTGTTGTTGGTTTGCAAACAGCCAATAAGTCTTGTTTAAGAAAAGGATGACAGCGCGCATGTAAGAGCAGCGGCTAATGGTTTGAATAATCAACTAGATTTTTAGACTTGTGCGCTGTGGGCACTGCCGCAGGCTGCGATTTTTTTGATCCGCTCAGGGTGAGCGCGCAGCGTTGGCAGGTGCGAAATCAAAATCCGGGTCTATAGTCTGAGCACCCGAACTCAGAGAAGGATGCGTACTTATGGCCGTGACATCTGAACTGTCGTCGCAAGGCACTACGCTGACCATCAGTATTAAAGGCCGATTTGATTTCGCCAAACATCAGGACTTCAGGCGAGCGTACGAAAAGTTACAGCCCGAATCCGACCCCAAGTCCAAGCCCGAGTCCGCGCAGTGCGTGGTTGATCTGAAAGAGACGACCTACATAGACAGCTCCGCACTGGGCATGCTGCTGCTGTTACGAGACTATGTCGGTGGCGATGACTCCGATGTGAGGCTCGTTAATTGCAACAGTGATGTGCGAAAAATTCTCGCCATCTCCAACTTCGACAAGTTGTTCGACATCAGTTGAACACTCCATTGCCGCACGCTCAGACGCTGACGGTGTTGATCGCCGAAGACAGTGCGGTCGACCGTTTGCTGCTGTCGCGCATCGTGAGCAAACAAGGCCATCAGGTGCTGTTGGCCGGTAATGGCGCCGAAGCGGTGGCGCTGTTTATTGAGCAGCGTCCGCAATTGGTGTTGATGGACGCCTTGATGCCGGTGATGGATGGTTTTGAAGCGACGCGCCAGATCAAAGCCCTGGCCGGTGAGGTGCTGGTACCGATTATTTTTCTGACCTCGCTTGAACACGCCGACGCCTTGAAACGGGCGCTGGAGGCAGGGGGCGATGATGTGTTGATCAAACCCTATAACCCCTTGGTGTTGGCGGCCAAAATCACCGTTATGGACCGCTTGCGGCGTTTGCAAGACACGGTACTGCAACAGCGCAACCTGATTGCTCAACACAACAGTTATTTGCTTAACGAACAGCGGGTGGCCAAGGCGGTGTTTGATCGGGTGGCGCACTCGGGCTGTTTGAGTGCGGCCAATATCCAGTATTTGCAATCGCCGTATGCGTTGTTCAACGGCGACTTGTTACTCGCCGCGTATACGCCGACTGGCGATACCCATGTGTTACTCGGCGACTTTACCGGCCATGGGTTGCCCGCCGCGATTGGCGCCATGCCTTTGGCAGAAGTGTTTTACAGCATGACGGCCAAAGGCTATGGCCTGCCCGAAATGCTGCGTGAGATGAATGCCAAGCTCAAGCGCATCCTGCCGGTGGACATGTTTTGCTGCGCTGTCCTGGTGTGCGTCAGTGCTCAGCGGCGCATCGTCGAAGTGTGGAATGGCGGCATGCCCGATGGTTATCTTCATGCCCGCAAGAGCGGGGTGCGTACGCCCCTGGCGTCGCGGCACTTGCCGCTGGGTGTGTTAAAGGCCGAGGCTTTTGACGACACCACCGAGGTGTTGCCGATGGTATCGGGCGATCACCTGTTTTTGCTGTCTGACGGGGTGATAGATACCAGCGATCAGCAGGAGCGGTTGTTCGGGGTTGAAGGGTTGCAGCGGGTGTTTGACAGCAACACTGAGCCTGCGCGGCTGATTGATGAGGTGGTGCAGGCGCTGCGAGATTTTCAAGGCCGCAAGCGCGATGACGTGAGCATGGCGCACATCACCTCGCAGCTGCCGCAAGCGTTGGGAATGCCTGCCATCCAGTACTCCGACAGCGGGCGTTGCAGCCCGCTGGACTGGTCGGCGAGTTTTGAATTTCGTGCCCCCTCGTTGCAGCAGTTCAACCCGCTACCTTACCTGCTGCAACTGCTCATGGAGGTGCATGGGCTGCGTGCGCAGGGCGCGGTGATCCACGCGGTATTGGCCGAGCTGTATGCCAATGCGCTGGAGCACGGCGTATTGGGGCTGGACTCACGGCTCAAGCGCGATGCGCAAGGGTTTTCCCGCTACTACCAGTGCCGTGACCAACGGTTGGCGGCGCTTACCGAGGGTTTTGTCCGGGTGCATGTGCGAGTTGAGCCTATGCTCAACGGGGGGCGCTTACAGCTACAGGTTGAAGACAGCGGTAAGGGGTTTGACGTAAGCCGGGTGCTGGAGCGGCCACTGGATCGAGGTCGACTGTCGGGCCGCGGCGTGAGTCTTGTGCGCCAACTGTGCCCTTCTGCGCGTTGGGCTGACGATGGTCGGACTGCGTGCGTAGAGTTTTCATGGGAGGCTCTGGCATAATCCGGCCCATTCTTGATCAAGGAGTGAACAAGTGTCCTACATTCATATGGACCAGGCGGTAGTGAATGCGCTGCGTGACGTAATGGAAGGTGGGTTTGCGGACCTGTTGGATACTTTTATTGCAGATTCGGACGAGCGCGTTGTGGCACTCATCGGCGCGCAACAGGCGGCTGCCCTGGTGGCGGTCGCGCACAGCTTCAAAGGCAGTAGCAGCAACATGGGTGCCATTCGTTTGGCGCAGTTGTGCGGCATCCTTGAAGATCGTGCAAAAAAAAGTCCGTTGGTGGGGATAGACGAACTGGTCTCGAAAGTCACCGCTGAGTACAAAATGGTGAGGCGCCTGTATGTGCAAGAACTCGAGCGCTGCCCCCGCCAGCGTGTGGTTTCTCATTGACTTTGCCAAAGCTGGCCCGAACCTTGCTCTAGTTCTCTGACCTGTACCTACGCCAGCCGTACAGTGGAGACCTTTACATGCCTCTTGCCGCCAACTCGCTTCTTCAGACTCCTGCCGCTGCTGCGTCCAAAGCGGCGGCCGCCAATGCTTCGCAGCCTGCTGCCGAGCCCGCTAAAGCCGGGGCTCAGAACTTCTCGAAGGTGTACGCCAAAGCGTCGCAAGACCCGGCGAGTGCGGCTGACAAAGTGGCCAAGCCTGCGCGGGACAAGGCGGCGGATGCAGCGCCAAAGCCCGATGTGCGCAACGACAAGGTGGGTGGCCAGGCGCCAGCTGTTGCCGATAGCGGCAAGCCCTTGCCCGGCGGCAAGAGCAAAGACGCTGCGGGTGACGATCAGGACGACACGGCGGCCAAGCCGACTGACGATACGGCGTCTGGCGATCCGCTGGCGGTAGCGCCGCCCGTGGTGCCGACGGTGCCGGTGGTTGAGCCGCAACCCGAAGCCGTACCGGTTCAGCCCGAGGTACAAACCCCACAGCTGGCCGCGGCGGCTGCGAATGCGGCCCAAGCCGTTCAGCCGCAGCCGGTGGCTGACGAACATTTCGATCCGCAGGCGGACCCGCTTGACGACCTGCCAGCGGTGCGCCTGGCGATGGAGCAGGGCGGGCATGTGTCCGCCAGCAGTCAGACCCCCGTCAAAAACACCCCTGCTGAAACCACCGGCCCTGTGGCTCAAACCCAGGGCCAGGCCAGCGGCATTGCCATGCTGATTGAGCCCAAGGCCGATGGGGACGCCAGCGGTGAGGGAGGCGAAAAAGCCTTCAAGGGGCTGGTGGATGATGGCCTCAAAGACCTCAAAAGTGCGTCGAGCGACACCCGGGTCGATGACTTCGCCAATCGTCTGGCGGCGCTCACCCAGGCGGCTGTGCCCAAAACGGCGAATGCACTGCCGGTCAACCAGCCTTTGGCCATGCACCAGAGCGGCTGGTCTGAAGAAGTGGTCAATCGGGTGATGTACCTCTCCAGCGCCAACCTCAAGTCGGCAGACATTCAGTTGGAGCCGGCCGAGTTGGGGCGTTTGGATATTCGGGTCAACTTGGCGGCTGACCAGCCTGCGCAGGTCAACTTCATGAGTGGGCATGCGGGCGTGCGTGAAGCCCTGGAAGGCCAAATGTTCCGTTTGCGTGAGATGTTTGCGCAGCAGGGGATGGGGCAGGTCGACGTCAACGTGTCAGATCAGTCGCGTAACTGGCAAGGCCAAGGTCAAGAGCAGCAGAGCCAGAGCCGTACCAACGGTGCGGGCAATGGCGGGCGACTTGACGGCGGGGCGGATGACGATGGGGCGGTGGCCGGCGTTGAAGCGGCTGCGCCCAGCGTGATTCTGGGTTCCAGCGCCGTCGACTATTACGCCTGACCCCTGTCAGGTAGTCGCTGACGAGTGGTGCGAGGCTGCGAGCGGGTGCGTTGCGCCCGCACTCACATTTCCCCACAGACCTGAAGCGCCTCACTCACCGGGTTTGCGCCCGCTGCGCGCCCGATCGCCGCCTCGTCCCGCAGCAGCACCTGCAAGGTCGATTTCACCGTTGCCCTCACTTCTGGCATAACACTTGCTCTTGCCTTGCCGTGCACCTGTGAAAATCGAATAGTGACGGATTATTGGCATGGCGAAGAGCGACGCAGTGAAAGACCCCGCCCAGAAAGGCAAATTCAAGCTGATCATCCTGATCGTGGTAGCGCTGCTGCTGGCGATTGGCGTGTCGGTGGGTGCTACCTGGTATTTCATGCATAGCGCGCAGAGCAAGCCTGAAGCCGTGATCGACCCTAATGTGAAAGTCGCGGCCATTTATGAGCCGATGGCGCCCGCGTTTGTGGTCAATTACAACGCCAATGGCCGCCAGCGCTACATGCAGGTCAGCATGACCATGCAGGCCCGTAACCAGGCCGATCTTGATGCACTCAAAGTGCACATGCCGGTGATCCGTAACAACCTGGTGATGCTGTTTTCCGGTGAGACCTTCGACAGCATCGCCACGCCGGTCGGCCAGGAAATGCTGCGTCAAAAAGCGACTGCCAGTGTGCAGGCCGTGGCGCAAAAAGAGCTCGGCAAAGTGATCGTCGATCAGGTGCTCTTTACTAACTTCGTATTGCAGTAGGATCACGACATGGCCGTGCAAGACCTGCTGTCCCAGGATGAGATCGACGCGCTGTTGCATGGCGTTGATGACGGTCTGGTACAGACCGAAATGGCTGCCGAACCCGGCAGTGTCAAAAGTTACGACCTGACCAGTCAGGACCGTATTGTTCGTGGGCGCATGCCGACCCTCGAAATGATCAACGAGCGTTTCGCCCGTTACACCCGCATCAGCATGTTCAACATGCTGCGCCGCTCCGCCGACGTGGCGGTGGGCGGGGTACAGGTAATGAAGTTCGGTGAATACGTGCATTCGCTGTACGTGCCCACCAGCCTCAACCTGGTCAAGATCAAGCCGTTGCGCGGTACGGCGCTGTTTATCCTGGACGCCAAACTGGTGTTCAAGCTGGTCGACAACTTCTTCGGTGGCGACGGCCGCCACGCCAAGATCGAAGGCCGTGAGTTCACCCCGACCGAGTTGCGGGTGGTGCGCATGGTGCTGGAGCAAGCTTTCATTGATTTGAAAGAGGCCTGGCAGGCGATCATGGAAGTCAATTTCGAGTACATCAACTCGGAAGTGAACCCGGCCATGGCCAATATTGTCGGTCCGAGCGAGGCGATTGTAGTCTCCACGTTCCACATCGAACTCGACGGCGGTGGCGGCGATCTGCACGTGACCATGCCGTACTCGATGATCGAGCCGGTGCGTGAAATGCTCGACGCCGGTTTCCAGTCCGACCTCGACGATCAGGACGAGCGCTGGAGCAAAGCGCTGCGCGAAGACGTGCTGGATGTCAGCGTGCCGCTCAGTGCCACGGTGGCGCGCCGTCAATTGCGCCTGCGTGACATCTTGCACATGCAGCCCGGTGACGTGATCCCGATTGAATTGCAGGACGAGCTGGTGATGCGTGCCAATGGCGTGCCCTCGTTCAAGGTCAAACTGGGCTCGCACAAGGGCAATCTCGCCCTGCAAGTGGTTGAGCCTATCGACCGGCGTTAAGCGCCGGTTTCAAGAATTCGCTATGTAACTGATTGACTGCCCGCCGAGGACAAATGATGGCTGACGAACACGATATAACTTCTGCCGAAGACCAGGCGCTCGCCGATGAATGGGCGGCTGCGCTGGAAGAAACTGGCGAAGTGGGCCAGCACGACATCGACGCCTTGCTGGCGGCAGATGCGGCCAAGGCCCCGGCTTCCAATCGCTTGCCGATGGAAGAATTTGGCAGCGTGCCGCGCAATAACGACCCGGTGACGCTGGACGGCCCCAACCTGGACGTGATTCTGGATATTCCGGTCTCGATCTCCATGGAAGTGGGCAGCACCGACATCAACATTCGTAACCTGCTGCAACTCAACCAGGGATCGGTAATCGAGCTGGACCGCCTGGCCGGCGAGCCGCTGGATGTGCTGGTCAACGGCACCCTGATTGCGCACGGTGAAGTGGTGGTGGTCAACGAAAAGTTCGGCATTCGCCTGACTGACGTGATCAGCCCAAGTGAACGCATCAAGAAGCTGCGCTAAGTGAAGCGGTTACTCGGCGCTTTACTGGCGTTCCCTTTAAGTGTGCTGGCGGCCGAGCCGGCTGCAACGGCCACCGCTGCTGTCGCGCCCGTGGTGGGCAGTGGCATCGGCGGGCAGCTCACGCAACTGGTGTTGGGCTTGCTGCTGGTGCTGGGGCTGATCTTTGGTCTGGCCTGGCTGCTGCGCAGGGTTCAGCACGCCGGGCCGCGTCAGGGGCAGGTGATCGAACTCATCAGCTCGCGTGCGCTGGGCGCGCGTGACCGGTTGGTGCTGGTGCAGGTGGGCAATGAGCAAATTTTGTTGGGCTTGACGCCGGGGCGTATCACGCCGCTGCATGTGCTCAAGGAGCCGGTGCAATTGCCGGAGTCTTCGCAGCCTGCAACGCCGGAGTTTGCCAAGCGCCTGATGGAACTGATGGGTAATCAAAAGGACAAGCCGTAATGCGTTTAGTCATTGCGCTGTTGTTAGCGCTGGCCGCGCCGTTGGCGTTCGGCGCCGACCCGTTGTCGATCCCGGCCATTACCTTGGGTACCGGTGCCAACGGGCAGCAGGAATATTCGGTCAGCCTGCAGATTCTGCTGATCATGACGGCGCTGAGCTTTATCCCGGCGTTCGTCATGCTGATGACCAGCTTTACGCGCATCATCATTGTGTTTTCCATCCTGCGGCAGGCGCTGGGCTTGCAGCAAACGCCGTCAAATCAGATTTTGACGGGCATGGCGCTGTTTTTGACCATGTTCATCATGGCCCCGGTGTTCGACAAAATTAACGAAAACGCCTTGCAGCCTTACCTTGCGGAAAAGCTCTCGGCGCAGGATGCGATCCTTAAGGCAGAAGGCCCGATCAAGGACTTCATGCTGGCTCAAACCCGCACCAGTGACCTTGAACTGTTCATGCGTTTGTCCAAGCGCACGGACATCGCCACCCCGGATGCGGCGCCTTTGACCATTCTGGTGCCGGCGTTTGTGACCTCCGAGCTTAAAACGGCGTTTCAGATCGGTTTTATGATCTTCATTCCGTTCCTGATCATCGACCTGGTGGTGGCCAGTGTGCTGATGGCCATGGGGATGATGATGCTGTCGCCGCTGATTATTTCGCTGCCGTTCAAGATCATGCTGTTTGTGCTGGTGGATGGCTGGGCGTTGATTATCGGTACGCTGGCCAGCAGTTTTGGCGGGGTGTGACGCCATGCTCGGGAGTAATGCGCAATGACCCCAGAAGTCGCGGTTGACCTGTTTCGCAGTGCCTTGTGGCTGACCACCATGATGGTGGCTGTGTTGGTGGTGCCTAGCTTGTTGGTGGGTTTGATGGTGGCCATGTTTCAGGCTGCCACCCAAATCAACGAACAAACCTTGAGCTTTTTGCCGCGTTTGCTGGTGATGCTGATCACCTTGATCGTGGCGGGGCCGTGGCTGGTGCAGACCTTTATGGAATACATCCTGTCGTTGTACGGCAGCATTCCGCAGTTGATCGGCTAAATGTCGCTGCTTGCCCTGACGGACGCGCAGATCAGTACCTGGGTCGCCAGCTTTATGCTGCCGCTGTTCCGGGTAGGCGCGGTGTTGACCACCATGCCAATCATCGGCACCACCCTGGTGCCCAAGCGCATCAAGCTGTTTTTGTCGATAGCCATCACCTTGGCCATCCTGCCGAGCCTGCCGCCGCTGCCTACGGTAAACCCGCTGGACCTCAGCGGCTTGATGTTGATTGCCGAGCAAATCATCATCGGCGCCTTGCTCGGGTTTTCGCTGCAATTGTTTTTTCAGGCGTTTGTGGTGGCCGGGCAAATTGTGGCGATCCAGATGGGCATGGGCTTCGCCTCCATGGTCGATCCGGCCAACGGGGTCAACGTAGCGGTCATCGGGCAGTTCTTCACCATGCTGGTGACGTTGTTGTTTCTGTCCATGAACGGGCACTTGGTGGTGTTTGAGGTGCTCACCGAAAGCTTCACCACCTTGCCGGTGGGGGGCGGGTTGCTGACGCATCACTTCTGGGAAGTGGTCGGCAAGCTCGGTTGGGTATTGGGTGCCGCCTTGCTGCTGGTGCTGCCAGCGATCACCGCGCTGTTGGTGGTCAACATCGCATTCGGTGTGATGACCCGTGCGGCCCCGCAGTTGAACATTTTCGCCATTGGTTTTCCGCTGACCCTGGTGCTGGGCATGGTGATCCTGTGGATCAGCCTGGCGGACATTCTCAATCAGTATCAACCGCTGGCCACCGAGGCCTTGCAGTTTTTACGTGACTTGGCACAGGCGCGCTAGCGATGGCCGAAAGCGAGAGTGGCGCCGATAAAACAGAAGACCCCACGGAGAAACGAAAAAAAGACTCCAGGGAAAAGGGCGAGATCGCACGCTCTAAAGAACTCAATACGCTGGCAATCATGCTCGCTGGCTCCATCGGCCTGATCATCTTCGGCGGTGCGCTGGCGCAGGACATGATGGAAATCATGCGCTACAACTTCAGCATCAGCCGTGAAGTGCTGCTCAACACTGACTCGATGGGCGCCTTCCTCCTGCATTCAGGCAAAATCGCCCTGGTGGCGTTGCAGCCGGTACTTATTACCTTGTTGATTGCGGCGTTGATCGGGCCTATTGCACTGGGCGGCTGGTTGTTCGCGGCGGGCAGCCTGGCCCCTAAATTCAGCCGCATGAATCCTGCGGCGGGCATCAAGCGCATGTTCTCGGCCAAGGCGCTGGTCGAGTTGCTCAAGGCGTTGGCCAAGTTTTTTATCATCTTGATTGTGGCGTTGTTGGTGCTCAAGTCCGACATTGACGACTTGCAGCGCATCTCCCGCGAACCCCTAGAATCGGCCGTCATCCACAGCTTGCAAGTGGTGGCGTGGAGTGCCTTGTGGATGGCCTGCGGGTTGATCCTGATTGCGGCCGTGGACGTGCCGGTGCAGTTGTGGGAAAGCCACAAGAAACTGCTGATGACCAAGCAGGAAGTGCGCGATGAGCACAAGGATCAGGAAGGTCGCCCGGAAGTTAAGCAACGAATCCGCCAGACCCAGCGCGAGATGAGTCAGCGCCGGATGATGAGCGCCATCCCGGATGCCGACGTCATCATCACCAACCCGACCCACTTTGCTGTCGCTCTGAAATACGACCCGGAGAAGGGCGCTGCACCCATGCTGCTGGCCAAGGGCAGCGACTTTCTGGCGCTCAAGATCCGTGAAATTGGCGCCAAGCACGACATCCTGCTGCTGGAGTCGCCCGCGTTGGCGCGCTCCATCTACTACTCCACCGAGCTGGATCAGGAAATCCCCGCAGGCCTGTACTTGGCCGTGGCGCAGGTCTTGGCCTACGTCTACCAGATCCGCCAGCACCAGGCGGGCAAAGGCAAGCGGCCTGATCCACTGAGCGATCTGCCGATCCCGCCGGATTTACGTCGCGACGAATAACACGCCACAGGCTGTCAATGTTGCCAGTATCGAGTTTTCGCAAACCTGCTTAACTTGGGGTAGAGCGCGCCCTGGCGTTTCGTCGTTAGCAATGGAGATGCGCGATGCCTATCGAGTTGACCCTCATCCCTGATGGTTGCGTCAAAACCTACGCATTAAGCGGGTCTCGCGGTTTGGCGATGGCGGAGCTGGAGGGCTTGTTTCCGTCATTTCCCGTGCTGGATGCCACCTTTGCGATTTTTTGGCTGGATCAAGCGCCCGATCAGCATGTGGTGGGCTTTAGTGCCGAAGGTAAAAATTTGCTGGCGGTGATCTCCTTGCCTACCGTGCCGCAGGGGTACGGGCGCGAAGACTATTACGCCGCGGTGCTGGAGCGCTGTGAAAAAGACCGCGTCCTCCTGCTGGACTATATGCGCAAGTCGTTGAGTTCCGAAGGCATCAGCGGGATGAGTGTACGCAGCCATATCTTGGGCAATCTTTTATTCCCGTTGAAGTTGGAGAGAGTGCCGCAGTGGACGAACCGTCCCTTTACGCGAGACCCGCGTTGCGGGGATATTTTGATTGGTGGGTGCGGTTCGGCGCTTTATGAGCCTAATCGCAAGATTGATGTGGTGTTCGGCGTCAGCAGCAGTGCCTGCCTGGTGATTGATTTGGGTGAGTGGTGCTGGAACTGAGCAAGGCGCGGCATGTTGGAGGTGCTTGACGCCAGCGCAGCTTAGACCTGCGAAAAGCCCCGACCCTCACCCCGGCCCTCACCTTGCGGGAGAGGGCTTTTCGAATCTGATGTGGCCATTTGCCAAAGTTGGAAGGGTTCTTGCAAAGGCAGGCTTCACGGCGCATATGGCGTCAAAAGTTTGCTAAAGGTTTCTTGCAATGTCATTGGATCGTTCTCAGTTAATCAACACCGCACGCAACGGTCTGGCCGGTCTGGGTCAGGGGCAGTTGGGTGTGCCGCTGTTGTTGCTGGTAATGCTGGCAATGATGATGTTGCCGATCCCCGCGTTCCTGCTGGACGTGTTCTTTACCTTCAACATTGCGCTGTCGATTGTGGTGTTGCTGGTCTGTGTGTACGCCTTGCGCCCGCTGGATTTTGCGGTGTTCCCGACCATTTTGCTGGTCGCCACGCTAATGCGTCTGGCGCTCAACGTGGCTTCGACGCGGGTGGTGATGCTTCACGGTCAGGAAGGCCACGGCGCCGCCGGTAAGGTGATTCAGGCATTCGGTGAGGTGGTGATCGGCGGCAACTACGTGGTCGGTATCGTGGTGTTCGCGATTTTGATGATCATCAACTTCGTGGTGGTGACCAAGGGTGCCGGGCGTATCTCCGAGGTGAGCGCGCGTTTCACCCTCGATGCCATGCCCGGCAAGCAGATGGCGATCGACGCTGACCTTAACGCCGGTTTGATCGACCAGAACCAGGCCAAGTCGCGCCGTCAGGAAGTCGCCCAAGAGGCTGAGTTCTACGGTTCGATGGACGGTGCCAGCAAATTTGTACGCGGTGATGCCATCGCCGGTCTGTTGATTCTGTTTATCAACCTGATCGGTGGCATGGCCGTGGGCATGTTCCAGCACGGCATGACGTTCGGCGAAGCGGGCAAGGTGTATGCCTTGCTGACCATCGGTGACGGTTTGGTGGCGCAATTGCCTTCCCTGCTGTTGTCCACCGCAGCCGCGATCATGGTGACCCGTGCCTCTGGCTCCGAAGAGATGGGCAAGCAAATCAGCCGCCAGATGTTTGCATCGCCCAAGGCGCTGGCAGTCTCGGCCGGTTTGATGGGGGTGATGGGCGCCGTGCCGGGCATGCCGCACTTCGCCTTCCTGAGTTTGGCGGCCGTCGCGGGCGGCGCTGCCTACTTGATGTGGAAGAAGCAAAACGTGGTCAAGACCCAGGCCCTGCAAGAAGTGCAGCGCCAACAGGAGCTGCTGCCTTCACCAGCCCGTGCACAAGACACCAAAGAGCTGGGTTGGGATGACGTGACGCCCATCGACATGATCGGCCTGGAAGTGGGCTATCGCTTGATCCCGCTGGTGGACCGCAACCAAGGCGGGCAATTGCTGGCGCGGATCAAGGGCGTGCGTAAAAAGCTGTCTCAGGACTTGGGCTTTTTGATGCCCACCGTGCACATTCGCGACAACCTCGATCTGGCGCCCAGCGCCTATCGCCTGACCCTGATGGGAGTGATTCTGGCCGAGGCCGAGATTTACCCGGACCGCGAGCTGGCGATCAACCCAGGGCAGGTGTTCGGCACCCTCAACGGGATTACCGCCAAAGACCCGGCCTTTGGCCTGGAAGCGGTGTGGATCGAGGTCAGCCAGCGCAGTCAGGCGCAATCATTGGGCTACACCGTGGTGGACGCCAGCACCGTGGTCGCCACGCACCTTAACCAAATTTTGTACAAGCACTCCCATGAGCTGATCGGGCATGAAGAAGTGCAGCAGTTGATGCAGTTGCTGGCCAAGGCCTCGCCAAAACTGGCTGAAGAGTTGGTGCCGGGGGTGTTGAGCCTGTCGCAACTGCTCAAGGTCTTGCAGGCCCTGCTGGCTGAACAGGTGCCCGTACGCGACATTCGTAGTATTGCCGAAGCCGTCGCGAACAATGCGCACAAGAGTCAAGATACCGCCGCTTTGGTGGCCGCCGTGCGGGTTGGTTTGTCCCGCGCCATCGTCCAAAGCATTGTAGGCGTTGAGTCTGAGCTGCCAGTTATCACGCTGGAGCCAAGGTTGGAACAGATATTGCTCAATAGTCTGCAAAAGGCAGGACAAGGTCAGGAAGAGGGCGTTCTGCTGGAGCCAAGCATGGCTGAAAAGTTGCAGCGTTCCTTGATCGATGCCGCCCAACGCCAAGAGATGCAAGGCAACCCGGTGATCCTGTTGGTCGCCGGTCCGGTACGCGCCATGCTTTCGCGGTTTGGCCGCCTGGCAGTGCCTAACCTGCATGTGCTGGCGTACCAGGAAATCCCTGACAACAAGCAAGTCACCATCGTTGCGACAGTAGGCCCGAACGGCTGAGGTTTGGTTTATGCAAGTGAAGCGTTTTTTCGCCGCCGATATGCGTCAGGCCATGAAACTGGTTCGTGATGAGCTGGGGGCTGATGCCGCCATTATTGGTAACCGCCGCATTGCCGGTGGTGTTGAGTTGACTGCCGCGCTGGACTACAAGTTGTCCGCGCTGGCACCGCGTGTGCCTAACGTTGAGCTTGAAGAAGAGCTGCGCAAGACCCAGTCGCGGATCGTTTCGGCCCAGGCCGAACTGAGTCTGCGCGGTGAAGGCGAGGCTGACGTGAGCCGGCAGTTGTTTGCCGGGTTGCCGCTGACCGCCGCCGAGCCGTTGATCGAGCCAACCTTTGATGAGCCGCCACGTCCGGCTGCGCCTGCCGCGCCGAGCATGGACCAGCGTGCCTTCGACACCATGCGCTTTGAGCTCAATGGTTTGCGCGAACTGCTGGAAGTGCAGTTGGGCTCGTTGGCATGGAATCAGTTGCAAGGCAGCAAACCGGCGCAAGCCAACCTGTGGCGTCGTTTGCAGCGCATTGGCTTGTCGGGTCCGCTGTCGCGCGATCTGCTGGAGCAAGTCGCCGAGATCGAAGAGCCGCGTCAGGCGTGGCGCATGTTGTTGGCGCACCTGGCCCGCATGATCGCGACCCCGGAAATCGAGCCGCTCGAAGAGGGCGGCGTGATTGCGATGGTCGGCCCCGCGGGCATGGGTAAAACCACCACGCTGGCCAAGCTGGCCGCGCGTTACGTGCTCAAGTACGGCGCGCAGAACATCGCGCTGGTGAGCATGGACAGCTTTCGCATTGGTGCCCAGGAGCAACTCAAAACCCTGGGCCGCATCCTCAATGTGCCGGTCACCCATGTGGCGCCGGGTCAGTCATTGGGCCAAACCCTTGAACCCCTGTTGCGCAAACGCGTAGTACTGGTTGACACGGCGGGCCTGCAAGCCAGCGATCCGGCCCTGCGCCTGCAACTTGAAAGCCTGGCCGGGCGCGGTATCAAAGCCAAAAATTACCTGGTCTTGGCCACCACCAGTCAGAAACAAGTGCTGACGGCGGCTTACCACAGCTATAAACGTTGCGGGCTTGCCGGTTGCATCCTGACCAAACTGGATGAAACCGCAAGCCTTGGCGAAGTATTGAGTCTGGCCATCAGTCACGAGCTGCCAGTGGCCTATCTCACGGACGGTCCGCGTATTCCCGATGACCTCCATCTGCCGCGTCGCCACCAATTGGTGAGCCGCGCGGTCAGTGTGCAAATGCAGGAAGAACCCAGCGAAGAGGCCATGGCCGATATGTTCGCTGATATCTATCACAGCCCCTCCAAACGGGTCGGCTGAGGTAGTGACGATTACGTTGCAATGTACCTACATTGATGGTCTGCACAGTCCTGTTCCCGTTGAGGAACCCGCAGCCAGCGTATGTAGCCGCGTCTAAGTAAGACAAGGTAAAGAAAGATCATGGGCAGCATGCATCCCGTACAGGTGATCGCAGTGACCGGCGGCAAGGGTGGCGTCGGTAAAACTAACGTTTCAGTCAACTTGTCGCTGGCGCTAGCCGAGCTGGGCAGGCGCGTGATGTTGCTGGACGCTGACCTGGGGTTGGCGAACGTCGACGTTCTGTTGGGCCTGACGCCCAAATACACCCTGGCCGATGTGGTCGAGGGGCGGTGTGAGCTGCGCGACGTATTGCTGCAAGGCCCTGGCGGGATTCGAATCGTGCCGGCGGCCTCGGGCACGCAAAGCATGGTTCACCTGAGCGCGGCGCAACACGCGGGCCTGATTCAGGCGTTCAGCGAAATTGGCGACAACCTCGATGTGCTGGTCATCGACACGGCCGCAGGTATCGGCGAATCGGTGGTGAGTTTTGTGCGCGCCGCCCAGGAAGTGCTGCTGGTGGTGTGCGACGAACCCACCTCGATCACCGACGCCTATGCGCTGATCAAACTGTTGAACCGCGATTACGGCATGAACCGTTTCCGGGTGCTGGCCAACATGGCGCAAAGCCCGCAAGAGGGGCGCAACCTGTTCGCCAAGTTGACCAAAGTCACGGACCGCTTTTTGGACGTCGCCCTGCAATACGTAGGCGCTGTGCCGTACGACGAATGCGTGCGCAAAGCGGTGCAAAAACAGCGTGCCGTTTACGAAGCCTTCCCGCGTTCAAAATGCGCACTGGCGTTCAAGGCCATTGCGCAAAAAGTTGACACCTGGCCTTTGCCAGCCAATCCACGTGGGCACCTGGAGTTCTTTGTTGAGCGCCTGGTGCAGCAAACCAGTGCGGGAACGGCCCAATGACAGCCAGCGGCTATCGCATGTACAGCAAGTCGTCGCGTGACAGCCAATATGAGCTGATCGAACGTTACGCGCCTTTGGTCAAACGCATCGCGTATCACCTGTTGGCGCGATTGCCCGCCAGCGTGCAGGTAGAAGACTTGATCCAGGCCGGGATGATCGGCCTGCTTGAAGTCTCGACCAAATACGATGCGAGCAAAGGGGCGAGTTTCGAAACCTACGCGGGTATTCGTATCCGTGGCGCGATGCTGGATGAAGTGCGAAAAGGCGACTGGGCTCCCCGCTCGGTGCACCGCAACACACGTATGGTCAGCGACGCCATTCGGGCAATTGAAGCAAAAACCGGTTGTGACGCTAAAGATCACGAAGTTGCGGCCGAACTCAATTTAAGCCTGGATGATTATTACGCCATTTTGAATGACACCTTGGGCAGCCGGCTGTTCAGCTTTGACGACCTGTTACAGGACGGCGAGCATGAAGGGCTGCACGAGGACGGCGCCAGTGCGCACCTTGAGCCATCGCGAGACCTGGAAGACGAGCGCTTTCAGGCCGCATTGGCCGAGGCGATTGCGAACTTGCCCGAACGTGAGCGATTGGTGTTGGCGCTGTACTACGACGAAGAGCTCAACCTCAAGGAAATCGGTGAGGTGCTGGGCGTCAGTGAGTCGCGCGTCAGTCAGTTGCACAGCCAGTGCGCCGCACGGTTGCGCGGGCGACTGGCCGAGTGGCGAGCGCGCTGATTTCTGTAGCAGCTTAATTACTGTAGGAGCGAGCGTGCGCGTGATGCGGGCGATGGGTGTTGAGGGATACACCGCATCGCTTTTATCGCGCGCACGCTCGCTCCTACAGGTTCATGGCGTGTAACACAAACCGAATTGATTGAATGGCGCGTTCAGGTGCTGAGCGCGTTTTAAGACTGCTTGGAGGTCGAATTGGACAAGAATATGAAAATCCTCATCGTTGATGATTTTTCAACGATGCGGCGGATCATTAAAAACCTGCTGCGTGACTTAGGGTTCACTAACACCGTGGAAGCCGATGACGGCATCACGGCGATTCCGATCCTGAACACCGGCAGCATCGACTTTCTGGTCACTGACTGGAACATGCCGGGCATGACGGGCATCGACCTGTTGCGCCACGTGCGCGCGGACGAAAAGCTTAGAAGCCTGCCTGTGTTGATGGTGACCGCTGAAGCCAAGCGCGAGCAAATCATCGAAGCCGCCCAGGCGGGGGTTAACGGCTACGTCGTTAAGCCGTTCACGGCGTTGGCTCTCAAAGAGAAGATCGAAAAGATCTTTGAGCGTATCGGCCACTAATGGGGTCGTCACGGGGGCGCTATGGAGCATAAAGAATCTACACAGGGCGATTTTGAATTGACCCTGAAAAAACATGCCCGCGAGTTGGTCGACAGCCTTGAAAAAGGTCAGTTTGGCGACGCGGTGCAACTGATTCACGAATTGAACCAGACCCGCGATCGTGGCTTGTATCGGGAAGTCGGCAAGCTGACGCGTGAGTTGCACAGTGCGATTGTCAATTTCCATATCGACCCGCACATGCCACAAGCCGAAGAAGTGTCGCAGATCACGGATGCGACCGAACGTTTGTCGTATGTTGTGCGCTTAACGGAAGCTGCGGCCAACCGCACCATGGACCTGGTGGAAAACAGTACGCCACTGGTCAATGGCCTGGGGGCAGAAGCCAAAGCCCTGAGCGCAGATTGGGGGCGCTTTATGCGTCGCGAAATCGGTGCTGAGGAGTTTCGTGAGCTGGCCCGTCGGGTTGACGGTTTTCTGACGCGCAGCGAAGAAGAAAGCCACATGGTCGCCGCCAACCTCAATGACATTTTGCTGGCTCAGGATTACCAGGACCTCACCGGTCAGGTGATCAAGCGGGTCACGCAGCTGGTTACAGAAGTTGAAAGCAATCTGCTCAAACTGGTGCTGATGGCCAGTCAGGTTGACCGTTTTGCGGGGATCGAACATGACCGCGAAGCACTGCGGGCAGAAAATAATCCGCAAAAAAACCTGGCGCAGGGTGAAGGTCCGCAGATTCATGCCGATAAGCGTGATGACGTCGTGTCCGGTCAGGACGATGTAGACGATTTGCTTTCAAGTCTTGGATTCTAAGGAGCACGTACATGAGCTTCGGCGCCGATGAAGAAATCCTTCAGGATTTCCTGGTTGAAGCCGGCGAAATTCTAGAGCAGTTATCCGAACAACTGGTTGAGCTGGAAAGCCGACCGGATGATGCGGACCTGCTCAATGCAATTTTTCGCGGTTTTCACACTGTAAAAGGGGGCGCCGGCTTCCTCCAGCTCAACGAGCTGGTGGAGTGCTGTCACATCGCCGAGAACGTGTTCGACATCCTGCGCAAGGGTGAACGACACGTCGACTCGGAGCTGATGGACGTGATCCTGGAAGCGCTCGACGCGGTCAACGGCATGTTCAGCGAAGTGCGCGAACGTGCACCGGTCACCGCCGCCACGCCTGAGTTGCTGGCGGCATTGGCCCGTCTGGCTGAACCTGCCGCTGCCGTGGTCGCTGCGCCTGAACCCGAGCCGGTGGTGCAAGCCGCCGTGACCGCCGACGGCGGTGATATCACTGATAACGAATTCGAGCTGTTGCTGGACTCGCTCAATGCGGTCAAGGCCGCGGCCGATGCACCCGCCGCCAGCGAAGACATCAGCGATGCAGAGTTCGAATCGCTGCTCGATCAGTTGCATGGCAAAGGCAGCTTTGCGCCCGACGCCGTTGCACCTGCGCCCGCCGCAGAGCCTGCTGCGGCGCCGGCCAGCAATGAAATCACTGATGACGAATTTGAAGCGTTGCTCGATCAGTTGCACGGCAAAGGATCGTTCAGTGCCGATGCGCTAGAGGCGCCTGCCGCCGAACCTGGCGCTGCGGCCAAACCCGCCAGCCCGGATCACATCACCGACCACGAGTTCGAATCTCTGCTCGATGAGTTGCACGGCAAGGGCCAGTTCTCTGAAGTGGCGACCCAAGCCGTTGCGGCCAAACCTGCACCCGCCCCGGCGGCTGTGGTGGCCAAAAAGCCTGAACCCGCACGCCCTGCGGCACCTGCGCGTGCACCGGCGGCGCACCCGGACAAACCGGCGGCCTCTGAAGCTGAAACCACGGTGCGGGTCGATACCGCGCGCCTGGACGACATCATGAACATGGTCGGCGAGTTGGTGCTGGTGCGTAACCGTTTGGTGCGCCTGGGCCTCAACAGCAATGACGAAGCCATGTCCAAGGCAGTGTCCAACCTTGACGTGGTGACCGCTGACCTGCAAACCGCGGTGATGAAGACCCGGATGCAGCCGATCAAAAAAGTCTTCGGTCGCTTCCCGCGACTGGTACGTGACTTGGCGCGTCAGCTGAAAAAAGAAATCAACCTGGAACTGGTGGGCGAAGAAACCGACCTGGACAAAAACCTGGTCGAGGCCCTGGCCGATCCGCTGGTCCACTTGGTGCGTAACGCAGTCGATCATGGCTGCGAAACCCCGGAAGAGCGCGAAGCGGCAGGCAAGTCCCGTTGCGGCAAGGTGATCCTGTCTGCCGAGCAGGAAGGCGACCACATTTTGCTGTCCATCTCCGATGACGGCAAAGGCATGGACGCGAACGTGTTGCGCGCCATCGCGGTGAAAAAAGGCTTGATGGACAAGGACGCCGCTGACCGTTTGAGCGAGTCCGACTGCTACAACCTGATTTTCGCGCCGGGTTTCTCGACCAAAACCGAGATTTCCGATGTGTCGGGCCGAGGCGTGGGCATGGACGTGGTGAAAACCAAAATCGCCCAGCTCAATGGCTCGCTGAACATTTACTCGACCTTGGGCCAAGGCTCCAAGATCGTGATCAAAGTACCGCTGACGCTGGCAATCATGCCGACCCTGATGGTGATGCTGGGCAATCAAGCCTTCGCGTTCCCGTTGGTCAACGTCAACGAGATTTTCCACCTCGACCTGTCACGCACCAATGTGGTTGACGGCCAGGAAGTGGTGATCGTGCGCGATAAAGCGCTGCCGTTGTTCTACCTCAAGCGCTGGTTGGTGGCCTCGGCCGCCCATGAAGAGCAGCGCGAAGGGCATGTGGTGATTCTTTCGGTGGGCACCCAGCGCATCGGCTTTGTGGTCGATCAGTTGGTCGGTCAGGAAGAAGTGGTCATCAAACCGTTGGGCAAAATGCTCCAGGGCACGCCTGGCATGTCGGGTGCCACCATTACCGGTGATGGCCGTATTGCCTTGATTCTGGATGTGCCGAGCATGCTCAAACGCTACGCCGCACGGCGTATTTGAATCTGGTGGAGCGGGGCGCTAGCGTCTCGCGCCGCCTAACGGAGTGTTTATGGTAGTCAAGGTCCTGGTGGTGGATGATTCGGGTTTTTTCCGCCGCCGCGTCTCGGAAATTCTGTCGGCTGATCCGACGATCCAGGTGATCGGCACTGCCACCAATGGCAAAGAGGCGATTGATCAGGCGCTGGCGCTCAAGCCCGATGTGATCACCATGGACTACGAAATGCCGATGATGGACGGCATCACTGCCGTGCGTCACATCATGCAGAAGTGTCCGACCCCGGTATTGATGTTTTCTTCACTGACCCACGAAGGTGCCCGCGTCACGCTGGATGCACTGGACGCAGGGGCCGTGGACTTTTTGCCGAAAAACTTCGAAGACATTTCGCGCAACCCCGATAAGGTCAAACAGTTGCTGTGCGAGAAGGTGCACACCATTTCGCGCAGCAACCGCCGTTTTTCCAGTGCACCGCAGCCCTCGGCGCCCCCTTCAGTGGCGCCCTCGCGGCCCGCGGTCAGCGGTTTTGCACCTGCCGCCACGGCGCCTGCGCCAACCCCGGCACGCACCACGCCGATTGCCAGTCGCAGTGCGCCTGCGGCCGCGCCGTCTTCACCGGCGCCAAAACGTAAAGCCTACAAGCTGGTGGCGATTGGTACATCAACCGGTGGCCCGGTGGCCTTGCAGCGCGTGTTGACGCAACTGCCGGGCAACTTCCCGGCGCCTATCGTGCTGGTGCAGCACATGCCAGCGGCCTTTACCAAGGCGTTTGCCGAGCGATTGGACAAGCTGTGCCGCATCAGTGTCAAAGAAGCTGAAGACGGCGACATTCTGCGTCCGGGCCTGGCCCTGCTGGCGCCGGGTGGCAAGCAAATGATGATCGACGGCCGTGGCACGGTGAGAATTCTGCCGGGCGACGAGCGTTTGAACTACAAGCCGTGTGTGGATATCACCTTCGGTTCTGCGGCCAAGTCTTACGGCGACAAAGTGTTGGCAGTGGTGTTGACCGGCATGGGCGCAGACGGCCGCGAAGGCGCGCGTCTGCTCAAGCAGGGCGGCAGCAGTGTCTGGGCGCAAGACGAAGCCAGTTGTGTGATTTACGGCATGCCCATGGCCATCGTCAAAGCCAACCTGGCGGACGCGGTGTACAGCCTGGATGACATCGGCAAGCACTTGGTTGAGGCGTGTCACTGATGGATGTACTGAGCCTGATCGGCATCATCATGGCCTTTGTGGCCATCATCGGCGGTAACTACCTCGAAGGCGGCCACCTGGGCGCGTTGGCCAATGGTCCGGCCGCGTTGATCGTGATCGGTGGCACCGTGGGTGCCGCGTTGTTGCAGTCGCCCATGAGTGCCTTCAAGCGCGCCATGCAAACCGTGATCTGGATTTTCTTTCCGCCCCATATCGACCTGGCTGGCGGCGTTGATCGCGTGGTCAACTGGAGCCTGACGGCGCGCAAGGAAGGCTTGCTCGGCCTGGAAGGCGTCGCCGACGCAGAACCCGACGACTACTCGCGCAAAGGCTTGCAATTGCTGGTCGATGGCGCGGAGCCGGAGGCGATCCGCAGCATTCTTGAAGTCGATTTCATGACTCAGGAAAGCCGCGACATCGAAGCCGCCAAGGTGTTTGAAAGCATGGGTGGCTACGCGCCGACCATTGGCATCATCGGTGCCGTGATGGGCTTGATCCACGTGATGGGCAACCTGGCAGACCCCAGCCAGTTGGGCAGCGGCATTGCCGTGGCGTTCGTCGCCACCATTTATGGCGTGGCCAGTGCCAACCTGATTCTGTTGCCGATCGCCAGCAAGCTGAAGTCGATTGCCATGCGCCAGTCGCGTTACCGCGAAATGTTGCTCGAAGGCATATTGTCGATTGCCGAGGGCGAGAACCCGCGCTCCATTGAGTTGAAGCTTCAGGGCTTCATGGATTAATGGAGAGTTTGCGCTATGTCCCGTCGCCGTCGGCAGCCTGAAGAACACGTCAATCACGAACGCTGGCTGGTGTCCTACGCGGACTTCATCACCTTGCTGTTCGCGTTTTTCGTGGTCATGTACTCGATCTCTTCGATCAACGAAGGCAAATACAAGATCATCTCCCAGGCGCTGGTGGGGGTGTTCAACGACGCCGAACGCACCATGAAACCGATTCCGGTCGGTGATGAGCGGCCGTTGACCACCAAGCCTGCCGAGCCGCTGGTCAAAGACAGCGACCAGACCGACGCAGGCATTGGTCAAATCACCAGCGACCCGCTGAAAACCATCGCCGATGACATCACCAACGCGTTTGGCGATTTGATTGCGTCCAATCAGTTGACGGTGCGTGGCAATGAGTTGTGGGTTGAGATCGAACTCAATTCCAGCTTGTTGTTTGGCAGTGGTGACGCGATGCCCAGTGACGTGGCCTTCAACATCATCGACAAAGTGGCGACGATCCTTAAGCCGTTCGACAACCCGATTCACGTTGAAGGTTTCACCGATGATTTGCCGATTCGCACGGCGCAGTACCCCACTAACTGGGAGCTGTCCTCGGCGCGCTCGTCGAGCATCGTGCGCATGTTGGCCATGCAAGGGGTCAACCCGGCGCGCATGGCGTCGGTCGGTTACGGCGAGTTCCAGCCGGTGGCCAATAACGCCACGCCAGAAGGCCGGGCGCTGAACCGGCGCGTGGTGTTGGTGGTGTCGCGCAACCTCGATGTGCGCCGCAGTCTGACCGGCACCGGCTCTGCGCATGCCACCCCGGATGCGGCGTTGAAGCGTGCTGGCACACAAACTGCACCGCCGGTGACAATGCCGCCGGTTCGGGCGAATGCCGTCAATTCTCCGTCGCCGGCCCTATAACTGAATGTCAATTCTCGGCCAAGCGGTCATGCCGCCGGGAGGAACACGCTAATGAGAGTCTGGGCAGTAGCCAATCAAAAAGGTGGTGTCGGTAAGACCACCACCTCCATCGCTCTGGCCGGTTTGCTGGCCGAGGCGGGCAAGCGCGTGGTTGTGGTCGATCTGGACCCCCACGGCTCCATGACCAGTTACTTTGGTTACGACCCCGATACGCTTGAGCACAGCAACTACGACTTGTTCTTGCACAAGGGCCAGGTGCCAGAAGGCATGCCCGCCCAATTGTTGCTGGCCACCAGTAACGAGCGTATCTCGTTGCTGCCTTCGAGCACCGCGTTGGCCACCCTTGAGCGCCAGTCGCCGGGGCAGAGTGGCCTGGGGCTGGTGATTGCCCGTGCGCTGGCGCAACTGTGGCAAGACTACGATTACGCGATCATCGACAGCCCGCCGTTGCTGGGCGTGTTGATGGTCAACGCCTTGGCGGCGAGCCAGCAGTTGGTGATCCCGGTGCAAACCGAGCACTTGGCGGTCAAGGGGCTGGAGCGCATGGTCAACACCCTGGCGATGATCAACCGCTCGCGCAAACAAGAGTTGCCGTACAGCATCGTGCCGACCTTGTTTGACCGGCGTACCCAAGCGTCCATGAGCACCTTGCGGGTGTTGCGTGACCTGTATCCCGAAACGATTTGGCAGGGTTATATCCCGGTCGATACACGTTTGCGTGACGCCAGCCGCGCCGGTCTTGCGCCGTCGCAGTTCGACCCTAAAAGCCGGGGTGTGGTGGCGTATCGCGCCTTGCTCAAGCATTTGCTGAGCCGCCAACTTGCACCGCAGGTGGCGTGAGGTGGGTGTGCATTCAAGTATCAAAGTTGTGCGGCCGATAACCTCTACAGGTCTCGGGTGTGAAGGCTGGGCGTGGGCCACTCTATGAAGCAACCTGTATTGATACCGACGCGCCCGCAATTGGCGTTGCAGTCCTACCTCGACGGCCTGTTGCAAGAGGCTACCGAGGAGCTATTGGCGGCTGAGCCTGAACCGGTCATGCCGTTGCTCATGCCAGAGGTTGAAACCGTCGCGCTGGACGATTTTGCGGCGGCGGTGCTGGAAGAGCAGGTGCGCGACGCGGCGGTGCCTGCACCCGCACCCGCAGTGGTGGTGCCCATTCGTGCCCCGGCAGCGCTGGCGGTTGAGTTGCCTGAGGGGGTGCAGGTCGAGCAAGCATTGGCCCGGCCATTGGTCGATGTGCATTTGCCGACGGCGCCCGGTGGGCGTTTGCCTGCACTCAGTGATGGTCGCCCGGCGTGGGCAGCCGAACCGTTCGAATGCTTGTTGTTCGATGTGGCGGGCCTGACGCTGGCCGTGCCGCTGGTGTGCCTGGGGTCGATTTATTCGCTGGCCGGGCGTGAGCTGACGCCGCTGTTCGGTCAACCGGAATGGTTCCTGGGGATCTTGCCGAGCCAGAGTGGCAACCTCAAG
The DNA here is from genome assembly GCF_001529285.1 of Pseudomonas sp. TAA207. Lineage (NCBI taxonomy): Bacteria > Pseudomonadati > Pseudomonadota > Gammaproteobacteria > Pseudomonadales > Pseudomonadaceae > Pseudomonas > Pseudomonas sp. TAA207. Next base: position 144,306 of record NZ_LLWJ01000063.1, on the reverse strand, counting down.
GTGCTCGACACCGCACGCTGGGTCATGCCCGACCGTTACCGCGATGACTTTCGCGAAGGGCTGCAATACGTTATTTCGGTTCAGGGCTATGAATGGGGCCTGGCAGTGCATCAAGTCAGCCGTTCGCTGCGTCTGGACCCCAACGAAATCAAATGGCGCACCCAGCGTGGGCAGCGTCCCTGGTTGGCGGGCACGGTGATTGAACACATGTGCGCGCTGCTGGACGTAGCGGAGCTGGCCGAGTTGATCGCCAGCGGTGCGGTCAAGCATATGGCCAAAGCTGTACCCGCGCCGCAGGCGTAAACAGACAAAACAAACGGCCGGGCCAATGGCGCGGTCAGACAGCACACACACCGTTTTAGCGGTATTTAGTCAGGGGTTTGGGGTATGAATCAGTCAAGTGCAAAGGGTTCCGAAGATCCGATCCTGCAATGGGTCACCTTCAAGCTGGACAACGAGTCTTACGGCATTAACGTGATGCAGGTACAGGAAGTGCTGCGCTACACCGAAATCGCCCCGGTTCCGGGTGCGCCTTCCTACGTGCTGGGCATCATCAACCTGCGTGGCAACGTGGTAACGGTGATCGATACCCGTCAGCGCTTTGGCTTGATGAACGCTGAAATCACAGACAACAGTCGCATCGTGATTATCGAAGCCGACAAACAGGTGGTTGGCATTTTGGTCGACAGCGTGGCGGAAGTGGTTTATCTGCGTCAGTCCGAGATCGAAACCGCGCCGAATGTGGGCAACGAAGAATCCGCCAAGTTTATCCAGGGCGTGTGCAACAAGAACGGCGAGCTGCTGATTCTGGTTGAGCTGGACAAAATGATGAGCGAAGAAGAATGGTCGGATCTGGAGAACATCTGATTGATGCTTGAGGTGGCGGTAATAGTCCTGGGCCTGCTCTGGGTGCTGACGGTGTGGATGTTCGTGTCCTACGTACGCAGCCAGCGCTTGATTGCGGCGCAGCAGGCAGCGGGCGATGCGCTGCGCGATCAGCGCATCAAAGAGCTGGGTCGACGGTTGGACACCTACCAGAACGGCAGCGTGCAAATGGGTGAAGACCTGCACGAGTTGCGCGCGGTGGTGGCGCCGCTGCCTGAAAAACTCACGCAACTGGAACAGCGCGACCCGACCAGCCTGTCGTTCTCCCAGGCAGCACGCCTGGTTGGCATGGGTGCCAGCATCGACGAATTGACCGAGTCCTGTGGCCTGACCCAGGCTGAGGCCGAGTTGATGAGCAAGATGCACAAAGGCTGAGTTTTTAGCCTGTAACTGCGTAAACGGATCACGTGAAAAGGGCCACTGCAACCTGTGTTGCAGTGGCCCTTTTTGTTGCGTGCGGTTTTAGCCGGTGGCAGTGGGTGCGCGGGCAGCGCGCTCTTTCAAGGCGTGCAGTTGCGCGCCCGGTTGTTGAATGATCTGTTTAAACCAGACCGTAAATAGCTCGGGTTGACTGGCCAGTTGAGCGTTCAGGGTTTCTAGGTCTATCCATTTCCAGGCGCACGCCTCGTTGGGGTCAGGTCGCGGCTCAGCCTCATATCGCCCCACATAGACGTAATCGAATTCATGCTCGATCAACTCGTTGGACACCCGTGCGTGATAGGTCAATGTGCCCACGTTGAGGAGTGGACATTCGAAACCCATCTCTTCCTGGAGCCGACGTCGCGCTGCGTTGACCGTCAGTTCTCCCGGCCGTGGGTGACCACAACAGGTATTGGTCCACAGACCGCCGGAATGGTATTTGCCCTCAGCCCTTTGTTGCAGCAGCAATTGGCCTGACTGATTGAACACAAAAATGGAGAAGGCCCGGTGTAACAGGCCGCGTTGGTGCACGTCCAATTTAAAGCCGGTGCCCACCTTGCGGTTTTGTTCATTCACTAGAATCAGTGATTCTTCAGGGGGGAGTGTCATGGGAGGACGCCTTTCGCACTGATGATTTGGCCCGCCAAGCAGACAAGCAGGCCATGCCCGCTATGCGCATGACTATAGACGGGTGAAAGAGTGCATAGGGCGATGCGACTTGATGCATGACCTTGAGCTGAAGTTCCCTGGCGAACGTGTTGTGGTTGGAGAGTGTGTAGAACATGCCGACATAGGCCATCAAGAATCGCTTGAAAAGAGTGCGCTGGCCTTCGACGCGCGAGTGACGCAGGTCTTCAACTTCAGCCATGTCCCAAGGCGTGCGCGAGACGCGTGCCAGTTTTTTTTGCAGTGCCCGTGCGGGCAGCCCTTGAGTGAGGTGCTCACGTAAAACCTTGACGTGACTGGCGCACATCGTCAGGCCTTGGGCAAAGTATGGATTGAGGTTGCAAAAGGCGGCCCCCACCACCAATAACCCGTCCGGGAAGTGGCTCATTTTTTCATAGTGGCGCCAAGTGCTGCCCCCAAATCTAAAGTTTGAGAGTTCAGACACCGGAACGGCTCGAGCGATGAAGTCACTGATATCGGGCTGCGCGAGTGCGCCGATAAAGGCCTTGTAGGTGGTCACGTCATGTGTGGGGTTGGACTCAAAGCAGCCGGCTGCCGAAACGAGCCATATGTCCTTTTCAATCGGAAACAGCAGCCCTACATCGTGCTTGTTACTGCCCTGGTCCCAGATCATGACCGCTTTTGTGTCGACGACGCCTGTGCAACGGTAAAGCTGCGATGAATAGTGGGTGTGCTTTTTCAGGGTGCTGATTTGCACGTCACCCAAGCCATGGGCCTTTAGCCACTGCGGTGTTTTAGTGCCAAAGCCGCTGCAGTCCACCACTAATTCGCAGCGCAGTGCTTCCTCAACCCCATCTCGACTGAGCGTGACCCCTTCAACGCGGGTGCCATTGCAGATCAAGCCGCTCACCCTGGTATGGCGGCTGACGGTAACGCGCGGGTTACTGAGGATGCGTTGGCGCAAGGTTTTGTCCAGCAGTGAGCGACTGAACACCGTGGATGTAAGCCCGCTGAGGTAGGGGACTTTCCATTCGCCGCCCTGAAACCAGCGTAGATCGCGGCCCAGATTGAGCGGTACGCCGCCCTCAGCATTCAGGGCATGTGAAATGCCGGGGAAGATACTTTCAATGATGTCCATGCCCTGTTTAAGCACCAGATGCAGATGGTGCTCTTGAGGGACGCCTTTTCGGGGCGCCGTCGTGGCGTCAAATTGATCCTTTTCCAGGATCACCACCTCACTGAAGTGTTCTGACAGCACTTGTGCCACGAGGCAACCTGACAGGCTGCCGCCAATCACCACGGCTTTTTTCACTGGGCTTTGTTCCCTTAATGGGGGCAAGGTGAGCCCCATGTTCAAGCACTGCCTGTGCAAACAATGGCCCGACTGTAACGGGCGCCACCCGGGCACGCCACTGTCAGAAGTGACAGTAGTGCAAAGTGCGCAGCGGGATAATAATCAGCGCGAGGCGGCTTTTAACAGGGTCGTTCAGGGGCCAGTGAATGAGTGATAGTCAGCGTTCGACATGACGCGTCATTTAAGTCGATGCCCTGAAAAGAGGGCGCTTTATAGCGTGTTCTTTTGAATGTTGAATGCGCCGGTTTATTAGAACCGCGCGCATCACTCATGACGGGAGTTCAATGATGGTTGGACTAATGGCGGTTCCCCTTGCACCGATAGTTCCCGATGCCGATGCTCAAGGTGTCATACCTATGCGCCCGGTGACGCAAGCCATTGACGTTGAGATCGTGCTCGGCGCGGATGTAAGCCCTGGCTAAAGCTACCGGTTGTGCAGGGATCGTGAACGGATGGTGGGCGAGCCAGGCTTGGCCATAACGATTACAGATGAGGCGCCAGGCAGTGTGATCCATTTGTCATTTTTGCCCCGCTGATTTCAAATCACGCCCACCTTCGAACTCAGTTATCTACTGACGCTGGAGGCTGAACAATATGTATGGTCTGAAGTCATTAAACTGACGCACACGATTGCCCCCCGAAGCCGAAGGCTCGTGCTGACCCTGTGACGTTAATTATCGCGGCGTTACATCCCGTTCTACCGGCTGCGCATCCGGATCAAATCCCGCCGGGAACTTGCCCTTCAACTGCCAGGCAAAAGCAATGATCTCGGCCAGCGTTCGGTAAAGCTCCTGGGGGATGCTGTCACCCAGTTCCATGCGCGCTAACAGTTTCACCAACTCGGCGTTTTCATAGATCGGCACGTCGTACTCGCGGGCGAGTTTGAGAATGGCTTCGGCCAATTCATCGTCGCCTTTGGCCGTGAGGGTGGGAGCCTGTTGGCCGTCATATTTGAGGGCGATCGCCTGGCGCGGCGGGGGAGTGGGCGTTTTCATGCGGTTTCGTCGACCCAGCGTTGTTCCAGTGGGCTATGGCCACCTTGCGGCGGTGTGCCCTGGTGGCAATCGAGATCGGTCACACTCAGCCCGGCGTCTTTCAGACGCTGGCGCAGGTGAACCAGTTGGCTTGCGATCAGTTCGGCGGTGTAGGCGTGTCGGGCCCAGAGCTGGCCCGACAGGTTGCCGCGCAGCAATTGCGCCTGCACATGCAGCGGCCCCAGAGGCGTGAGGTCGAAGGCCAGTTCCACGCGCCAAAGTGGGTCTTTGACTTCGCGGCTTTCGCGCTTGTCTTCGGGGTCTTTTTCGGGCGGGTCTTCGCGTTGGAACTTCACTTGCAGCGGGACGATGTCGTGGGCGTTGCGCATCGGGATTTCCAGCTGCCAAGTGGTCAACAGCCCGCCGTCGGGGGTGCGCCCGCTTTGCTCAAGGCTGGACAGTTGATGGCTCTGTAAGCGCGAGATAGCGGCGGCGGCGAGCTTGAGCAGGCTTTGCAGGCTGTCTTCACCTTCACCTTCACCTTCGCCGTTGTGCGGGGTGCGCGTGGGCAGCGGGAAGCCAGTCGGCTGTGGTTTGGCGCTGACTTGCCCCAGCATGCCCAGCGCGTTGCGCACGAACGTCGGCATGGCTTGCGCCTGAGCACTGGCAGCCGCGCCAGGGTTGAGGCTGGTATTGGCGGGTACGCCGGGCAAAATGTGCGCGATCAATCGCAATAAAGTGGCCTTCATGTCTGGCGCCAACGCTTGCGGTTGACCGCCCAGCAGTTTGGCCTCCAGAAATGCGCCGCTATTGAGCAGGGCGTCGCTCAACCCTTTGGGGGTGCCCAGTTGGGCGGGAGTAGGCAAACCGGCCAATAGCGAATCGATTGATGCGCGCAACTCGGCAGGCATGCGGGTGCTAGACGGCAGGTTTTGCAGGGCGTTCAACAGCCCTTCCAGCGAGCCTTGGCGGCTTTGTTGTGTGACCAATTGTTGCGTGATAGCCAGTTGATCCTGGCGCCCGCTCAGGGGCACGAAGTTGAGGCTTTGCGCACCTTGCACTTGTGCCGTCAGCAGGCTGCCCAGGCGCAAGGGTTGTGGGCTGTCGAGCGCCAGGGTGCTGCCACTCAGAGCGGTATTGAGCAGGGTGACCAGCGAGCGATACACCGCCGGTTGCCCCGCAGGTTGTGGCAACACCTGGGTCGTTAGCACCTTGCCTTGCAACAACGTGCCCAAGGGCAACTGCTGAGTGTCGAGGCGGGTGAGGGTGGCGACACTGCTGCTCAACGCCTGCTGCACGCTGATGGCCAGGTTGCCAGCGCTGGGCTGGGTCACGGCCAGTTGCGTACCCAGTGGCAGCGGGAAATTGCTGTTGGCTTGCACGTTGGTTTGGCGCCCGCCGGCCAGGGTCAGCTTGAGCAGCAATTGAAACGCCTGGTCGTCTTGCTTGAGCGATAACACTTCAGCCTTGGCACTTTGGCCGGGGCTGATCAAGCCGTCGAGGGGTTGTAATAACTTGAGCAGCTCACCCCCGACCACGCCGGAGCGTGCACCGTTTGGTGCCGTTGGCAGGAGCGGGGGAATATTCATGTCGCCTTTCATCGTTACAACCTGTCGAAATTGCCCTCTTTAGAGTAGGACATGGCATGTATAATGCCGCCCCGTCGTTCAGAGGGCAGCAAAACATTACGAATGTTTGATCCAGCTCGCTGAATCAGGCCGCAAATGCATTTATCCTGCATCACTTTAACGGCCACGCCCGCGCCGACTTGAACCGTGAAGGCCTCAATTACGTGACCAGCCCTCTTCTAGAAGCCGTAGCGCTCGCCTGTGAGCGTGACTGGCGGATGTTGTTCGAAAACCTCGAATTGCGTCTGGCCAGCGGTGACATGCTGCAAATCAGCGGCCCCAACGGCAGCGGCAAAACCAGCCTGCTGCGTTTGTTGGCGGGCCTGATGCAGCCGACGGCGGGTGAAATACGCCTAAACGGCGAGCCTTTAAGCCAACAGCGCACTGAGTTGGCCAACACGCTGCTGTGGATTGGGCATGCGGCGGGCATCAAAGACCTGCTCAGCGCCGAAGAAAACCTCAGTTGGTTGTGTGCGCTGCATCGTCCGGCGTCGCGCGAGGCCATTTGGGCCGCGCTGGCAGCCGTGGGCCTCAAAGGTTTTGAAGACGTGCCGTGTCACACCTTGTCGGCGGGGCAGCAGCGACGTGTGGCCCTGGCTCGCCTGTATCTGGACAGCCCGGCGCTGTGGATTCTTGACGAGCCCTTTACCGCGCTCGATAAACAAGGCGTAGCGCAGCTGGAAGAGCACCTGGCCCGTCATTGCGAACAGGGCGGCATGGTGGTGCTCACCACGCATCACACCTTGACCCGCGTGCCTGGCGGTTATCGCGATATTGATTTGGGGCGTTGGGCTGTATGAGTGTGTTTGCCGTGTTGCTGGCGCGTGAGGCGCGTTTATTGTTTCGTCGTCCGGCCGAGTTGGCCAACCCGCTGGTGTTCTTCGCGATCGTGATTGCAATGTTCCCGCTGGCAGTCGGTCCTGAAACTCAATTGTTGCAAACCTTGTCTCCGGGGCTGCTGTGGGTGGCCGCCCTTTTATCGGTTTTGCTCTCGCTGGACGGGCTTTTCCGCAGTGATTTCGAGGACGGATCGCTGGAGCAGTGGGTCCTTTCGTCGCACCCCCTTGCTCTACTGGTGTTGGCCAAAGTGCTGGCACACTGGGCGTTTTCCGGGCTGGCGCTGGTGATTCTGTCACCGTTGCTGGCATTAATGCTGGGGCTACCGGTGGCGTGTCTGCCGGTGTTGCTGATGTCGTTGCTGCTTGGCACGCCGGTACTGAGCTTGCTCGGTGCCGTGGGTGCTGCATTGACGGTGGGTCTCAAGCGCGGCGGCCTGTTGCTCGCCTTGTTGATTCTGCCCCTCTACATCCCGGTGCTGATCCTGGGCAGTGGTGCCTTGCAGGCGGCGCTTATGGGGATGCCCGCGACCGGTTATTTGCTCTGGCTGGGTAGCCTGACCGCCCTGGCAGTAACCCTTACACCGTTTGCTATAGCCGCCGGCCTGAAAATCAGCGTCGGCGAATAATGAGGTCTGGCCATTCATTGGCCAGTAAAGACCCTGGCTGGCATGACACTCACCCTGTCGTGACCGGCACCGTGATGGAAACAGCGTGATGAACTGGACTTGGTTTCACAAACTCGGCTCGCCCAAATGGTTCTATGCCATCAGTGGCCGCCTGCTGCCGTGGTTGAGCATTGCCGCCGTATTGCTGATTGTCAGCGGGGTGGTCTGGGGCCTGGCGTTTGCGCCACCGGACTACCAGCAGGGCAACAGTTTTCGGATCATTTATATCCATGTGCCTGCCGCGATGCTGGCGCAGTGCTGCTACGTGATGCTGGCGGTCTGCGGCGTCGTAGGGCTGGTGTGGAAGATGAAAATCGCCGACGTGGCACTGCAAGCCGCCGCACCGATTGGCGCGTGGATGACCGCCGTGGCGCTGGTCACTGGCGCCGTCTGGGGCAAACCGACCTGGGGGTCGTGGTGGGTGTGGGATGCGCGCCTGACCTCGATGCTGATTCTGCTGTTTCTGTATTTCGGCCTGATCGCGTTGGGCAATGCCATTACCAACCGTGACAGCGCGGCCAAGGCTTGCGCCGTGCTGGCGATTGTCGGCGTGATCAATATCCCGATCATCAAATACTCGGTGGAGTGGTGGAACACCCTGCACCAGGGGGCAACGTTCACCCTGACTGAAAAACCGGCCATGCCAATGGAAATGTGGCTGCCGCTGCTGCTCACGGTGGCGGGGTTTTATTGCTTTTTTGGCGCCGTGCTGCTGCTGCGCATGCGGCTTGAGGTGCTAAAACGCGAGGCCCGCAGCAGTTGGGTCAAAGCTGAAGTGCTCAAAGCACTGGAGGGTGCGCGATGAGTTTTGCTTCTTTTGGCGACTTTATCGCCATGGGCCATCACGCGGTGTATGTCTGGACCTCTTATGGCATTTGCCTGGCGGTCCTGGCGTTGAACGTGGCGCTGCCGGTCCTGGCGCGTCGGCGTTATCTGCAACAAGAGGCGCGTCGTTTGCGCCGGGAGAACACGAAGTGAATCCGCTGCGTAAAAAACGTTTGATCATCATCCTGGCGATTCTGGTCGGTGCCGGGGCTGCCGTGGCATTGGCCTTGAGCGCCTTGCAGCAGAACATCAACCTGTTTTACACCCCGACCCAGATCGCCAACGGCGAAGCGCCGGTCGACACGCGCATTCGTGCCGGTGGCATGGTGCAAGACGGCTCGCTCAAGCGCAGCGGCGACTCGCTGGACGTCGAGTTTGTGGTCACCGACTTCAATAAAGCGGTGACCATTCAATACCGCGGCATTCTGCCGGACCTGTTCCGCGAAGGGCAGGGGATCGTTGCGCTGGGCAAGCTCAACGCCCAGGGCGTGGTAGTGGCGGACGAAGTGCTGGCCAAGCACGACGAAAAATACATGCCGCCTGAAGTCACCAAGGCGTTGAAAGAGAGCGGCCAATCCGCGCCTGCACCGGGTAATCCTGCACCGGCCAAAGAGGTTAAGTGATGACGTTTGGATTGTTTATCCCGGAATTGGGCCAGTTGGCCATGATTCTGGCGCTGTGCATTGCCATTGTGCAGGCCATCGTGCCGTTGCTCGGGGCCTGGCGTGGCGACAAATTATGGATGAGCCTGGCGCAACCGGCCGCCTGGGGCCAGTTCGCCTTTCTGCTGTTTGCGTTCGGTTGCCTGACCTGGTCGTTCATGGCCGATGACTTCTCGGTGGCCTATGTGGCCAGTAACTCCAACAGTGCGCTGCCGTGGTACTACAAATTCAGCGCGGTGTGGGGTGCCCACGAAGGCTCGCTGCTGTTGTGGGCCATGATTCTGGGCGGCTGGACCTTCGCCGTGTCGATCTTCTCGCGCCAATTGCCGCAGGTGATGCTGGCGCGGGTGTTGTCGATCATGGGCATGATCAGCGTCGGCTTCCTGCTGTTCCTGATCTTGACGTCCAACCCGTTTGCGCGGCTATTGCCGCAGATTCCGGCCAATGGCAACGACCTTAATCCGCTGTTGCAAGACATCGGCCTGATCGTTCACCCGCCGATGCTGTACATGGGTTATGTGGGTTTCTCGGTGGCATTTGCGTTTGCCATTGCCGCCTTGCTCGGCGGGCGTCTTGATGCCGCGTGGGCGCGCTGGTCGCGTCCGTGGACCATCGTGGCCTGGGCCTTCCTCGGTATCGGCATCACGCTGGGCTCGTGGTGGGCCTATTACGAGCTTGGCTGGGGCGGCTGGTGGTTCTGGGACCCGGTTGAAAACGCGTCCTTCATGCCTTGGCTGGTGGGCACAGCGCTGATTCACTCGTTGGCGGTGACAGAAAAACGCGGTGTGTTCAAAAGCTGGACCGTATTGCTGGCCATTGCAGCGTTTTCGTTGAGCCTGCTGGGCACCTTCCTGGTGCGTTCGGGCGTATTGACCTCAGTGCACGCGTTTGCCTCTGACCCTGAGCGCGGCGTGTTCATCCTGATTTTCCTGCTGTTTGTGGTGGGCGGTTCGCTGACGCTGTTTGCATTACGCGCCCCGGTGGTGAAAAGCCACGTCGGATTCAACCTGTGGTCGCGTGAAACCTTGCTGCTGGGCAACAACCTGATTCTGGTGGTCGCCGCTTCGATGATTTTGCTGGGCACGTTGTACCCGCTGATTCTGGACGCCATCAGTGGCGCCAAAATGTCGGTGGGGCCGCCGTACTTCAACGCGCTGTTTATCCCGCTGATGGCGTTGCTGATGGTGGTGATGGCGGTGGGTGTGCTGGTGCGCTGGAAAGACACCCCGGTTAAATGGCTGTTGGGCATGCTGACCCCGGTGCTGCTGGGCAGTGCCGCATTGTCGGCGATTGCTGGCGTGGCTTACGGCGACTTTAACTGGGCGGTCTTGACCACCTTTATGCTGGCCGCCTGGGTGCTGCTGGCCGGGGTGCGCGATATCGGCGACAAAACCCGTCACAAAGGTCTGGTCAAAGGCCTGCGCAGCCTGACCCGCAGCTACTGGGGCATGCAGATTGCCCACCTGGGCATAGCGGTGTGCGCGGTAGGCGTGGTGTTGTCGAGTCAGAACAGTGCCGAGCGCGACCTGCGCCTGGCGCCCGGCGAGTCGATGGAGCTGGGCGGTTATCACTTCATCTTTGAGGGGGCCAAGCACTACCAGGGGCCGAACTTTACGTCAGACAAAGGCACCGTGCGCGTGGTGCGCAATGGCAAGGAAGTCAGCGTGCTGCACCCTGAAAAACGTCTGTACACGGTGCAAAGTTCGATGATGACGGAAGCGGGCATCGATGCCGGTTTCACCCGCGACTTGTATGTGGCGCTCGGCGAACCGTTGGGCGACGGTGCCTGGGCCGTTCGTGTGCATGTTAAGCCGTTTGTGCGCTGGATCTGGTTTGGTGGGTTGCTGACGGGCTTTGGCGGGTTACTGGCCGCGATGGACCGTCGTTACCGGGTCAAAGTAAAAACCCGTGTGCGTGACGCGCTGGGCATGACAGGAGCTGCGGCATGAGACGTTGGTTGATGCTGATTCCACTGGCGGTGTTTTTGGGCATGGCGTGGTTTCTTTACAAGGGCTTGTACCTGGACCCGACCGAATTGCCGTCGGCCATGATCGACAAACCATTCCCGGCCTTTAGCCTGCCGTCGGTGGAGGGTGACAAGACCCTGACCGAGGCCGACCTCAAGGGCAAGCCAGCTTTGGTCAACGTGTGGGCGACCTGGTGCATTTCGTGCCGGGTCGAGCACCCGGTGCTGACCAAACTGGCCGAGCAGGGCGTGGTGATCTACGGCGTCAATTACAAAGACGACAACGGCGACGCGAAAAAATGGCTCAAGGATTTTCACAACCCGTATCAGTTGGACATCGACGATGCTGACGGCTCGCTGGGCTTGAACCTGGGCGTATACGGTGCCCCTGAAACGTTCATCATCGACAGCCAGGGCGTGATTCGTCACAAGTTCGTGGGCGTGATCGATGAAACCGTGTGGCGTGAACAACTGGCGGGCAAGTACCAGGCGCTGGTTGACGAGGCCCAACCATGAAGCGCTGGTTAACCGCGATCGCCTTTGGCCTGACCCTCACGGGCGTGGCCCATGCTGCCATCGACACGTACGAGTTTAAAAATGACGCCGAGCGTGACCGTTTTCGTGATCTGACCAAAGAGCTGCGCTGCCCAAAATGTCAGAACCAGGACATTGCCGACTCCAACGCGCCGATTGCCACTGACCTGCGCCGCGAGATTTTCCGCATGCTGGGTGAAGGCAAGGATAACCAGCAGATCATCGACTTTATGGTCGACCGTTACGGTGATTTCGTGCGTTACAAACCGGCGCTGACCGGCAAAACCGCCATTCTGTGGTTCGGCCCGCTGGGCTTGCTGGTCGGTGGTCTGGTAGTGATTGGCGTGATCGTGGGCCGCCGTCGCAGCCAACGCGCCACACAGGTAGACACCCTTTCTGCCGAGGAGCGTCAGCGCCTCGACACTTTGCTGGATAAAACCAAAGATGATTGATTTCTGGCTTGCAGCCGGTTTGCTGCTACTGATCGCCCTCAGCTTTATCTTGATCCCGGTGTTGCGCGCCCGTCGCGCCCAGCGTGAGGAAGACCGCACCGCACTGAACGTGGCCCTGTATCAGGAACGCGTGGCTGAGCTGTTGGCTCAGCGTGAAGACGGTGTATTGACCGACGCCCAACTTGAAACCGGGCGTGCGGAAGCGGCGCGCGAACTGTTGGCCGACACCGAAGGCGCCGCCCCGGCGCGGGTGTCCAGCCTCGGTAAAGCCGTGCCGTTGCTGGCTGCCGTCATGGTGCCGGTGCTGGGCCTGGGGCTTTATTTGCACTACGGCGCGAGCGACAAAGTTGAGCTGACCCGCGAATTTTCTCAGCCGCCGCAATCGCTTGAAGAAATGGTCGCGCGGCTGGAGCGTGCGGCTGCCGCACAGCCTGAGTCGGCTGAAGGTTTGTACTTCCTGGGGCGTGCTTACATGGCGCAAAACCGTCCGGCAGACGCGGCCAAGGTGTTCGAAAAAACCGTTGCGCTGGCTGGTCGTCAACCCGAGCTGCTGGGCCAATGGGCGCAGGCGCAGTATTTTGCGGACAACAAACAGTGGAGCGCCACCACGCAAGCGCTGACCGATGAAGCACTCAAGGCTGACCCTAAAGAAGTCACCAGCCTGGGGTTGCTGGGCATCGCAGCGTTCGAGGCCAAGCGTTATCAGCAAGCTATCGGCTACTGGCAGCGGCTGATGAACGAACTGCCTGAAGGCGACGCGTCCCGCGCAGCGCTCGAAGGCGGTATCGAAAAAGCCCGTGAGCAATTGCAGGCCAATGGGGTTCAGGTTGAGGCTGCGCCTGTGGCCAAGGCTCAGGCATCGATCAAGGTCAGTGTTGACTTGGCAGACGCGGTGAAAGCCAGTGTATTGCCGACCGACAGCGTGTTCATTTTCGCCCGTGCCGTGACCGGGCCGCCGGCGCCGTTGGCGGTCAAGCGTGTAACCGTGGCCGACTTGCCGATCACGGTTGAGCTGGCGGACAGCGATGCGATGATGCCGCAATTGAAACTGTCGAACTTTCCTGAAGTCCAACTGGTTGCACGCATCTCCCGTGCTGGCCAGCCGACTGCTGGCGAATGGGCAGGGCGCAGCAAACCGCTGTCCAGCAGCACCACAGCGCTGCAACAGCTGACCATCGACAGCCCGGATAAATAACCGGTCAATACTGTCCCGTACAGGCGCGAGCAAACGCGCGCCTGCACGCGATTAACGACAAGAGAACCCTCATGCATCCGCTTGCTCGCATCACCCTGCTCAGTTTCGCCTTAGGCCTGAGCGCCTGTGCGATTCATCAGCCTTCGGATCAAACCGCCCCGACCACGCCAGCCCCGGTGCCGCAACCGTCGTCGCAGCCAGCTGGCAAGCCGTTGCCGGACATGCCGATTCCCAAACCGCCAAAGCCATTGCCACGCACCTCGGCGACCTTTGCCCCGCCACCCGGCGGGCCGAGTCATTGGGATGCCCGCTTGGGCGTTTATGTGCTTGAAGAGCAACCCGACACGTTCTACCGCCAGCGCACCTATTACCGCTGGAGCAACGGCTGGAGCCGCTCCGTCAGCCCGAACGGGCCGTGGGAAGAAACTGACATCAGTGGTGTGCCGCCGGGCTTGAGCCGGCAGTTCAAGTAAAAACCGGTCACTGGCACTGAAGGCAAATGCCTTCAGTGCCAGCGCTTGGCGCGTTTTGTCCATTCCCCCGTTGTCTCCCACTATCAAACAAGTTCTTTATTGAGGGCGTGTCGGGAATACTTGGATTGATCATTCAATACCGTCATCTGATGGGGCTTGAATGATGTAGTGTTTTGGATTAATCGCGAGTGTTGTCAGAGTAAAGACGTATTAAAAACTGTCAATTCTGACAGTTTACCCCCGCAAACTTGCCCTCTACATTTAAATGACTTCCCTTCTCATGGCGGTGAGTTATATGAGTCGTTTAATGTGCGTAATGATGTTCCTGTTATTAATGCTGGGCGGACAGCAGATCGCCGCTGCTGATAAGTGCATGGGTGCTTGGTCTAAAAGCAGCGCTTCGAAAAGTTGTAGGGTCGTGAGTTCGGAGATTAGGAAAAACGAAAAAACAGGAAAAGAACAGTGCTATGTCAACGCTAGATGTTCGCGTCATATCGGCGAAAACTCTTACCCCACTTCTGGCTACTATGAACCTTCCAATGTGCCAAAACTTGAAAATATCGAGGGTGAACTTAAAGTCGGTAATTAAGTGCCTTGTCGGGTTAAAGGGTAGAGGTGGGGTGAGCCACGCCATGAGCGCGTGATTGCTACACGTTGACGCAGTGCGCCCGCACTGTGCTTTAGGCAATCACGCCTCTTTATTCTAACTTCGCACTGTGCGTTTAGGCTTGGCTTTGGCCGTGGAGCTTTTGCGTTTTTTCTTCCAGGCCGGTGCGCTGCCTGCCGGGCTGGCGGGGCCGCTGATGGTCATTTGCAGGCCGCTGCACCGCTCGATGTGCTTGCTCATCCACGCCGCCTGTTTGGAGACAAAGGTCTCAAGGCTCATTTCACCGCTTTGCACCATGTCCAGTGCTTGCTCCCAGATCGCGGTGGTGCCCGGATCGGCGATGGCGCGCGGCACCGCGTCGATCAGGCTGAAGGCGGGCGGGGTGGCGGCCAGCGCTTTGCCGTTTTTGCTCAGGTAGCCGCGGTCCAGCAAGCCTTGAATGATGCCGGCGCGGGTGGCTTCGGTGCCGATCCCGGTGGTGTCCTTGAGCTTTTGCTTGAGCAGCGGGTCTTGCACCAGCTTGGCGACGTTTTTCATGGCCTTGATCAAATCGCCCTCGGTGAAGGGTTTGGGCGGTTGGGTCCACAGGTCTTTGAGCCGCACGTCGGTAATCGCACAATCCAGACCTTCGCGCAGCAGGGGCAGCGGCTGCGGCGCCGGGGCGTCGCTTTTGGCGGGGGCCAGGGCTTGGGGCAGTGCGCGTTTCCAGCCGGGTTCGACGATTTGTTTGCCCACTGCGCGCAAGGCCTGGCCCGCGCAATCGAAGTCGGCCTGGGTGCGGTCGTACTCATGATTGGGCAGGAATTGCGCCAGATAACGTGCGCGTATCAACGTATAGACAGCCCGCGGTTTGCCCGCCAGGCGTTCAAGGTTTTTGGCTGCCGCCGTGGGGATGATGCCGTGGTGAGCGCTGACTTTGGCGTCGTTCCAGGCCCGTGAGCGGCGTTGAGGGTCCAGATGAGCGGCTAATGCGCCAAGGTTGGGGTCCGCCTGCTGCAACGCGTGGAGGATGGACGCGGCCTCAGCGTGCTGGCTTTGTGGCAAGTAGCCACAATCGCTGCGCGGGTAGGTGATGACTTTGTAGGTTTCGTACAGCGACTGGGCGATGTCGAGGGTTTCTTGGGCGCCCAGCCCCAGCTTTTTTGAACACACTTCTTGCAGCGTGCCGAGGTCGAAGGGCAGCGGCGCGACTTCGCGCATGCGCTCTGTACGCAGTTTGACCACGCGCGCCTGGCTGGCGTTTTGCATCGCCGTGGCCGCCTGCCGGGCGTGAGCCTGATTCAGGCAGCGGTCTTGTTCGTCACAGGTGTGCGGGTCGGCGCGCCATTGCGCGGTGAACACTTGGCTGTCGTGCTTGAGGTGTACCTCAATGGCCCAGTACGCCACGGGCACGAAGTCGCTGATGCTGCGGTCGCGGTCGACCACCAGGCGCAAGGTCGGGGTTTGTACGCGACCTACCGGCAGCACGCCCTGATAACCGGATTGACGCCCCAGCAGGGTAAACAGACGGCTCATGTTCATGCCGATCAGCCAGTCGGCGCGCGAGCGTCCCAGTGCGCTGTGGTACAGGTTGAAGGTCTCTGCACCGGGTTTGAGTGCAGCCAGCGCTTTACGAATGGACGCGTCGTCCAGCGCGGACAGCCACAAGCGTTGAATCGGGCCGCGATACCGGCAGTGATCGACCAGTTCGCGGGCGATCATTTCGCCTTCGCGGTCGGCGTCGGTCGCAATCACCAGTTCGCTGGCTTCACCCAGCAGACGCTTGACGGCTTTGAACTGGCTGGCGGTTTTGGGTTTGACCCGCATCTTCCATTTATCCGGAATGATCGGCAGATCGGCCAGCACCCAGCGCTTGTAGCGCTCGTCGTAGGCGTCTGGCGGGGCGGTTTCGAGCAAGTGGCCAATGCACCAGGTAACGGTGGCGTTGGGCCCCGTCCAGCAGCCATCGCCGCGTCGGCTGGCGCCGAGCACGGCCGCAATATCCTTGGCCTGGGAAGGTTTTTCACACAAAAACAGCCGCATCGCTTCACTCGTTCATGCTGCGCAGAAGGTGCACAGCATGGCAGAGATTTAAACGAGAGCAACTGTTTTTACTGTGTTTATGTACAGCTTGTTGCGGTGTGCGTTAAGTCACGTCGCCGCGGCCGAGGGCGTTTACGACGGCTTCGCCGCCGTACGCAGCCTTCGGCAGCGGCTACGCGGGTGCAGATTTGCGATCCGGGCTGTGTCGGGTTACTTGGCCGGGTAGACCTGATCAAAGACCCCGCCGTCGTTGAAGTAGGTTTTTTGCACGTCACGCCAGTTACCGAAGGTTTTTTCCACCGACAGGAAGTCAACTTTCGGGAAGCGGTCCTGGTATTTAGCCAGTACGGCCGGGTCACGTGGGCGCAGGTAGTTGTTGGCGGCGATTTCCTGACCTTCAGACGACCACAGGTATTCGAGATAAGCCTGGGCCACTGCACGCGTGCCTTTTTTGTCGACCACTTTATCGACCACGGCCACAGGCGGCTCAGCTTCGGCCGACACGCTTGGGTAGATCACTTCGAACTGGTCACGACCAAATTCGCGGGCAATCATTTCGGCTTCGTTTTCGAAGGTCACCAATACGTCGCCAATCTGGTTGGTCATGAACGTGGTGGTGGCCGCACGGCCGCCGGTGTCCAGAACCGGTACGTGGGCGAACAGCTTGCCAACGAAGTCGCGGGCCTTGGTTTCGTCCCCGCCGTTTTTCAGCACGTAGCCCCATGCCGAGAGGAAGGTGTAACGACCATTGCCGGAAGTTTTCGGGTTGGGCACGATGACTTCAACGCCATCCTTGACCAGGTCTGACCAGTCTTTCAGCGCTTTTGGATTGCCTTTGCGCACGATGAAAACCGTGGCGGAGGTGAACGGCGCGCTGTTGTCGGGCAGCAGCGTGACCCAGTTTTCAGGCACCAGCTTGCCGTTGTCTGCCAAGGCGTTGATGTCGGTGGCCATGTTCATGGTGATGACGTCAGCGGGCAGACCGTCGATGACCGAACGCGCTTGCTTGCTGGAGCCACCGAACGACATTTGAATGTTCTGTTTTTCTTTGTGCCCGGCTTCCCAGTGTTTCTGGAAAGCCGGGTTGTATTCCTTGTAGAAATCGCGCATGACGTCGTACGAAACGTTCAGCAGCGGCTGGGGCGCGGCATGGGCAACACCGATAAAGGCCAGGCTTGCGGCCAGGACAGAAGCGCTAAAAAGTTTTTTCACGGCTCATTCCTTGTTATAGGGGGCAAATAGGGCAATTTGCCAGCAACTATAGCTGCTGGCGCTTAGTGCTTAAAAGATTAAAAAAAGCTTTGCTTATGCATTTTTGGTGAATAACGCGTTACCGCATCGCGAGCAAAACGAGGCCGTGGGTTCGTGGCGTTCTTTCTTGCAGGTGGGGCAGTTGTGCTTGAGTTGCTCACCGCGCATGGCATTGGCCAGTTCGGCGGTGAAAATACCGGTGGGCACGGCAATGATCGAGTAACCGGTGATCATCACCAGGGCCGAGATGATTTGCCCGACCGGGGTTTTGGGCACGATGTCACCGAAGCCCACGGTGGTGAGGGTGACGATAGCCCAATAGATACTGATTGGAATGCTGGTGAAGCCGTTTTCGGGTCCTTCGACCACGTACATCAGGGTGCCAAACACGGTGACGAGCGTGGAAACACTGACCAGAAAGACGATGATTTTTTGCTTGCTGCCTCGTAACGCCGAGAGCAGGTAATTGGCCTGACTCAAGTAAGGGGCAAGCTTGAGCACGCGAAAGATTCGTAGCATGCGGATGATACGAATAATCAGCAGGTACTGAGCGTCGCTGTAATAGATCGCCAGGATGCCGGGCACAATGGCCAGCAAATCCACCAGCCCGTAAAAGCTGAAGGCGTAGCGCAGGGGCTTGGGCGAGCAATACAGGCGCAAGCCGTATTCAATCGCAAACACGAAGGTGAAGCCCCATTCGATATAGGCCAGCACGCTGGCGTAGTCGCGATGAATGCTGTCGATGCTGTCGAGTATCACCACCACCAGACTGCACAGAATGATCAGCAGCAGCGTGGTATCGAAACGGCGTCCGGCGGGTGTGTCGGCCTGAAAGACCATGACGTACAAACGCTGACGCCAATCGTTGTTATCCATGTGGGTAGCTCGAATCTCAAAGGTAAGAAGATTCGTGGATTAGCGTTCAATGCGCAACCCGGATCGCGCCCCCGCAGGTTTAATGATGCGGATGCTGGCATGCACCAGCCAACAACTGAGAATAAAGGGCGCCGTCAGCGCAGGCAGGCCGAGGGCGGCGAAGCCGGGTGTCAGCAGCAGGGCCAGTGCAATGCCCGCCAGTGGCCGCCAGGGTTGGCGTGTGCCCTGGCTCAGGGCCAGTGCGGCGAGTGCGGCGTTGTAACCGCCCAACCCACTCAGCGCGGCCAGCGGTTCGTGCTCAAGCAGACTAAAACCCAGGCCGGCCAGTGAACCAGCCAGCGCCCACAGCGCGGCCCGCCAATGACTGAGCCACAGCCCCAGCACGATCAGCAGCCCGGCGATCGGCGACGGCAACAACATGACTTGGCCCAGGCCGCTGAACAGCCCTTGCAGCAGCGTGTGTGCATTGACCGGCGGCGTGGCGCTCAGGCTGGCAGCGGGTGCGGCATTGAGACTGAGCAAGAGCCAGCCGAGCGCGACAAAGGGCGCGGTGTAGGCCATCAGGCTTTGATCGCGGTGGGCACGTTTGAGCCACTGATGAATCAGCATGGTGCTCAGGCCAGCACTGGCGATGATCAGCAGCGGCAGCATGGGCGACCACGGCAGTTGATGGCTCAGCAACAAGCCCAGTAATACGCCGTTGTAGCTGTAAAGCCCGGCCTGACGCTGCGCTTTCGGGTAGCCGCGTCGCTGGGCGGTTAACAGGCCGCTCAGACCGCCGAGCAGGGCGCCGCCCACCAGGGCGGGTGCGCTGACCACAATCGCGAGTAAGCAAAACACGCCACACAAGGGGTGACGTTGCAAAAAAATCTGACTGAAACCGTTGCACAGAGCAGTCGCCCAATCCGGGCAATGCTGGCTGAGGGGGGAGGCGTGCATGGTGGCGACACACTTCAGAGGCGGGTGAGAGGTGTAGCCGCCGCCCGAGATGGGGCAGCGGCTATAAGCACAGCGCGATTATTTGTCGCGGATCGAGAAGTTGGCCATGTGCTCCAGGCCCTTGATCAGCGCCGAGTGATCCCAGTTGCTGCCACCGATGGCGGCGCAGGTGCTGAACACTTGCTGGGCGTTGGCGGTGTTGGGCAGATTGATGCCCAGCTCGCGCGCACCGGCCAGTGCCAGGTTGAGGTCCTTCTGATGCAGGCTGATGCGAAAGCCCGGATCGAAAGTGCCTTTGATCATGCGCTCGCCATGCACTTCAAGGATCTTGGATGACGCAAAGCCGCCCATTAATGCCTCGCGCACTTTGGCGGGATCGGCGCCGTTCTTGGCAGCAAACACCAAGGCTTCAGCCACCGCCTGAATGTTCAGGGCGACGATGATCTGGTTCGCGACTTTGGCGGTTTGACCGTCGCCATTACCGCCGACCAGCGTGATGTTCTTGCCCATGCTTTGCAGCAGGGGCAGGGCACGCTGGAAGGTTTTTTCGTCACCGCCGACCATGATGCTCAGGGTGCCCGCCTTGGCACCGACTTCGCCGCCAGAGACGGGTGCATCGAGGTACTGCGCGCCTTTGGCGTTGATTTTTTCGGCGAAGGCTTTGGTGGCGGTTGGCGAGATCGAGCTCATGTCGATCACCACTTTGTTGGGGCTAAGGCCCGCCGCAATCCCGTCTTCACGGAACAGCACGTCATCGACCTGCGGGGTGTCGGGCACCATCACGATGATGAATTCGGCTTCCTGGGCGACTTCTTTCGGGTTGGCCAGTGCGACGGCGCCCGCGGCAACCAGTTCGGCAGGGGCGGCACCGTGGTGAGTGGACAGGAACAGGCTGTGCCCGGCCTTTTGCAGGTTGCTGGCCATGGGTGAGCCCATGATCCCGGTGCCGATAAATCCGATTTTAGCCATGACAAATCCTCTTGTTTTTATTAAGGGGGTGCTGCACTGCCCGTATTCGCTGGCGAAGGCTGCGTCCGATTGCCAAGCAATCGTCATTGCAGCGCGCGCCGGTTACACCGTTGCGCCGGCTTTGCCGCCGGACGCCGCCTGCGGCAGCTGCTACAGCGTGTGCGCGTGACGCTTTTACACCGCGTTGTGCGTCTTGAGCCAACCCAGCCCGGCTTCCGTGCTGGTCAACGGTTTGTACTCGCAGCCGACCCAGCCCTGATAGCCAATGCGGTCCAGGTGTTCGAACAAGAAGCGGTAGTTGATCTCGCCGGTGCCCGGTTCGTGGCGCCCTGGGTTGTCGGCCAACTGGATATGGTTGATGTGTGGCAGGTGCGTTTGCATCGTGCGCGCCAGATCACCTTCCATGACTTGCATGTGGTAGATGTCGTATTGCAGGAACAGGTTGGCGCTGCCCACTTTGTCCTGAATCGCCAGCGCCTGAGACGTGTTGTTCAGGTAGAAGCCCGGAATGTCGCGGGTGTTGATAGCTTCCATCACCAGCTTGATGCCCACCGCTTGCAGTTTGTCAGCGGCGTATTTGAGGTTGGTGACGAAGGTTTTTTCGATCACGGCCTCGTCAACGCCTTGTGGGCGAATACCCGCCAGGCAGTTGATCTGGTCGTTGCCCAACACTTGCGCGTAAGCGATGGCCAGGTCGACACCGGCACGGAACTCTTCAACACGGTCCGGCAGGCAGGCGATCCCGCGCTCCCCTTTGGCCCAATCACCGGCTGGCAAATTGAACAGCACTTGGGTCAGTTTGTTGGCATCGAGCTGCGCCTTGATATCGGCAGAGCTGTAGTCGTACGGAAACAGGTATTCAACGCCGTGGAAACCAGCGTTGGCAGCCGCTTGAAAACGGACAAGAAAATCCTGTTCGGTGAACAGCATGGACAGGTTGGCGGCAAAACGCGGCATGGCGAACTCCAGCTTTTGAGCCCTCTCCCTGTGGGAGAGGGGCAGGACGATTAGTTAGTCGAGCATCGAAATGGCAGTCGGTGCATCGTTGCCCACCAGCGCCAGGTCTTCAAACTCATTCACGGCGTTGATTTCGGTGCCCATCGAGATATTGGTCACGCGTTCGAGAATAATCTCCACCACCACCGGTACGCGGAACTCTTTGATCAGCTCTTGCGCCTGGCGCAGTGCGGGCTGGATCTGGCTCGGCTCGAAGACGCGCAGCGCTTTACAGCCCAAACCTTGTGCCACGGCGACGTGGTCAACGCCATAACCATTGAGTTCCGGTGCGTTGAGGTTGTCGAAAGACAGTTGTACGCAGTAGTCCATTTCAAAACCGCGCTGCGCCTGACGGATCAGGCCCAGGTAGGAGTTGTTCACCACCACATGGATGTAGGGCAGGTTGAACTGTGCGCCAACGGCCAGCTCTTCGATCATGAACTGGAAGTCATAGTCGCCGGACAAGGCAACCACGTTGCGATTTGGGTCAGCTTTGACCACGCCCAGCGCAGCAGGAATGGTCCAGCCCAACGGGCCTGCCTGACCGCAGTTGATCCAGTGGCGTGGTTTATAGACGTGCAGGAATTGCGCACCGGCAATTTGCGACAAACCAATGGTGCTGACGTAGCAGGTGTCTTTGCCGAACACCTGGTTCATCTCTTCGTACACGCGTTGCGGCTTGACCGGCACGTTATCGAAGTGGGTTTTGCGGTGCAGGGTGGCTTTGCGCTGCTGGCAGTCTTGCAGCCAGGCGCTGCGGTTTTTCAGCTTGCCCGCGGCTTTCCATTCGCGCGCCACTTCAAGGAAGACCTTGAGCGCTGAACCTGCATCCGAAACGATGCCCAGATCAGGGGTGAACACACGGCCGATTTGTGTCGGCTCAATGTCGACGTGAATGAATTGACGACCTTCGGTGTACACCTCGACCGAGCCGGTGTGACGGTTGGCCCAGCGGTTGCCGATGCCCAGCACCACGTCCGATTTGAGCAGGGTGGCGTTGCCGTAGCGGTGCGAGGTTTGCAGGCCGACCATGCCCACCATCAGGGGGTGATCGTCGGCAATCGTGCCCCAGCCCATCAGGGTCGGGATGACCGGGATGCCGGTCAGTTCGGCAAATTCCACCAACAGGTCGCTGGCGTCGGCATTGATCACGCCACCGCCGCTGACCAGCAACGGGCGCTCGGCCTTGTCGAGCATGGCCAGGGCTTTTTCGACTTGCACGCGGGTGGCCGACGGCTTAGCCAATGGCAGCGGCTCGTAAGCGTCGATGTCAAATTCGATTTCAGCCATTTGCACATCAAACGGCAGGTCGATCAGTACCGGGCCAGGGCGTCCGGAGCGCATTTCGTAAAAGGCTTTCTGGAAGGCGTAAGGCACTTGGCCCGGCTCCAGCACGGTGGTCGCCCATTTGGTCACGGGTTTGACGATGCTGGTGATGTCGACGGCCTGGAAGTCTTCCTTGTGCATGCGCGCTCGTGGCGCCTGGCCGGTGATGCACAGAATCGGGATGGAGTCGGCGGACGCGCTATAGAGGCCGGTCACCATGTCGGTGCCTGCGGGGCCGGAGGTGCCGATGCACACGCCAATATTGCCGGCCTTGGTCCGGGTGTAGCCCTCGGCCATGTGCGAGGCGCCTTCCACGTGGCGAGCAAGTACATGATCGATGCCGCCGACCTTTTGCAAGGCCGAGTACAGCGGGTTGATGGCGGCGCCCGGGATACCGAATGCGGTATCGACACCTTCGCGACGCATCACCAGAACGGCAGCTTCGATTGCTCTCATTTTGCTCATTGCTTTGTGCCTCTTACGTTTTGTAATTGTATACAAGTGGCTGTGTGGCGAGTGTATTCATCCTCCGTGGTGCAGGTCAATGGGTTTTAGTTAATCTGTGGAGCTTGGCTTTGAAGGCGTGAAATAGAGGGATTGCAACTTTATCAGGCGATTCGCATGCGTAAAATTGTATACAAAGTTAATATTTATTGTGTTCTATTGGTTGTATCAGGTCGTCTATCAAGACGACCAAAAGGGTTTCCAATAACAAGATAAGGACGGCAACCATGAGTGCTTTAACCTTGAAACTCGCGTTAAACCTGGCCACTCACGCCCTGGCAGCCGGGCGTCAGATCTCAGCCGCACCGTTGGCGGTGGCGGTGCTGGATGGCGGAGGGCATCTGGTGGCGTTACAGCGTGAAGATGGCGCCAGTCTGTTGCGGCCCCACATAGCAATTGGCAAGGCATGGGGCGCGATTGCGCTGGGCAAGGGTTCGCGCTTGCTGGCGCTGGACGCGCAGCAGCGCCCCGCGTTTTTTGCAGCGCTCAATGGCATGGGCAAAAGTGAGGTGGTGCCGGCGCCGGGTGGGGTGTTGATACGCGATGAGCATGGGCAGGTGATTGGCGCGATGGGCATCAGCGGCGATACATCTGACATCGATGAACAGTGCGCGATCAGCGCCATAGAAGCGCAAGGTTTGCGGGCGGATGCAGGCGTGGTGGTCTGAGTCTTGTGCTGTAGTCGCTGGCGCAGGCGGCGAGCCTTTGATGTTTTTAAAGACTCGCCGCCTGCGCCGGCGACTACCAACAGTGTTCAGCTTCAGTCCGGTGTGCAGCCTTTGAGTACCAGCCGAATGATGGTCTGGGTCGCCGCTTCGTAGTCGTGGTCGTCGAGTTTGGCTTTGCCGGTGATGGCCGAGATTTGCCAGTCGAAGTCTGCGTAGGTCTGGGTTGCGGCCCAAATGCTGAACATCAGGTGGTGCGGGTCGATGGGGGCAATTTGCCCGCGGTCGATCCAGATTTGAATGCACTCAATGTTGTGCTTGGCCTGAGCGTTGAGCAACTCGACCTGTTTTTCACTCAAGTGCGGCGCGCCGTGCATGATTTCGCTGGCAAAGACCTTGGATGCAAACGGCAGGTCGCGGGAAATCAGGATTTTTGAGCGGATGTAGTTGCTCAGTACTTCGTTCGGTTCGCCGTCGGCATTGAACGGGGTCGAGGCCCGTAGAATCGGGTCGATGATGCTTTCGAGCACCTCGCGGTAGAGGTTCTCCTTGGACTTGAAGTAGTAATACACATTGGGCTTGGGCACGCCTGCCTTGGCCGCGATGTCGCTGGTTTTGCTGGCGGCGAAACCCTTGTCAGCGAATTCTTCGCTGGCGGCGCGCAAAATCAGCTCTTTATTACGTTCGCGGATGCTGCTCATAAACCCGTATTTCCTTGCCTGCTTGGGCGGTCGGGCATGGTAGCACCGGGCTTGCGGGCGGCTCAAGATTGCCGCTTGAGGGCTGGCACACGCTATGCTTAGCGTCATTCAATCTGGAAGGGACAACCCCCCATGGCAGGCAGCAGTTTGCTGATGTTGCTCGACGACATCGCCGCGGTACTTGACGACGTCGCGCTGATGACAAAAATGGCCGCCAAAAAGACTGCCGGAGTGCTGGGTGATGACTTGGCGCTGAATGCGCAACAAGTCAGCGGGGTACGCGCCGAGCGCGAACTGCCGGTGGTGTGGGCGGTGGCCAAGGGCTCGTTTCGCAACAAGCTGATCCTGGTGCCCGCGGCGTTGGCCATCAGCGCGTTTGCACCCTGGGCGGTGACGCCGCTGTTGATGGTGGGCGGCGCGTATCTGTGTTTTGAAGGCTTTGAAAAGCTGGCGCACAAGTTTTTTCACAGCAAGCACGCCGATCAACACGATCGGGCCGCGCTGTCGGCGGCCGCAGCGGATGCTGAAGTCGACCTGGTGGCTTTTGAGAAAGACAAAATCAAGGGCGCCGTGCGCACAGACTTTATTCTGTCGGCCGAGATCATTGCGATCACCCTGGGCACTGTGGCGGATGCGCCGCTGATGCAGCAAGTGGTGGTGCTGTCCGGCATCGCCATCGTCATGACCGTCGGGGTTTATGGCGTGGTGGCGGGCATCGTGAAGATGGATGATGGCGGTTTGTACCTGACCCAAAAGACCGGCGATGGCACCTGGCCGCGCGTTCAGCGCAGTTTCGGCCAAGGCGTGTTGAATGCTGCGCCGTACATGATGAAGGCGCTGACGGTCATTGGTACGGCGGCGATGTTTATGGTCGGTGGCGGGATTCTGGTCCACGGCGTGCCGGTGCTGCATCACTGGGTTGAGGCGTTGGCTCAGAGCAGCGCGCCTTTTGTGGGACCGCTGTCGGTGATTGTGCCGACGTTGCTCAACGCCGTGGCCGGCATCATTGCCGGCGCTGTGGTGTTGGCGGGGGTGATGGCGGTCAGCAAAGTGTGGCGCGCCATCAAGGGTTGAGCGGTCAGTGACTCAGGTTGTCGAGCATGGCGCTGACCGTGAGGCTGGCGCTTTCCATGTCGTTGATTTGCAGTAGCACCTGGCTCCAGTTTTTCTCCTGGGCTGCATGCAGGGCGTTGTGCGCGGTTTGGTGAACAACGCGGTGCGGCTCGTTGAGTTGCTGGAAGTCGCGGTTGTCGGCATAGCGCGCCTGGGTTTCTGGCGCCAAATACCATTTGCCGAGGCGGCAGGTGGTGTGGGTCGACAGTTGCAGGTTCTCGTCCTGTTTAAACAAGCGTTGATAGACCATCAACTTGAACAGCAAGTGATCGAGCTTCACTGACTCGCAGAACGAGCGCAGGGCAATGCCTTCGATCAACTGACTCATGTGCTCGCCCAGGGTCATCATCTCGTCGAGGGTTTCAGCCGAGCGCGAGACATCGCCAGACAGCCGTGAGGCTTCATCCGACAACACACCAATGGCGGTGCTGGCGGCTTCGGTTTCCTGGTTGATACTCGACACCAGCTGGCTGATTTCCTGGGTTGCGCCATTGGTACGTTGTGCCAGCGCGCGCACTTCATCGGCCACCACGGCAAAGCCGCGGCCCTGTTCACCCGCGCGGGCCGCTTCAATGGCGGCGTTGAGGGCCAGCAGGTTGGTTTGGTCGGACACGGCTTTGATCAGCTCGACGATGCGACTGATCTCGCCGACGCGCTGGCGCAGCACGCCGACGCTTTCGACACTGCTGACGCCTTGACCGGCCATATGCCCCAGCGAACTGGAGAAGCCGGCCAGCAGGGCTGACGTTTGCGCAAATACATTGCTGTTGTCGCGCAAGTGAACCACTTCACCTTGCAGGCTTTCGGCCTGTGCGACTACGCCATCGCGGGTTTTTTGCAACGATTCGTCAAAACGCTCCAGCTTGCTGTGCAAGTCTTGTTGGTAGCGTTCGTAGTGTTCCAGCACTTGCTGCTGGTCGCGGTCTTGAATGACCTGTGCACGCAGGGCTTGAACCTCCTGTTCAAGGGCCTGTTTGTCCTGCTCTAACGCATTTAATTGCGTTTCAAGGTTGGCGCAGCGTTGGCGCCATCGGCGGTTGAACATCCGTTTGTACTCCCGAGGCTTGAGACAGAGCGTCTTCTGAAAAAATATTGCACTGTCTGTATCGGCCGCCGGGCGCGAAACATAATAGCCATAGAAAGCGCATTGCCATTATATGGCCACTACCCGCGCGGGCGCGGGCAGGCAGGATCTAACCGGCCAAGCTGGCGGTGCGGGGCAGGGTGCTGTTGTGCAGCAGGCGATAGCCGAGCACGGCGAATAACAGCACGCCTGTGCCTGCGCCCAACGACACGGCAAAACCTGCCTGCGCGCCGTAAGCGTCAATCACCCAGCCACCGAGCACAGCACCCAGTGCCACGCCCATGCCCAGGCCGGTAATCATCCACGTCAGTCCTTCGGTCAGCTTGGCCGCCGGGACGATGTTTTCTACCAGGCCCATCGCAGTGATCAACGTCGGCGCGAAAAACAGCCCGGCGACAAACATGGCGCCCGCCAGGGTTGCGATGCTGTTGACCCACATCAGCGGCACCACGGTGATGGCGGTGGCCAGTGCGCCGATCAAAAACTGCTTGGGCAAGGGCATGTTCAGTTTTAGCGTGCCGAAAATCAGCCCCACCACGCAGGAACCCAAGGCGTACACCGACAGCACAATGCTGGCGGCCGCGGGTTGACCCTGTTGTTGGGCGAAGGCGACGCTGACTACGTCCACGGTGCCGACGATGGTGCCCATACCCAGCAATACCAGCAGCAAAATAACCACCGCACCTTGGCGTAACACGGTCCCGCCGTGTTCGGTGCTGCGCGGGTGAACCGGTGGCTCGGTCTGGCGTTGCAGCACAAACGCGGTCACGCCAATGGCCAGCAGCCCGGCGGCAACCAGTGGGCCAGCCTGTGGGAACACGGCCACGCTCAGGCCCACGGAAATGGGCGGGCCGATAATGAAGCTCACTTCATCGAGCACCGATTCGAGCGAAAACGCGGTGTGCAACTTGGGCGAGCCGCGGTACAGCTCGCTCCAGCGTGCGCGCACCATGGCGGGCATGCTGGGTATGAACCCGGCCAATGCGGCAAATACGAAGAGTGTCCAGTCGGGTGTGCCCAGATAACTGCACAGCAACAAGGCCAGCAGCGCGCTGACCCCGATGGCGGTGACGCCAGGCAATACGCGGCCTTGCCCGTAGCGGTCCACCCAGCGTGAAATTTGGGGTGCGATGAGCGCCATCGCCAGCGCGAAGGTCGCGGCGACGGCGCCCGCCAGCCAATACGATCCGCGTAACTGTGCCAGCAGGGTGATGATGCCGATCCCGGTCATGGAAATCGGCATGCGTGCGATCAGGCCCGCGGCGCAAAAAGCCATGCTGCCGGGGGCGCTGAAAATCTCGCGATAAGGGTTTGCCATACAAGCTCCGCAACGATAAGTGGGCCGCGATGGGGCTTTTTTGAAACCTGACATACGCGGCGTATGCAGAAATATACGCATACGCGACGTATGTCAATTAACATACGCCGCGTATCCAAAAATAAAGGAGGCGGACATGGCGCCCAAAGCGCGTTCACAAATGATAGAAGAAACCCGTGCCAAGCTGCTCGAGGCGGCGCGTCAGGCGTTTGGATCGGTGGGCTATGCGCAGACCTCGATGGATGAGCTGACCGCCTCGGTGGGTTTGACCCGTGGCGCGCTGTATCACCACTTTGGCGACAAGAAGGGCTTATTGCAGGCCGTGGTGCAACAGATTGACGCTGAGCTGGACGCCCAGCTGGCGCAGGAATTCGAGCAGGCGAGCAGCCCGTGGGAAGGGTTCAGAGGACGTTGCCGGGTATTTTTGCAGATGGCCCTGGAGGTTGAAGTGCAGCGCATTATGTTGCGCGATGCTCCCTCTGTATTGGGTTCGGAGTACCTGCAAAGCAGCCAGTCTGATTGCAGTGCGTCGCTGGCCGCGATGTTGCGCGACTTGATCGAGGCCCAGGTGATCCAGCGCACCGATCCCGAGGCGTTGGCGCGTTTGATTCAAGGCGGCTTGATGGATGCCTCGTTCTGGATCGCCGCCGATCAACAACCGCCGCAGCGCCTGACGGCGGCGCTGGACAGTCTGGACTTGATGCTGCGCGGGGTGCTGCGAGTGCCTCAGCCGGGGCAAGCAGGCTGAGGCCGGTGCATCAGAAGTGGTATTTGACCAGCAGGCTCGCGGTGTCCTGATTGGTTTTGAAGGAACCGCTGTCTTCGATGCCGTATTTGTTTTTCCAGTAGTCGTATTCGAGACCGACGTACAGCTGTTTGGCGCCCCAGTTCAACGCTTTGCCCAAGTCATATTTGACCTGCGGGTTGAAGTGCAGGTTGGCGTGGTAGGTGCCACGGGCGTTTTGGTCGTTGTCGACCACCCAGTCCATGTAGCCGTCGATCAGCACGTCAGAGTTGCCCACGGGCAGGGTGTAAGACCATACCGGGGTGATCTGCCACACGCCTTTGCCGGCGCGGTTGCCTTCCGGGAAGCGCTGGTAGAAGTTCAGCTGCACGAAGTCGAAGCCCGGCACGTCAAGGTCAAAACCTGGGCCAATCAGGTAAGCCTCGGTATCGCCTTCACCAAACTCGTAGGTCATGGCCAACAGCACGTCTTTGATCGGGCCGAATTCAAACTTCTGATCGAAGATTTTGCCCAGTGACAAGCGCGGTGTGAACTCACCGTAATAGGTGTTCGGGCCGACGTTACCGTCTTCTTTACCGTTGTAAAAAATACGGTCGAGGAAGAAGAAGTTATCGCCGTACTTCCAGCTGTCTGCGTGTTCGAAGGTCAGGGTTTGTTGAATCGATGGATTCACCTGGAAGTTCTTGCCCCACAAGTAAGTCAGGCTGTTGGTTTGCCATTGCAGCAGGTCGCCGGCGACGGCCGGTGCCCCGCCCAGCAAGCTCCCCGCGAGCATCAGGCTGGTCAGTGTGCGCTTCATTCGGTTGCTCCAAAAAGTAAAGTGTGACGCGGTGAATGGAACGTAGTGCTCTGTATTGGCACTTTGGTTCCGTGTTTAAAAGTTGGCTCTTCGGTCAACTTTAATACCCTGAGCAAGTGTTGGGCCACACGTGGCGATTGGCCAAGGGAATGCGCTCAGCTGTATCGGACAGTTGAGTCATTAGGCGTGTAACTACTTGATCTGAATGGATTAAGTTGGCTTGTAAGTCAGCTTTGAAACACCGCTCAAGTGTGAGCGGCCGCGCAGAATACTGTCTCTGACTGTTCGGCTCAAGTGCTCCGTCATCGCCACCGGGCAGGCCATGACGGAGCGTGCACGCAAAGGGTGCTAGAAGTGGAATTTAACCAAGGCGCTGGCCGTGTTCTGGTTGGTGTCCAGGCGGCTGCTGTTTTCGATGCCGTATTTGTTTTTCCAATAGCTGTATTCGAAGCCGACATACAGTTGTTTTTCACCCACATTCAACGCTTTGCCCAAGTCATATTTAACCTGGGGGTTGAGGTGCAGGTTGGCGTGATAGGTGCCGCGTGAGTTTTGATCGTTGTCGACCACCCAGTCCATGTAGCCGTCGATCAGCACATTGGAGCGCCCCATGGGGATGGTGTAGGAAAACGACGGAGTGATCTGCCAGGCACCTGTGCCGGGGCGTGGGCCTTCGGTGTGACGGCGGTAGAAGTTGAGGGTGAAGTAATTGAACCCGGGCACGGCCAGATCAAAGCCGGGACCGATCAGATACGCCTCGCTGTCACCTTCGCCGTACTCGTAGGTCATGGCCAGCAGCACGTCTTTGATCGGGCCGAACTCCAGTTTGCGGTCCAGGATTTTGCCGAACGACAAGCGCGGGCTGAACTCGCCGTAATAGGTGTGCGGGCCTTTGTTGCGATCGGGTTTGCCGTTGTAGAAGATCCGGTCGACGAACAGGAAGTTATCGCCGTACTTCCATTTGTCGGCGTGCTCAAAGGTCACGGTTTGCTGGATCGAGGGGTTGATCGCAAAGTTCTTGCCGTAGAGGTAGGTCAGGCTGTTGGTTTGCCATAAAAACAGATCCCCGGCCATGACCTGACCGGCAGCCAAAAACCCACCCGCGAGCGTAGCGCCCCAGTGTGTGCACTTCATGGGTAACTCCTTTTTATTATTGTTTTAAAGCAAAAGCCCTCACCCCAACCCTCTGCACAGGGAGAGGGGTGAGGTGAGCGCTTTAATCAGCCCCCAGTGGGTGAAGGCATGTGATCAGTGCTGATGCACGTGGCCACTCAAGGCTGCACGCTCGGCGCCGCCCAATACGTTGAACAGCAGATTGAGGCACACCGCACTGACGGCAGCCATCGCGATACCGCTGTGGGTGATGGGGCCCATCCACATCGGCAAGTGGGCGAAGAACTCGGGACGCACCACAGGAATCAGACCCATGCCGATACTGACCGCGACCAGTAACTGATTGCGGCGGTCGGCGATATCGGCTTCTTGCAGGATTTTGATGCCGGTCGCCGCCACCATGCCGAACATGGCAATGGCTGCGCCGCCCAATACCGCTGGCGGAATCGAAGCCACCAAAAAGGCGGCTTTAGGCAGCAAGCTCAGGGTGATCAAAAACACCCCCGCCATGATCGTCACCGAACGGCAGCGCACGCCGGTCATCTGCACCAGGCCGATGTTTTGGGCGAAGGAGGAATGGGTGAAGGTGTTGAAGAACCCGGCCAGAAAGGAGGCGCCTGCGTCACACAGCAAGCCGCGGCGCAGCATGCGCGGGGTGACTTCCTGACCGGTGATCTTGCCCAGCGCCAGAAACATCCCGGTGGACTCGACAAAAATGATCACCACCACCAGGCACATCGACAAGATCGGCGCCAGATGGAACTCAGGCATGCCGAAATGCAAGGGTGTGACCACCTGGAACCACGGCGCGTTACCTATGCCGTTTAGGTCAACCATGCCCATTGCACCCGACAGCACATAGCCCAGCGCCATACCGATCAACACTGAAATATTGACCCAGAAGCCGCGCATGAAACGGTTGATCAGCAAGATGGTGCCCAGCACCAATGCCGCAATGCACAGAAACACCGGAGAGCCGAATTGTGCAGCACTGCTGCCGCCGCCCGCCCAGTTGACGGCGACCGGAAACAGCGACAAACCAATTGAGGTGATGACCGTGCCGGTCACCAGTGGCGGGAAGAAGCGCACCACTTTGGACATGAAGGGCGCAATGACCATCCCGAAGAAGCCAGCTGCAATGGTGGCACCGAAAATGCCGGTCATACCGATACCCGGCATACCGGCCATCGCCACCATACTGCCCACCGCCGCAAAACTGGCGCCCATCATCACCGGCATGCGGATGCCCATAGGGCCAATGCCCAGTGACTGCACGATGGTTGCGATCCCCGCCACCAACAAGTCGGCGTTGATCAGAAAAGCAATTTCCTCACGACTCAGGCCAGCGGCTTGTCCGATGATCAGCGGCACGGCCACGGCGCCCCCGTACATGAGCAACACGTGCTGCAAACCCACCAGAATCAATTGCAACATCGGCAACCGCTGAATAGGCGGCGGGGCGGTCACGGCGGGTATGCGCGCTTCAGTTAAATCGGACATGCAACACCTCGGTCATTTTTATTGTTGTGAGCTAGTGGTGTGGTTTTGTAGCCGCTACCGAAGACTGCGACAGGTTCGACAGACTGCAAGACGTATCGAACCGGGCACCCCGGCGAGGGGTGATCGCAGCCTTCGGTAGCGGCCACAAACAGTGTGTATCAGTTAGTTTGAGCTCCTGTGTTGATCCAGGAACCGATGAGTTCACGCTCTTGTTGGGTCATTTGCGTAATGTTGCCCAACGGCATGATTTGACTGGCGACGGCCTGCGCCTGAATGCGTGGCGCCATCAGCTGGATTTGTTGTGCCGTGTCAAACATCACGCCAGCCGGTGCTGCGCTGAACAGCGGGCTGGTGGGTTTTGAGGAGTGACACACGGTGCAGCGTTCCTGGATCACGGCATGCACTTGTTCGAAATCAACTGTGGCCACCGGTTTTTCAGCGGCGGCGGGCGCCGTGACCGGAGCGGGATGGGCATCTGGCTTGGCACCGCTGACGGCGGTTTCCGGGATGGGCTGATACTTGATCACCTTGGCCGCTTGCGGGGCTGCTGGTGTCGGGGTCGGGCCGGTGACGTACGCCAGGCAAATCATGCCCAAGGCTGCGACCGGTAAGGTCCAGGCATATTTATGGCTGTTGTGGCGGGTGTTGAAGTAGTGACGCACCAACACGGCCAACACGGCGATCCCGGCCAGGATCAACCAGTTGTACTGGCTGCCATAGGTACTCGGGAAGTGGTTGCTGATCATGATGAACAGCACCGGCAGGGTGAAATAGTTGTTGTGACGCGAACGCAGCAAGCCTTTGGCCGGCAGTGCCGGATCGGGCGTGCGGCCTTCCTTGATGGCCGCCACCAGCGCGCGCTGCGCCGGCATGATGGTGCGGAACACGTTACCCACCATGATGGTGCCGATGATGGCGCCGACGTGCAGGTAGGCGCCGCGCCCGCTGAACACTTTGCTCAGGCCAAACGCTGCCGCAACCAACAGCACAAACAGGACCAAGCCGAGCAACGCCGGGCGTTTACCCAAAGCGGAGTCGCACAGAAAGTCGTAGACAAACCAGCCGGCAATCAACGACCCGATACCGATGGCGACCGCTTCAGGGCCACTGAGGGTACTGCCGGGTGCAATCAGGTACAGCGCCGGGTTGAAATAGAACACCAGGCACAGCAAGGCAATGCCGGACATCCAGGTGAAATAGGCTTCCCATTTAAACCAGTGCAGGTTTTCCGGCATGGTCGGTGGGGCCAGTTTGTATTTTTCGAGGTGGTAGATGCCGCCGCCGTGAATGGCCCACAAGTCGCCGGCCAGACCGTCTTTGGGGTTGGCACGGTTGAGGTTGTTTTCCAGCCAGACGAAATAAAACGACGCGCCGATCCAGGCCACACCAGTGATCATATGAATCCAGCGCACGCTCAGATTCAGCCATTCCATTAAATGTGCTTCCACAGTCTTTACCTCTGCCCGTCGCTCTTTTTTGAGCGTTTGGGCCTTCTCTTATTGGTGGGGGGCGAGGATCAACAGCTCATCCTCTTTAAAGAAATGCTCATCGCAGTTATTGCCTGTGCCACTGCGATCAACCACCAGGAAGTCATCCCGCTTTTCGATCGTCAGCACCGGGTGGTGCCAAACGCCGCGATGGTAATTAATGCCCTGCCTGCCATTGCTGACAAAAGCGCGGACCAAACCTGATACAGGTGCGTCGCCAACGGGCGCGACCACGATCAGAAAGGGGTTGCCGAGCAGCGGGATAAACGCTTGGCTGCCCAGCGGATGGCGCTCCAGCATGCGTACGGTAAACGGCATGTCCTGCGCATCGGCGCGGAAAATGCTGATGATCGCTTTGTCATCCGGGGTAGCTGTTTCAACTTCGGCCAGACGATGAAAGCGCATGGTCGAACCGTTGTTGATCATGAAGTGGTCGCTGCCATCGGTTTCAATCACGTCACCGAAAGCGGCGAAAGCTTCTTTGCTCAAGGGTTCAATCGTTAATGTGCGCATGGTGGGTCTTCTTATTCGGATTGCTGTGGTGTTTTGTGGGTGCAGTCGCCGCCTGCGGCAGCGACGACTGGCTCTACCTTATTTAGCGACTTTGCCCAGTACACGGATGCGGCTTACACCACCGTCCGGGAACAGGTTGAGGCGGATGTGAGTGATCGGGCCGAGGTTTTTCAGTTGCTCGCTGTACGTGTGTTCAGCGTGCATTTCCATCTTCTGGCTCGGCAACAGTTCACGCCAGAACAGCGATTGGGTTTCGATCTGGCTGTCGGTGCCGCCCTTGACGTAAGCGCCCTGAATCGAGCAGCTGTCGGGGTAGTTACCTTTGAAGTGCAGGGTGTCGACGATGATTTTTTCGATCTCGCCCGGATGCCCCAGCGCGACGATGACCCAGTCATTGCCCGGTGTACGACGACGGGCGGTTTCCCAGCCATCGCCCATGTTGATACCGCGGCCGGGGTTGAGGATGTTGCTCATGCGTCCGAAGTGCTCATCGGAGCAGGCCAGCGCGCGGCCGCCGTTGAGGGCCGCAGCCAGGTCAACCTGCTCGTTGTCACCCACCGCCGACCAGTCGCGGAACGGCACGCCGTAGACGCGCAGGCGGGCAACGCCGCCGTCCGGGTAGATGTTGAAACGCAGGTGGCTGAACGCCTGATCGTTGTTGATCTCGTGGTAGTGGTGGCTGTTGCCTTGCAACTCGACAGCCGACAGCACTTCAACCCACTGGGTGTTTTCGTTCGGTTCGCCCGAGGCCAGGAAGCAGGCTTCAAGCGAGGCAGACGGCGGGAAGTTGCCGGTGAAGAATGAAGTGTCGATGTCCACGCCTTTGATCGAGCCGGGTACGCCCAGGCGGATCACCGCGCTGTCATAGCCTTCGAAGCGCTTGCGGCGGGACTCCCAGCCGTCCATCCACTTGCCGTTGTCATCGAAAACGCCCTCCTTCCATACGGCCGGGGTCGGCTGGAACAGACGGTTGGCGTCGGCGAACCAATCATCGGTGACGCTGATGATTTTGGTGCCCAAGCGGGCGTCGGCCAAGTTGACGAACTTCTCGAACGGTACGGCGTAAGCTTTCATTCTTCTGGTCTGCCTTTGAATAAGTGGCTGGAGATGCCTGACCGGCACATGCCGGGTCGGCTTAGAGCTGGAGTAATCGGAACAGGGCTATTTTGTTGATTTCTGCCAACGCGCACTTGAACTCGGCGTCTGCCGGGTTATGGATGCGGGTTTCGAACGCGGCGAGGATCTGGTGCCGGTCGCTGCCTTTTACCGCCATGATGAAGGGAAACTTGAACTTGGCTTTGTAGGCGTCGTTCAGCTCGGTGAAGCGCTGAAACTCTTCGGCCGTGCATTGGTGAATACCGGCGCCAGCCTGTTCATGGGTGCTGGCTTCGGTCAGTTGGCCCTGGACGGCAGCTTTGCCGGCCAGGTCCGGGTGAGCGTTGATCAGTGCCAGCTGGCTGGCGTGATCGGCGCTCAACAAAATGTCACTCATGCGCTGGTGCAGGCCTTCGATCTGATCGACGCTGGCATCCAGGCCCAGGTCGTAGGCCTTCTCGGCGACCCAGGGTGAGTGTTCATAGATATCGGCAAAGGCTTGCACGAACGCTTCGCGGCTCAGGGTTGAAGGCTTGAGGGTCTTGAATGCGCTCATTTCGAGTTCTCCGCGGCGAAAGGGTGTGTGGCGTGCCAGTGGCGGGCGATATCAACGCGGCGGGCGAACCAGACGTGGTCGTGACCTTTGGCGTATTCAATGAAACGCTTGAGGGCGGCCAGGCGGGCAGGGCGGCCAATCAGGCGGCAGTGCAGGCCAATGGAAAGCATTTTTGGCGCCTGCGCACCTTCGGCGTAGAGCACGTCGAAGGCATCCTTGAGGTACTGGAAAAACTGCTCGCCGGTGTTGAAACCCTGCACCTGGGTGAAGCGCATGTCGTTGGTGTCCAGCGTGTACGGGATCACCAGATGCGGCTTGCCAGTCGGGTTGTTGGGTTCCCAGTACGGCAGGTCATCGTCATAGGTGTCGCAGTCGTACAAAAAACCGCCTTCTTCCATCACCAGACGGCGGGTGTTGGGGCCGGTGCGGCCGGTGTACCAGCCCAAGGGGCGCTCGCCGCTGATTTCAGTGAGGATGCGGATCGCTTCGAGCATGTGTTCGCGCTCTTGCGCCTCATCCATGTACTGGTAGTCGATCCAGCGATAGCCGTGGCTGCAAATCTCATGGCCCGCGGCGACCATGGCGCGGATCACATCGGGGTGACGC
Organism: Pseudomonas sp. TAA207; assembly: GCF_001529285.1. Lineage (NCBI taxonomy): Bacteria > Pseudomonadati > Pseudomonadota > Gammaproteobacteria > Pseudomonadales > Pseudomonadaceae > Pseudomonas > Pseudomonas sp. TAA207. The sequence continues at coordinate 108,022 of NZ_LLWJ01000063.1, read as the reverse complement.
TGGGCAGCCATAGCCACGGCGAAAATGGTCAGGGGAAGATCAAATTCTTTGAACAGCTTGAGAATCCGCCACACGCCAGCGCGGCTGCCGTATTCGTAGAGGGATTCCATGCTCATGTTGCGCTCGCCTTGCAGTGGCTGCGCTGAAACCATTTCCGAGAGGAAGGCTTCGGACTCTTTGTCACCGTGCAGGATGTTGCGCTCGCCGCCTTCTTCGTAATTGAGTACAAACGACAGGGCAATGCGCGCGTTATCCGGCCAGTGCGGGTGGGGAGGGTTAGGACCGTAACCAATCAGGTCGCGTGGGTAATCAGCGCTCACTACAGTCTTCCTTATTATTCGTGTTGACAGTCGTTCGGCCAGACCTGGCTTCACTGCGATGGCCTGATTGTATACAACTTTACAAACACTTTGTAAGCCTGATTTTTTGCATTTTTACCATGATTTGTGCTGCAAGTGTACAAGCAAGAAACCTGCCTGATCGGTCAGGTCGTGAATATAAAGTCGTCGAGAGCTGCGTCGTTGACAGGGATTAGCTCTGAGGCCACGTGATTCGGGGCCTGGGTTAAGTTGTGATTTTAATTGTGTACAATTTTTTTGATAAATGTCTTAATCGTGGCTTCGCCGCTGCTCAATCGTGCATCGATAGAGTGCGCTGGCTCCTTTTTATTCACTGACTCCGGGAGGCGCGAGGCCTGAGTGAACACTCATTCGCCAGGCACGCAAAATCAATGGGACGTTTAACCACGCACGTTTTGGATGCCGCACACGGTTGCCCAGGCAGCTCGATCAAAGTCGAGTTGTATCGGGTTGAGGGTTCACAGCTGGAACTGGTCGCCACCGCGCTGACCAACAGCGACGGCCGTTGCGACGCGCCATTGCTGGAAGGTGACGACTACCGCTCCGGGGTGTATCAGGTGCAGTTCAGCGCTGGGGATTACTACCGCGCCCGCGGTGTACAACTGCCAGAGCCAGCCTTTTTGGATGTCGTGGTGCTGCGGTTCGGTATCAATGCCGAACAAGCGCATTACCACGTCCCCCTGTTGATTTCGCCGTACAGCTACTCCACGTATCGCGGCAGCTAGTTTTCACCCTGCGCATGTGGTTTTTGCCCGCTCACACTGCGGGCTTTTTTTCGCCTGTCGAAAAGCAACCCGGTCATCGCAGCGTCGCTGCGCTCCTGCGCGACTAGCTTTACAGGCTGGAGTCGGGCAGAAGCGGGGCTGTGATCCGGCGGTGTGGCCGTCGTCAAACATTCAACAGTGCGCGCCACACAAACGCGCTGATCGGGCCTAACGGCTCAACAACGACGCTGTACCCGCCACGCCGAACAAGCCGGCACTGACCCGGTTAAACCAGCTTTGGCCCTTGCCGCTGCGCAAGTAACCCGCAGCGCCGTGGGCGCCCAGCCCGTAAGCCAACTTGCAGCACAAGTCGAGTACCGTCCAGGTGGCGATCATCACCAGTAACTGGCTGAGGAAGGGTTGGTCGGGGTTGAGGAACTGCGGCAAGAATGCTGCAAAAAACAGAATGTCTTTCGGGTTGCTGGCGCCCAAAACAAAGGCGCGCCCAAACAGGGCGGTGAAGCGCGGTTTTGGGGCAGCTTCAGGTACCTGGGCCGCTTGGGCTGGCAGCCGCGATTGCTTCCAGCTCTGCCAGGCGAGGTAGAACAAGTACAGCGCGCCGACAATTTTGAGTGCGCTGAACAATTGTTCCGAGGCCAGCAGCAAGGCGCCCAGCCCCAGCGCCGAGGCACTGAGTAAACAGATCGAGGCAATTACACCGCCCAGAAACGCCGGGTACGAACGGCGCAGGCCGTAGTTCAAACTGTTGCTGATCATCAATAACGACAGCGGCCCTGGAATCAGGATTACCACCAATGCCGCGCTGCTGAACAGCAGCCAGGTTTCCAGACTCATCACTTCCTCCATTGCAACAAATGCCCCGCGCAATGGCGGGGCCGGTTGGTATTGCCGCGTTTACAGGTAAATAAACTTGGCAATGAAAATCGCGCAGAGCACCCACAAACTGACGGAGATTTCCCGGTATTTACCCGTGCCCGCCTTCAGCGCCACAAAGCTGATAAAGCCCAGGGCGATGCCGTCTGCCACTGAAAAAGTCAACGGCATCATGATCATGGTCACAATCGCCGGGATGCAATCGGTGGGTTCTTCCCAGTTGATGTGCTGCATGCCGCCCATCATCAGCATGGCCACGTAAATCAACGCACCTGCCGTTGCATACGCCGGAATCATGCCGGCCAGCGGCGCGAAAAACATGGCCGCAACGAACAGCACGCCGACCGTCACAGCCGTCAGCCCGGTGCGCCCGCCTGCGGCCACCCCGGCGGCACTTTCGACGTAGCTGGTGACCGGTGGCACGCCGACCACGGCGCCAAAAACGCTGGAAGCGCTGTCGGCTTTAAGTGCCCGCGACAGGTTTTCGATTTTGCCGTCGGCCTTGACCAGCCCTGCGCGTTGCGCCACGCCCATCAAGGTGCCCGCGGTATCAAACATGTGCACAAACAGGAAGGCCAGGACCACGCTGATCATGCTGATGTTGAATACGCCTTTGAGGTCCATCGCCATCCAGGTTGGCGCCAGGCTGGGCGGGGCGGAGAGGATGCCGTTGTAGTGCACCAGGTCCAGGCCCCAGCCCGCCAAAGTAACGGCAATGATGCTGATCAAAATGGCGCCGAACACCCGGTGGTAACTGAGGATCGCAATCATCAAAAAACACACGGCGGCCAGCAAAGGGGCCGGATCGCGCAACGACCCGAGTTTGATCAGGGTGGCGGAGCTGTCGACGATGATGCCCGAGGTTTTGAGGCCGATGATGCCCAGGAACAGACCGACCCCCGCGCCCATCGCATAGCGCAGGCTCACGGGGATGCTGTTAAGCAGCCATTCGCGTATGCGCGACAGGGTCAGGATCAAAAACAACACGCCCGAGACAAACACCGCGCCCAGCGCGGTCTCCCAGCTGTAGCCCATGGTGCCGACCACGGTGTAGGTGAAAAACGCATTCAAGCCCATGCCGGGAGCAAGGCCCACAGGCCAGTTTGCATACAAACCCATCAGCAAGCTGCCCAGGGCGGCCGCAATGCAGGTGGCAACAAAGGCTGCGCCGTGATTGATGCCCGCGTCGGCCATGATGTTGGGGTTGACGAAGATGATGTACGCCATGGTGATGAACGTGGTCAGCCCGGCGATCAACTCAGTTTTGACGGTGGTGCCATGCAGCGACAGTTTGAACAGACGTTCCAGCCAGCCGCGTTGAACGGGCGGTGAAAGGTCCAGGGTAGGGGCTTGGGGTTTAGGGCTGTCCACAGTGATTTCCTCAGGCTTTTATTGTTTTTGAGCGCGCTGGTTGAGGCAAATAAGGCAAAAAACGGCTTTTTCTGACTGCAAGGTCAAGAAAGAGCGTGAGCTGAATTATGCTTTTGTATACAAATAAAGCAAATAATGTTTTCAGAAATGTACGAAGGGTGTTGTCTGGGGGAGGGTGATGAGCGCGTCAGGTACGGTTTTGCCCCAAGGCATGATTGATTGCCAACCAGCCGTTCACCGCGTCTTCGCCTTCTTGGGCGAAGACCCGTTGCAAGAGCTTGACCTGTTCGCGACGCAAATTGCGCTCAAAACGCACGCCCTCGGGGGTCAACTCCAGCAGGCGCTTGCGCTTGTCGGTCTCTGGCGCGACGCTGCGCACCAGGTTCATCTCGATCAACTGGCGCAATGGCGTATTGAGTGCCTGCTTGCTGACCCCCAACAATGTCAGCAGTTCTTTGACGCTGACACCGGGGTAATGCGCGATAAAAAACACGATGCGCTGATGCACCCGGCTCAGCCCACGACGCGCCAGCATTTCATCCGCTTTGGCGGTAAATGCTTGATAGCCAAAGAAGAAGGCTTGCATGGCGGCACGCTGAGTGGTCGGATTTTTAAGGTCAAGCATATTGACGTATCTAGGCTGCGCGGCGTAATTTCGGTCAATCAGTTTGACTTATTTCCAATTACTTCCGCTACCGGTGATCTGTATGGCCTTCTCCGAACGTGTTTCCCGCCTGAAAAGCTCTTTGATTCGTGAAATTCTGGCTGCGGCCCAACGTCCGGAAGTCATGTCCTTTGCAGGCGGTCTACCGGCCGAAGCGATGCTGCCCAAAGTCGACTGGACCGACATGCCCGCCTCGATGGGCCAATACGGCATGAGCGAAGGCGAACCGGCGCTGCGTGAAGTGCTGGCCCAAGAGGCCCGCGCCCTGGGCGTTGACTGCGACGCGAGCCAAGTGATGGTACTCAGCGGTTCGCAGCAAGCCCTCGACCTGGCCGCCAAGCTGTACATCGACAAGGGCACCGAGATCATGCTCGAAGCCCCGACTTACCTGGCGGCGCTGCAAATTTTCCAATTGTTCGGCGCGCAGTGCCTGAGCTTTCCGTTGCAAGCCGATGGCCCGGACCTGGCCGCACTGCGCAGCGAGCTGGAACAACATTCGCCCGCCTTCATCTACCTGATCCCGACGTTCCAGAACCCGTCGGCCGTGCGTTACAGCGAAGCCAAGCGCGATGCCGTTGCAGCCTTGCTGGACGAGTTCGGCGTGACGCTGATCGAAGACGAGCCGTACCGCGAGCTGAACTTCGACGGTGGCAGCGCCACGCCGATTGTCAGCCGTTTGAAAAAAGCCAGCTGGATCTACACCGGCACCGTTTCCAAAACCTTGCTGCCCGGTCTGCGCGTCGGTTTCTTGATTGCCAGCCCCGACCTGTACCCGCATTTGCTGCGCCTCAAGCAATCCGCCGACCTGCACACCAACCGTGTGGGCCAATGGCAAGCCTTGCAGTGGATCGGCACGCAAAAAATGAGCAATCACCTGGCCGAGTTGCGTGACTTCTACCGCATTCGCCGTGATGGTTTTCAAGCCGCGCTGCAAGAGCACTTCGCGGATCTGGCCGATTGGCAGGTGCCACAGGGCGGATTGTTTTTCTGGCTGACCCTCAAGCAACCGTTTGACACCCGTACCTTGCTCAAGCCGGCGCTGGAGCAGAATGTGGCATTCATGCCGGGCGAGCCGTTCTTTGCCGAGCCGGACCAGAACGTTGGCAGCCTGCGCCTGAACTTCAGCCACATCGACCCTGCGCGTTTGCACGAGGGCCTTAAGCGCCTGGCTAATGTTATTCGTCAGGCACAAGCCGCCCAGGCGGCGTAAAAGGAGTCGCGATGCTCAAGGTTTATGGCGATTACAACTCGGGCAATTGCTACAAAATCAAGCTGATGCTGCATTTGCTGGGGCTTGAATACCAATGGCATGCGGTGGACATTCTCAAGGGCGAAACCCAAACCCCGCAATTTCTGGCGAAAAACCCCAACGGCAAAGTGCCGGTGCTGGAGCTTGAAGACGGCACGTGTTTGTGGGAGTCAAACGCGATCCTCAACTACCTGGCGGACGGCAGCGAGTTCCTGCCGACCGAGCCGCGCTTGCGCACCCAGGTGCTGCAATGGCAGTTTTTCGAGCAATACAGTCATGAGCCTTACATCGCGGTGGCGCGGTTTATCCAGTTTTATCTGGGTTTGCCGCAAGCGCGACTTGAGGAGTACCGCGCCCTGCAAAAGCGCGGCTACAAGGCGCTGGATGTCATGGAGCAACAGTTGGCCCGCACACCCTATTTGGTGGGCGAGCACTACTCGATTGCCGATGTGACGCTGTATGCCTACACCCATGTCGCCCATCAGGGCGGCTTTGAGCTTGGGGCTTACCCGAGTATTCAGGCCTGGTTACAGCGGGTGGCCAGTCACCCGCACCACGTGACGATGCTGGGGTAAACCCGCGCAATAAAAAAACCGGCCATGTGCCGGTTTTTTTACATCCGCCAACCCTGGAGTGGCGGGCGAGGCCTGAGTTTTGCGGGTTACACGTTGGCGAAACGGTTGTTCAGGTACTCAATGATTACCTTGGAGTCGTACATCCAGGTCGTCTTGCCATCTTCTTCAATGCGCAAGCACGGCACTTTGATTTTGCCGCCTTGCTCCAGCAGGGTCTGGCGATCCTGCTCATTGTTTTTCGCATCCCGCAGCGCCACCGGCACGTTCAAGCGGCGCAGGTTACGGCGGGTTTTGACGCAGAACGGACAGGCATGGAACTGATACAGGGTCAGGTTTTTGGCCGCTTGATCCACCTGCGCCTGAGCAGCGTCAGGGCGTTGTTTTTTACTGGGGCGGGTCATGAAGTCGCCAGCGATGATCAACTGACCCAGGCCTACGCGAAGCGCTTTGATAAACACAGTAAAAGCCTCATGGGGCAAGAAATAAGGCCCGCAGCTTACCTGAATTCGGCGGACGAAAAAAAACCGGCGATGAACGCCGGTTTTTTGTACACGTATTACTTGATCAAGCTCAGGAACTCGCTGCGTGTGGCAGCGTTGTCGCGGAACTCGCCGAGCATCACCGAGGTGATCATCGACGAATTCTGCTTCTCGACACCGCGCATCATCATGCACATGTGCTTGGCTTCGATCACGACCGCAACGCCCAGGGCGCCCGTGACTTGCATCACGGCATCGGCAATTTGACGGCTGAGGTTTTCCTGGATTTGCAGGCGGCGGGCATACATATCGACGATACGTGCCACTTTCGACAGGCCCAACACTTTGCCGCTCGGAATGTACGCCACGTGCGCCTTGCCGATAAACGGCAGCAGGTGGTGCTCGCACAGCGAATACAACTCGATGTCCTTGACCAGCACCATTTCGCTGTTGTCCGAGCTGAACAAGGCACCGTTGGTGACTTCTTCCAGGGTTTGCTCATAGCCACGGCACAGGTACTGCATGGCTTTGGCTGCGCGCTTTGGCGTGTCGAGCAGGCCTTCACGGGAGACGTCTTCGCCCAGTTGACCGAGGATGGCGGTGTAGTTTTGTTCCAATGTCACAGGGCTGTTTTCCATGTGGGTTTCAAAGGGGTATCGAGTGGACTGTACCTGGGTGGCGCCCATCGGCAAGTGTGTGCCGCGAAGGGTGATCAGGTACTTGGGGTGCACTTCATTTGGCGCACATAGTAGCGTAGGTCGAGCGATGGGTGTACGCGCAGTGCGTATTCGCAACTGAGCATCTGGTTTGCCCACTGCGAAATCGATAGCATGCGCGCCTAATGGCTAAATGATGCCAATTCGGGCAGGCCCTCTTTTTGATCAAGGATGCACAGCGGACATGGACGCATTACTGCACAGGTCGTCACGGGTGTTGGCGGGACTGTTTTTCAGCGTGGGCATGACGCACAGCAACGCCGCCAGTTTTGACTGCACCAAGGCCAGCACCCAGGTCGAATATGCCATTTGTGGCAATCCGGCGTTGTCGGCACTGGATGAGCAGTTGTCGCGCACTTATCGTCAGGCGCTTGCGCAGGACCCTCAGGTCAGAAGTCGGCAACTGGCGTGGCTCAGAGGCCCGCGTGAACAGTGTTCGGCAAACGTGGTGTGTTTGACCGCAGCCTATCAGCAACAACTGGATGCTTTGAACGGGGTGAGTTCAAGCGTGCCCGCGGCCGCTCCAGTTGCCGCTCCAGTCGCGGCCCGGGTCATTGCGCCGACAGCTCCAGCGATGGCGGCCGATAACCCGATCCCGATTCTGTTTGATCCCAAGTATTTTTATAACGTGCAGGGGCTATTGAGCGAGTCAGCCTGGCGTGATCCTCAGGCCAAGTTGTTTGGCAAGCCGGTGTTGCAGTGGGATGACGCCGACTTTGAGTATTTGAAGTATCGGCTTGAGCAGCAAAAAATGGCCGAACTGCAAGAAGCGCGTAACTGGTACGCGCAGCGTAATTTGCAAAATGATCCCACTCAGGACTCGACCTACCGTTTGCGCACTGAGGCCATGCAAAAGGTCATTGACGGCATCCCGCGCTTCAAATACTGGATTGCACAGGCCAATGGCGAGCAACGCGCCAGGCACCAGGCTCAGCAACTACAAGCCCAGGCCGAGCAGCAAGCCACGCTTGCGCGCGAGCAGGCGCAGGCCGTCGCTTTACAAGAGCAGCGCCAGCAAACGCAACTTCGTCAAGAAAGTCAGGCACGCGGGCAGTGGTTGCTTTGGACAGGGCTGTTATTGGCGGCCATTTTGGGTGGTTTTGTATGGCACCGTTTCATCCGTCATCGTTGCCCATCGTGCAAATCGCTGAATTTTGACTGCACGGGGCACAAGGAGATGGATCGCTTCAAGGGACGTATCAAAGTGCACGAAAAAAATTCACGCGGCACCAATACGCGCTTTATGAGCACGACCTTTGTGATCAATCGCTATGACTATGAATGTGCGGAGTGTGATCACGCTTGGTCTGAAAAGAGAAAAGAAGAGCTGGGCGCCTGAGTCTGCGCCCTTGTCGCGACGTTTATTCGTCGCGACCCTCCATCATGGTGCGTTTGAGCATTACGTACACCGCACCTGCGCCGCCGTGTTTGGCCTGGCATGAGCAGAATCCCAACACCTGTGAGTGCTGGCGCAGCCAGGTGTTGACGTGGCTTTTGATCATCGGCCGTTTGCCATCCAGGCGCACCGCCTTGCCGTGGGTCACGCGGACGCAGCGCACTTCGAGCCGGGTGGCTTCGCTCAAAAACTCCCACAAGGTTTCGCGGGCCTTTTCGACGGTCATGCCGTGCAGGTCAAGGCTGCCTTCAAAGCTGATCTGCCCCAGTTTGAGCTTGCGCATCTGGCTTTCTTGCACGCCATCGCGCGCCCAGCTCAGTTGATCTTCGGGTCCCACATCAATCACAAACTGGTCTGACAAGCCGTCAATGATCGTCTCATTGCTACGCACAATCGCGTTTTGCCGCAACTTGGCCAATTGTGCCCGGTCAGCTTTGGGTTTGCCGGTATCAGCCCGATCATGTTTGATCGGCTTCACGCCGCGGATTTCGTTTTTGAACAGGGAAAAATCGTCGTCTTGCATGTCAGCCTCCGCGAAGGGGCGCCAGTTTACCCAAGTCGGCGACCCGCGTGCGGCGGATGTGCCTTAATCGTGCTTTTTCATTAAATGTGCAGACATGTTCAGCCCCAGCGGCTGGCGCATGTAACGGCGACGGCGGCGCCACATCCAGATCCCCAGCCAAGTGATTAGCAGGCCAATGCCCAGCACCACTGAAGCCCCGGCCGGGTTGGCGTTGAGTTCACTCAAGGCCGCAGGGCGGCCCAACACACTCGCCACACCGGCCAGTGCCATCAGCAAGCCACAGAGCGTGATCAGCGCCGCTAGCGTCAAGATAAAGCGTGAGCGCCAATGGCTGGGGCCTTTGGGACGTAACCGACGAGCATCAAAACCATCGGAGATCTTCATTCCGATCTTTCCTTAAAGAGTATCGGGCCTTCGACAGGAAGACTCGCATCTTGTTCCGGAGTGGAATCGGAAATAGGTGTTTGATATGTAGGAAGTTGGTATTACAGATAGGCGGTTAGCAGGCGCCGCCTATCAGCAGGGCGTCAGATCAAATCAGGTTTTGAGTGAGCGCGAGGGTTGCGAAGTTGTCATTCATGATGGCCATCTCGGTGCGTTGCACCTCGGCAGCCGGGATGATGCCGTCTCGGGTAGGCAGGTCGCGGGTGGCGCAGGCGTCCTCGACCAGGGTGCAGCGAAGCCCGTAATCCTTGGCGGCACGCACTGTGGTGCTGACGCTGGAGTGGCTCATGAAACCGCAGACAATTACGTCGAGCGAGCCCAGTCGCTCAAGGGTTTTTTGCAGACCTGTATCGTTAAACGCGTTAGGCATGCGTTTTTCGATGATCACCTCATCACCTTGGGGTTCCAGGCCCTTGATGAATTCGCCGCGTTCGCCTTGGGGGTCGAACATGCCGCCCACCGTGCCCAGGTGACGGATGTGCACCACCGGGCGGTTGGCCTTGCGGGCGGCCTCCAGCAGAAGGGCGATGTTGGCGGTGGCAGCGTCCATGCCCGACAGGGCCAGAGGGCCGCTCAGGTACTCGTTTTGCGCATCGATGATCAACAGGCTGGCGTTGCTCAGAGTGGCGGCGGCATAACCGCGTCCAGTCAGTTGAAACATCGTTTTTAAAGCTGACATTCGGGGCTCCTTTGAGTGGGGCTTTTGCGACATTCTCCACTGGCCGGGCGTTTATGTGAATGCCCATTCTTGTAAACGCCGTGGTTGTTGGGCTGTAGCCAAGTCAAGCATTGAATTGGCGGTTCAAAAATGTATAAAACAGAACGATTTTGCTCAGTTTGGCGTGTGAGGGGAGGCGTTTGGTGTGACCGCCGGGCACAACTTTGGCCGGGTCGGGTTTTGGCTGTTAGAATCGTCGGTCGATTTTGAGGAGTAAGACCGTTGATCACTTCCCGTCTGCGCACTCTGCGCGACCATATTCGTTGGGCCGTCAGCCACTTTCATGGGGAAGAGCTGTTCTTCGGTCATGGCACCGACAATGCGTGGGACGAGGCCCGCCAATTGGTGCTGGGCGCGTTGAACCTGCCGTGGGAAATTGCTGACAGCTATCTGGATTGCCGTCTTGAAGATGATGAGCTGGTAAACCTTCAGTATTTGCTCAAGCGTCGCATTGAAGAGCGTGTGCCAACCGCCTATTTGCTGGGTGAGGCGTGGTTCTGCGGCATGTCGTTCATCGTTGACGAGCGCGTGCTGATCCCACGCTCGCCGATTGGCGAACTCATCGAAAAACGCTTTGAACCTTGGTTGGCGGCTGAGCCTGCACGCATTCTTGACTTGTGCACCGGCTCGGGTTGCATCGGTATTGCCTGCGCCTATGAGTTTCAGAACGCTGAGGTGGTGCTGGCGGATCTTTCGTACGAAGCGCTTGAGGTGGCCAATCAAAACATCGAGCGTCATGGCGTGGATGAGCGTGTGTACACGGTGCAGGGCGACGGTTTCGACGGGTTGCCGGGCCAGCGTTTTGATTTGATCGTGTCCAATCCGCCGTATGTGGATGCCGAAGATTTTGCTGACATGCCAGCTGAGTATCAGCACGAGCCAGAGCTGGGCCTGGCCTGTGGCGATGATGGGCTGAATCTGGTGCGTCGCATGCTGGCCGAGGCGGGTGAGCATTTGACCGAGAAGGGTTTGTTGATTGTCGAAGTGGGCAACAGCCAGGTGCATGTTGAGGCGCTGTACCCGGAAGTCGATTTTGCGTGGCTAGATTTTGAGCGCGGCGGTCATGGCGTGTTCATGCTCACCGCTGAGCAGTGCCGCAATCATCAAGCGTTGTTTGCGTCACGGGTGTAAGGGCAAGGCGCTGTAGCCGTTGACGAGTAGCGCGAGGCTGCGATCGACGGCAAAGCGGTCGTAAAGGCAATCACCCAGTGTGTCTTCACACTGGCGTGAACGGCTTTACGCCCGCTCGCAGCCTTGTGCTACCCGGTAGCGACTCCGCATGACTGCGCAATTTCAGTGGGCATTAGCGGTGCGTGGCGATCCAGATCAGCAGCCCCGCCTGAAACACCGCAAAGGCCACCAGGCAGGTGATGGTGAAACGCAGACCGGTGTCTTCGCGCTGGTATTTAGTGACCTTTTCTTCTTTCTCGCGCAGTTTGACTTCCTGCTCCTGCAAGGTCTGTTCGGCCTGTTGCAGCATTTGCGCGGCCTCCAGAATCTCCACAAACTGGACTTTTTCGGTGTTCCAGTTGTTCAGCAGCTCACCCACCTGCACGTCTTCGAGGCTGGCTTTGAGATGCTGAGCGTCGGCGTAGACCACATCAAAGCCATGCATACGCAAGAAATGGTCACGACGCAGGCGGGTGTCTTCGTTCAAGGCATCCTTGCTGGCCAGTGCCATGGCGTCGACACGGTATGTCGACCATTTTTTCTGCGCCCATAAAATGGCCTGGGCCATCAGGAAGCGACCGATGCCGCGATTCCACGGCTCCACCTGCAAGCCGCTCTCAGGGCTGATACTCACGCGCCGGGTTTCGTGGTCGACCCAAATGTCGAGCTGGTTTTGCTCTTTGCGCACCCGCTGGCCGGGCAACAAGATGTTCATGCGCAACAGGCTGCGCTCTTTGTTGTTGCGCTCGGCATAACCGAACTGCACAAAACGCAGCGGCCGACCGCCGGTGTTGCGGTCGGTTTGCAAAGGCGCGAGCCGTAGCATTTTGAAATGCTCGGGTTGCACGTCAGCCCAAGGCAGCGGCGGCGCTTCGGGGGTCGCCGGCTCTTGAGCCTCGGCGGATTTTGATGGGGTGTCGCTCATAACGGCGGAATCCTGTGCAAGCCCGGTATGTCGGCAAAACAAAGGCTGCCGACATAGCCTTATCGGCCGTTATGCGCAGGACTGGAGGGCTAACGGCTCAGCGGGTGCTCACTTTAGTGATGAAACGCACAATGGCGTCCCCCAGTTCGCTGGATAAGCGCTGGTTCGGGTCGTTGTAAGACTGGATTTGGCGCTTCATGTCCATCGGTACGATGCGCATCACATGGTTCATGCCATCGATCAAGGTCAGATCGGCATCCGGCTTGGCGGCTTTGAGTGAGCGTGCATCGTTGACGTCCACCTGAATGTCGTGGGTGCCCTGAATGATCAGTGCGGGCATTGTCAGTGCAGCGAAGGCCTTGGCCGGGTTGTGGCGCAACAGGCTGATCAGGTACGGCTGCACGCTGGGCCTGAAGATCACTTGCAGGGCTTGCGGCACGTTGTCGTCCGTGCGTGCGGCTTCCAATGTGTGGATCAGTTCAAAACTGCGTTGCAGCAGGGAAGGGGGCAGGTGGTTACGCTGCAATTGTTCGCGCAGTACTTGGCCGACGGGCCGCGCTGTACCGGCAATGGAAATAACCCCGGTTGCGTCCATGCGCGGTGCGGCCAGGCTGGCAATGAGCGCGCCTTCGCTGTGCCCCAGCACATACACATCACCAAAACGTGGGTCAGCCTTGAGCTGTTGCCCCCAGGCCACGGCATCGGTCACGTATTGGTCGAGTGTGAGCGTGCGTTCGTCCGGCGCCGCTGGCAGGCTTTGGGCGATGCCGCGTTTGTCGAAGCGCACGCTGGCAATGTTGCTTTGCGCGAGTCGCCAGGCCAGTTTCTTCAAACCGTCGTTGCGCCCGGCTTGCGTGTTATTGCCGTCGCGATCCGTAGGCCCGGAGCCTGCAATGATCAGCACCACCGGCACGGGCTTGTCGCTTTTGGGCAATACCAGTGAGCCATACAGCGTGCCACTTGCGGTGTTCAGTTCGATAGGGCGCAGTAGCACATTGGGTGCTGCGGCGTGGGCCACGGCACTGAAAAAGGTTATTGCCACGAGCAGAATCCTGAGCATCATTTCGCCATCTTTGACTGAGTGCCGGTTGGACAAACCCGGATGAATAAGGTTCGAGGATGAACTACTTGGACAGCCTGCGTATACTGGCGCGCTTAGTTATCCAGGCTGAGTTTTATCGGCTGTTTTTCACGGAGCGCCCTGCATGTCCGGCAATACCTACGGCAAGCTGTTCACTGTCACCACCGCTGGCGAAAGCCATGGCCCGGCGTTGGTCGCCATTGTTGATGGCTGCCCGCCCGGGCTTGAGCTGTCTGTTGACGATTTGCAGTTCGATCTGGACCGCCGCAAACCGGGCACTAGCCGCCACACCACGCAGCGCCAGGAAGCCGACGAAGTCGAAATCCTCTCTGGCGTATTCGAGGGGCGTACCACCGGTTGCGCCATTGGCCTGTTGATTCGTAACACCGATCAGAAGTCCAAGGACTACTCCGCCATCAAAGACGTGTTTCGTCCGGCGCATGCCGACTACACCTACCACCACAAATATGGCGAACGCGACTACCGTGGCGGCGGTCGCAGTTCGGCACGCGAAACCGCCATGCGCGTGGCGGCCGGCGCTATCGCCAAAAAGTACCTGGCGACGCAGGGCATTGTGATTCGCGGCTACATGAGCCAGTTGGGCCCGATTGAAATCCCTTTCAAAACCTGGGACTCGGTTGAGCACAATGCGTTTTTCAGCCCTGACCCGGACAAAGTGCCGGAACTTGAAGCCTACATGGACCAATTGCGCCGTGATCAGGACTCGGTCGGGGCCAAAATCACCGTGGTGGCAGAAGGCGTGATTCCGGGCCTGGGCGAGCCGATTTTCGACCGTCTGGATGCCGAGCTGGCGCACGCACTGATGAGCATCAACGCGGTGAAAGGCATTGAGATCGGCGCCGGTTTTGCCAGCGTCGCCCAGCGCGGCACCGAACATCGCGACGAGATGACGCCAGAAGGTTTCCTGAGCAATAACGCGGGTGGCATTTTGGGCGGGATCTCCTCGGGTCAGCCCATCGTTGCGCACCTGGCCCTCAAGCCAACGTCGAGCATTACCACACCGGGGCGTTCGATTGATGTGCACGGCAACCCGGTTGATGTCATCACCAAAGGTCGTCACGACCCTTGTGTTGGCATTCGTGCCACGCCGATTGCCGAAGCCATGATGGCCATCGTGCTGATGGATCACTTGCTGCGTCATCGCGGTCAGAATGCCGACGTGCGTGTCAGTACGCCTGTGCTGGGCCAGCTGTAATGCAAAGCCTGTTGAGCGCCACGGTCTGACGACGGTGGCGCCTCTGCCTTACTGGCGACTGTCTGGCTTCTATCTTTTTTACTTCGCCTTGCTGGGTGCCACAGCGCCTTTTCTGGCGCTGTACTTCCACCATCTGGGTTTCTCCAGTGCGCGAATCGGCGAGCTGGTGGCCATCCCCATGTTGATGCGCTGCGTGGCCCCCAACCTGTGGGGCTGGCTCGGCGATTACACCGGTAAACGCTTGCTGATCGTGCGGCTGGGCGCGCTCTGTACGTTGTTCAGTTTTGCGCTGATCTTTGTCAGCAAGAGCTACGCGTGGCTGGCGCTGGTCATGGCGTTGCATGCGTTTTTCTGGCATGCAGTGTTGCCGCAATTTGAAGTCATCACATTCGCTCATTTGCGTCAGCAGCCTGAGCGTTACAGTCAGATCCGCTTATGGGGGTCTGTGGGCTTCATTCTGACCGTGGTGATTTTAGGTCGGCTATTTGAGTGGTTGAGCCTTGATGTCTACCCGGGCGCGCTGATCGTGGTGATGGCCGGGATTGTGCTGTGCAGCCTGTGGGTGCCCAATGCTCAACCTTCAAGCGAGGGCCGCCAACCCCTGGCGGGCGGCTTTGTGGCGCAATTACGCAGCCCCGGTGTGCTGGCGTTTTACGCCTGTGTCGCGCTGATGCAGATGAGTCACGGGCCGTATTACACGTTCTTGACGTTACACCTTGAGTCGCTGGGTTACAGCCGCGGTGTCATCGGTTTGCTGTGGGCACTGGGGGTGCTGGCTGAAGTGCTGATGTTCATGGCCATGCGCCGCATTTTGCTGCGCTTTTCGCTGCGCCGCGTTCTGATGGTCAGCTTTTTGTTGGCCAGCGCACGGTGGCTGTTGCTCGGCTCGTTCGCCGACCACGTCGGGGCATTGTTGTTGGCGCAGCTGATGCATGCCGCGACCTTCGGCAGTTTTCATGCCGCAGCCATGACTTTTGTGCAGCGCAGTTTCGGGCCGGGCCAGCAAGGTCAGGGGCAAGCTTTGTATGCCACCCTGGCCGGTATCGGTGGCGCAATGGGCGCGCTGTATGCCGGTTACAGCTGGAACACGTTGGGGCCCACTATCACCTTTAGTATGGCGAGCGTCGCAGCGCTGGCCGCAGCCGTTATCATTGCCACTCGACTGCAAGAGGACAGGCCATGAGCCTTACCCGTGAACACCTGAGCCAGGAAATCATAAACGCCGGGCGCTTTTTGTATGGCCGCGGCTGGTCGCCGGCCACCAGCAGCAATTACTCAACCCGGCTCTCGGCCAGCAAAGCGCTGCTGACCGTGTCGGGTAAACACAAAGGGCAGTTGGGCCTGGAGGATGTATTGGCCACAGATTTGGCCGGTAACAGTCTTGAACCGGGCAAAAAGCCCTCCGCTGAAACCCTGCTGCACACCCAGCTTTACAGTTGGAACCCGCAGATCGGTGCGGTGTTGCACACCCATTCAGTGAACGCGACGGTACTGTCGCGTATTACGGCGGGTGACCGTATCGAGTTTGAGGACTACGAACTGCAGAAGGCGTTCAGCGGCGTGTCGACCCACGAGTCGAAGGTGCTGGTGCCCATTTTTGATAACGATCAAGACATCCCGCGCCTGGCCGCCAAGGTGCAGCCGTGGCTTGAAGCGCATCCAGACTGTGTCGGTTATCTGATTCGCGGGCATGGCCTGTATACCTGGGGCGCGTGCATGAGCGATGCTTTGCGCCAGATCGAAGCGTTCGAATTCTTGTTTGAATGTGAGCTAAAGACCCGCGCCGTGCTTAACCGTTAACGTTGACGTCGTCGAGCACACACCCACCTGATTGATGGGTATGCCGCAACGGCCTGTAAAAGCCGCAAGTGTGCCCAAGCCGAGGAATTACGCCCTATGAGCTGCCTGTCCGTTTATCACGTTTCAAGCCCCGAATTACCCAATAAAGTGCTGACCCATTTTGCTGACATCGCCGCGACGCTGGCCGAGCAGGGCGTGCGCTTTGATCGTTGGCAAGCGGCCACACCGATACAGCCTGGCGCCGCTCAGGACCAAGTGATCAGTGCGTACCGTCAGCAGATTGATCAATTGATGACGGAGCGTGGCTACCTCACCGTCGATGTCATCAGCCTCAACAGTGACCATCCGCAAAAAGCCCAATTGCGTGCCAAGTTTCTTGACGAACACCGCCATGCTGAAGACGAAGTACGATTTTTTGTTGCCGGACGTGGTCTGTTTACGTTGCACATTGATGACTATGTGTATGCGGTGTTGTGTGAAAAGAACGACTTGATCTCAGTGCCCGCTGGCACACCGCATTGGTTTGACATGGGCGAGCACCCGCATTTCATCGCGATTCGCCTGTTCAATAACCCTGACGGCTGGGTGGCGAACTTTACCGGTGAGGACATCGCCAACCGCTTCCCGCGCCTCGAAGACTAAGGATTTCACATGCCGATCAAAGCCATCCTGACCGATATTGAAGGCACGACCAGCGCGGTCAGCTTCGTATTCGATGTGTTGTTCCCTTATGCGGCCAAACACCTGCCCGAATTCGTGCGTGCGCATGCCGAAGACCCGGACGTGGCCATGCAATTGGGTGCGGTACGCCTGGACAGCGGGGAGCCAGAAGCCGATGTAGAGCGGGTGATCGAGATTTTGCAGCAGTGGATTGCCGAGGATCGCAAAGCCACGCCACTCAAGGCGCTGCAAGGCATGATTTGGCAGCAAGGTTATGAAACGGGCGAACTTAAAGGCCATGTGTACCCTGATGCGGTGCAAGCCCTTAAAGCCTGGCACCAGCAGGGGTATGAGTTGTATGTGTATTCGTCAGGTTCGATTCAGGCGCAGCAGTTGATTTTCGGTTGTTCCGAGGCGGGTGATCTGAGGCCTTTGTTCAGCGGGTATTTCGACACCACGTCAGGCCCCAAGCGTGACGCGCAATCGTATCGGCATATCACTGAAGCGATTGGCTGTCCGGCGGGCAAAATCCTGTTTCTGTCCGATATTGTCCAGGAGCTGGATGCTGCGCAGGAAGCGGGCATGCTGACCTGTGGGCTGGCTCGCGAAGGCGGAGAGCTTGAAGGCCACACCACGGTCAGAAGTTTTGCCGAGATTGATTTGACGCATCCCTGAGTATCGGTAAGCCAGGCGTAAAAAAGCCAGCAAACGCGTTATCGCGGTTGCTGGCTTTTTGCTGTCTGTCGTATCCAGCGCGATCAGGCGTTGTGATAGGTCGGCAGGGCAAAGCGGTTCTGGCTTTGCAGCAACGAAATGGTGGGCAGTTCGCTGGCTTGGCCTGCCAGGTCACGGCGAATCGCACTGATAACCCAAGTCAGTTGTTCCGCGGTGTGCAATTGCGCATAAGAAATAGAGCGCTGGGTCTGTTTGCCATCACTGTCGCACAACGTCAGCAACACACCGCCATCCGGGCGGGCTTGGGTGGTGACGGTGTGGTTTGAGAACAGGGATGCGAATTTTTCTTGAATCAGGCTCATGTCTTTCAGCTCCATTAGCTCATGAAGGGCTTGCATGGAGTAGGTATTGCAGTGATTGTGCCACTATTGCTGTTTAAAAAAACCCTTATAAAACAATGGCTTACGTTTTATCAAAATGATACTCATCGTGCATTCTGCATGAAAGGCCATCGTGCATCCTGCATTTTGCCCATTCGTCGGAGGCTGGTTTACGGGCTAAGGCTGCGCTAAGCCGCGCCAGTGGCTTGATAAATTACGGCTATGGCCATCTTCAACAAAAAAGGGATGACACGCCCTGCCGGTCTCAGGAAACTACGTTCTTTTTGTAGCGCACCTGGAGCCTTAAATGTCCGACACCAAGCCCGCAGATTCACCCCGGCAGATGACCCCGGAAGAAGCGGCTGAATTTGCCGAGCAGGTTTTCAACAAGGCTCGCGAAGGCGATGCGGCGATGCTCGCCGCCTTGCTGAGCAATGGTCTGCCGGCGAACTTGCGCAATCACAAGGGCGACACGCTGTTGATGCTGGCCAGCTACCACGGGCATGTGGATGCGGTGAAAGTCTTGCTTGAACACAACGCTGATCCCGAGGTGCGCAACGACAACGGCCAAAGTCCGATTGCTGGCGCTGCGTTCAAAGGTGACCTGGCGATGGTCAAAGCACTCATTGAAGGTGGCGCGCAAGTGGAAGGCGCATCGTTCGATGGCCGCACCGCGCTGATGATGGCCGCCATGTTTAACCGCACTGAGATCATTGATTACCTGATCAGCAAAGGCGCAGACCCCAAAGCCAAAGATGCCAATGGCATCACTGCGCTGGACGCCGCCAAAACGATGGGCGCAACCGACACAGTCGCTCAACTTGAGAAGCTGTTGGGCTGATAGCCTGCCTTGAGGGGCGCATTTGATATATCCTGCGCGCCCTCAAATTTACCTGTGACAGGCCTCGCCCATGAAAACCGCTCTCGTAGAACTCATCAGCAAAATCAGCTCTGGGTGCATGGACGAAAACGACATTACTAAAATCGCGGACGAGGCAGCTCAGGCTTACGCTGATCCAGACGCGTTTCTTGCAGCCAATCCAGATATTAACTACGACGACACGTTCCCGATTTCGTTGGGTGAATGGGTCGTGATCGGCAGCCTGCCTGAAACGGTATTGTTTCAGGCCGACACGTACATGGATCTGTTTGAGCAGATTGTCGCTTCGTTTGGTCCGGGTGTTGCTTTCAACATCAAACCCAAGCAATTGGCCAAAACCGAAGCCCTGACAGCCCTGAACCGGATTCAAATCCAGATGGGCAGCATGAACAAGGACAATGGCGGTTATGTGCTGATGAACCTCAGCCAGCCGCTGGACGACGAGATTCAGCTGGTGCTGGTGTATGGCAATGACGTACCCCGCGTGCTTGAACTGTGTGGTGAAGTCGGTATTCACGCCGAGCCATCACTGGAAGCCTTGAAAGTGGCTGTTCACGTCTGAAGTATTGGCCTGTAATAAATAACGGAACCCTGGCCACGGCTGACTATCCTAAGTGAACAAGCCCTTCACTCAGGAGCGTCATCATGGGTTCCACGTTTAACGGCCTGATTGGCCTGATCATTCTGGCTCTGGATATCTGGGCCATCATCAACGTGCTGAAAAGCGGTGCCGAAACCGGGATGAAAATCCTTTGGGTACTGCTCATCATCTTCCTGCCGGTGTTGGGCCTGGTGATCTGGGCCATCGCGGGGCCAAGGGGCAATGTCAGAATCTGAGCCGTTTGTCAGTGAGCTGCCACCTGCTAGCGTGACAGCTCATTGAGTTTGTCAGCGTCAAGGTTCGACCTGTCATGTTCCTCGACGTAGAATGCGCGCCTTTCTTGGGCAATTGAACGTGTGTGCCGTCGCGGCACACCGTTCAACTGTCGATCATGGGCGGGTGACCGTCCGTTGCCACCAGCATTCAAGGGGACTTCCCATGACCGAAGCGCTTAAAACCGACTATCTCGAAACGCTTTATGAAGGCTATGGCCAGCGCTTTCGCATGGACAAGCTGTTGCACGAAGTGCGCACCGATCACCAGCACCTGGTGATTTTCGAAAATCCGGTGATGGGCCGCGTCATGGCGCTCGATGGCGTTATTCAGACCACCGAAGCCGACGAATTCATCTATCACGAAATGCTCACCCATGTGCCGATCCTGGCCCACGGCACGGTTAAACGTGTGCTGATCATTGGCGGCGGCGATGGCGGCATGTTGCGCGAAGTGACCAAGCACCGGGGTATTGAGCACATCACCATGGTCGAGATCGATGGCACCGTGGTGGACATGTGCAAGCAGTTTTTGCCCAACCATTCCAAAGGCGCCTATGACGATCCACGCCTGAACCTGGTAATCGACGATGGCATGCGTTTTGTAGCCACCACCGACGAAAAGTTTGATGTGATTATTTCCGACTCCACCGACCCGATTGGGCCGGGTGAAGTGTTGTTCTCGGAAAACTTCTACGAGGCCTGCCACCGGTGCCTGAATGAAGGCGGGGTTCTGGTCACGCAAAATGGCACGCCGTTCATGCAGTTGGGTGAAGTCAAAACCACGGCGGGTCGTCTGCGCAGCCTGTTTGCAGACTGGCATTTCTATCAGGCGGCCGTGCCGACTTACATCGGCGGGGCGATGACGTTTGCTTGGGGCTCGACCGACAACGCTTACCGTAAGGTGTCACTGGACACCCTGCGTCAGCGGTTTGCAGGTAGCGGTATTGTGACGCGCTACTACAACCCTGAAATCCATCTTGGTGCTTTCGCGTTGCCACAATACGTGTTGCAGGCCGTGAACAAGCCCAGCAACGATTAAAGCCGTCTGAATATAGGAAAGGGCCGAAAGGCCCTTTCTTTTGTTTCAAATTATGCTTTGAACGAAATTTTCACGTTCCATTTAAGAGAATTCGCGCTCGCATTTTATGCACCAATAACGGCTTACAAGGCTCTGGGTTGAGGCTTTCAAGTCAGAGGCTGCCGCGCTCTACGTTATAAAAGTACGCCATCAGTGGAAAACCACGGATGATCGTGCAACATTTGCCCACCGTGCATGACCCGCCACGCCCGTACTTCAGGGTGTTGTTGCCCTGGCGGGGCGATGCGCAATCCACGTCATACCAACTGAACCAATGGGTCCTAAAACGACATGGCAAACCCGGACGCCCTAAGACAACAGCACGCTGGAACGCGTGTGTTGCAACCAACCGTTAAATCGCATCTGGCTTTTACGCTGTTGTGCGCGTTGGTCATGATGGTGATGTTTACCCTGCTTCGGGTTGCATTGCTGGTTTACAACCGGGAAATGATCCTCGACACCCCGGCGTCGACTTTTTTGGAAGCGTTCGCGAACGGCCTGCGCTTTGACCTGCGCATCGTGGTGTATCTCAGCATTCCTCTGCTGCTGGCCTTGCTCAGCGTCAAGGCAATGGTCCAGCGTGGTGTAATGCGCTTCTGGTTGACTGCGGCCTCTAGCCTGGCACTGTTTTTGGGCCTGATGGAAATGGACTTCTACCGTGAGTTTCATCAACGGTTGAACGGTCTGGTGTTCCAGTATGTGAAAGAAGACCCTAAAACGGTCATGAGCATGCTCTGGTATGGCTTCCCTGTGGTGCGCTACATGTTGGCGTGGGCCGTGGGCACCGTGGTGTTGTATTTCGCCTTTCGTGCTGCAGATCGGGTCACACGTCCGCAACTGCCGGCCGCGGGTACGGGCGCTATTCGCGCTGCGGCTCCCTGGTATACACGCATTGCTGTCTTCGTCGTGGTGCTGTTGGTGTGTGTGGTGGCGGCTCGCGGCACTCTGCGCCAAGGCCCTCCGCTGCGTTGGGGCGATGCCTACACAACTGATTCCAACTTCGCTAACCAGTTGGGCCTCAATGGCTCGCTCTCGTTGATCGCTGCTGCGAAAAGCCGTTTTTCTGACGAGCGCACCAACATCTGGAAAGCAACCCTGGAAGACCCGGTCGCCGTGAGCACCGTGCGTGAAATGTTGCTGACCGATAACGACAAGCTGGTCGACCCGGACACCGCCCCTGTACGCCGTGACACCACGCCACCGGCCGAAAAAACGCTGCCGATCAAGAACGTTGTGGTCATCTTGATGGAAAGTTTTGCTGGCCATTCGGTTGGCGCGCTGGGCCGTCCAGGCAACATCACGCCGTACTTCGACCAACTGTCGAAAGAAGGTCTGTTGTTCGATCGCTTCTTCTCCAATGGCACCCACACCCATCAGGGTATGTTTGCCACGATGGCGTGCTTCCCGAACTTGCCAGGCTTTGAATACCTGATGCAAACCCCGGAAGGCAGCCACAAGTTGTCGGGTTTGCCTGAGTTGCTCAGCGCACGCAAATTTGATGACGTGTATGTGTACAACGGTGATTTCGCGTGGGACAACCAATCCGGTTTCTTCAGTAATCAGGGTATGACCACCTTCGTAGGTCGTAACGATTTCGTTGATCCGGTGTTCTCAGATCCTACGTGGGGCGTGTCCGATCAGGACATGTTTAACCGCGGGCTTGAGGAGCTGAAAAAGCGTGAAGGCAAAGAGCCTTTCTATGCCTTGCTGCAAACGCTGTCCAACCACACGCCGTACGCGCTGCCGACACCGTTGCCGGTTGAGCCGGTGACGGACCGTGGTTCGCTGAATGAACATCTGACCGCCATGCGTTACTCGGACTGGGCATTGGGTCAGTTCTTTGAGAAGGCCCGCAAGGAGCCGTATTTCAAGGAAACCCTGTTTGTCGTTGTGGGCGACCACGGCTTCGGTAACGAACAGCAGATTTCAGAGATGGACCTGGGACGCTTCAACGTGCCGTTGCTGTTGATTGGCCCGGGTATCCAGGAGAAATTTGGTCCGCGCAGCGACATCGTGGGCACTCAAGTCGACATCGTGCCGACCATCATGGGCCGTCTGGGTGGCGAGTTCCGCCAACAGTGCTGGGGCCGTGACTTGTTGACCTTGCCTGAAGGCGATAAAGGCAGTGGTGTGATCAAACCGTCGGGTAGCGATCAGACGGTGGCTATCATTAGCGGCGATCACTTGCTGGTTCAACCCAAGGAGATGCCGGCCAAAGTGTGGCAATACACATTGGGCGCCAACCCCGAAGCCAAGGTCGTGACCGGTTCGCCAGACGAAGCCGAACTCAAGCAAAAACTTGAGTCGTTCTTGCAGACCGCGACCAAAAGTTTGCTCGATAACACGGCGGGTGTTGCAGATCCGAAGTAAGTCATGAAGCAATAAAAAAGAGGCCCCAGGGCCTCTTTTTTATTGCGCGTCGAGCCGGCTTTTAACAGGGCTAGATCTTGCCAAGCAATAAGAGAATCAAGAGTACGACCAGCACGGCACCAATAATCCCTGAGGGACCGTAACCCCAGCTTTTAGAGTGAGGAAACACAGGCAGCCCGCCGACCAGCAGCAGGATCAGGACGATGAGAAGGATGGTGGTCATGGTGAGTTCCTTATTAATGAGATCAAGCAACAAGCAAGGGGTGCAGGGCGCTGCTTGAGAAACAAGGCCAGGCAGTGCTTATAAAGTCCGACTGCTGCGACTGGGGATTAATTCAAACTTATTTAAGTTGATTGCCGCGCTCAGGTATTGCCCGCTGGTAGATCCGCGGGTAGGGTGCGCGTTTGCTCATGCTCAGAGATTAATCATGCTCAATTACGTCTGGTTTTTTTTGGCTGCCCTGTTTGAGATTGCCGGGTGTTATGGGTTTTGGATGTGGTTAAGGCAGGGTAAGAGTGCGTGGTGGATTGTGCCGGCTGTATTGAGTCTCACCCTGTTCGCGCTGCTCTTGACCAAAGTAGAAGCTGTTTATGCAGGACGGGCGTATGCCGCGTACGGTGGAATCTATATCGTCACATCCATTGCCTGGCTGGCGGCCGTGGAAAGAGTCAGGCCTTTGGCCTCGGATTGGGTGGGTGTTGGATTGTGCGTAATAGGCGCGACCATCATTTTGTTGGGGCCGCGAGTGTCGAGTTCTTGAGCTGAATTCGTCTGATTGCGTGATTTATCGCTGTGCCGCGTAGGCAATGATGTTTTTTGTTGTAGGAATTAGATGTGTGATTAGTAGGTCGCTACTGATTTTTATTGTAGGGATTGAAGGAGGTTATTGCGCGTTGCAGTCTTTGTGGCCACCTTTCTTGCAGGATGAGAGCCATGCTGATTCTGAGCCGCGCCGTCGGCGAATACATTTCTATCAATCAAGACATTACTGTGCGGATTATTGCGGTCAACGGTAACCATGTACGCCTGGGCATCGAGGCCCCCAAGGAAGTCAGTGTTCATCGTTCGGAAATTTACGAGCGCATCCGAAACGAACAAGGCGGGCGGTTACCGATCAGCCCTTTGGGCAAGCGTTAATCAAAGTACTCTTTGGGCACTGCATGCTTGGGCAGCAATAGACATTGCTGACTTTCAAGATCAAAAAAAATCACCGCCTGGCCTTTGCCCAGTGCTTGGCGCACTCGCAGAGTGCGTGTCTCCTGGGAGGTGTCATCTCCGTTATCGGTGCCATCGCGACTGACAAAATCTTTGATAAGGTGGGTCAGGGTATCGGCTTCAAGCTGGTCGTAAGGGATAAGCATGGAGGGTTCTCTTGATCAATGCTGGCGATGCTACTGGCACCCGACGTGTGGTGCCAGTGCTGACGTGTATGTAAACGGTCATTTGGTAAATATCCCCTGGCCTTTTAAGCGACTGCGATCGTGTTCGACGGCCAGGTGCAGGGCGGGGCCTTTGGGAATGATACCCGTGGGGTTCAGGGTGCGATGACTTGCGTAGTAATGGCTTTTGATGTGGGTGAAGTCCACGGTGCTTGCAACGCCGGGCCATTGATACAGCTCGCGTAGCCAATTGGACAGGTTTGAGTAGTCCGTAATCCTTTGCTCATTGCACTTGAAGTGGCCGTGGTACACCGCGTCAAAGCGGATCAGGGTTGTGAACAGCCGGATGTCTGCTTCGGTCAGGTACTCGCCCGCCAGGTAGCGATGTTTCGAAAGATGGGCTTCGAGGTGTTCAAGTTCAGCAAACACGTCGTCGAAGGCCTGCTCATAGGCTGATTGTGAGGTCGCAAACCCTGCTCGATAGACGCCGTTGTTAAGCGCCGGGTAGATCCTTTGATTCCAGTGGTCCACCTGTAAGGCCAAGGACTGGGGATACAAATCCAGTGTGTTGGCGGTGAGGGAATCAAAGGCGCTATTAAACATTCGAATGATGTCAGCAGACTCGTTGCCGACGATGCATTGCTGCTGGGTGTCCCACAGCACGGGGACTGTCACGCGTCCGCTGTAATCGGGGGTGTCGAGTGTATACAGCTGATGCAAGTAACTAAGGGCGTTCAAGTGATCGCCGCTGGCGCCAAAAGATGTGTCAAAGGTCCAGCCGTTTTCCAGCATCAACCAACTGACCACCGATACGCCAATGAGTGATTCAAGGCCCTTGAGCTGGCGGGTAATCAGGGTGCGATGCGCCCATGGGCAGGCCAGTGACACGTATAAGTGATAGCGCCCGGCCTCGGCGTTAAAGCCACCCACCCCCGTCGGGCCAGGCGAGCCGTCAGGGGTGATCCAGTTTCGACGTTGCGCCTGTTCGCGCTGGAAGGCGCCGTCTTTGCTGCTCTTGTACCACTGGTCGTGCCACTGTCCATCAATCAATAAGCCCATGAGTTGCTCCTGGCAGTTTTGCTTTGGAGGTCAGTCTAGAGGCTTGAGTTCGAACAAATAGCGCAAAAGCTGGGCGTTAAGCATCGGTTAAATCGATTTGTCACGGTTTTCCCAATAAAGGCGGGCAAGTTCAAAGGCGTGCTCGCGTGGCGTGCCCAGTCCGCGTAAGGCCAAGGCCATGGTGGAAAGCAAGGCCAATTGTGGATAGCTGTCTTCCACGTCACCCCGCCACAGCGCTTTAAGGTGTTCAGTGTCCAGCGTTGCTGGTTTTACATGACGTTGAGTGGACAGTGCGGGCCATTCTTCATCCCAGTTGACCCCTGCGGTTGTGCCATAAAGGTGGCTAAGTGTGTCAGGGTTGATTTCAATTTCACCGCCGTCACCCTTGATCACGATGCAGGTATCGCCCAGTAGGCTGCTGGCTTCTCGGTGCACGCCTTGGTAGCCCGGGTGGAAGATGCTTTGCAGTGCGCAGCGTGCGCCCAGTGGATTGAGAAGGCGCGCCAGGGAGTGGATAGGGGAACGCAGACCCAAGGTATTACGTAAATCGATCATGTGCTGCAATTGCGGGGCCCAGTCTTGCAGAGGGATAAAGGCAAGATTGCCGTTATCCAGCGCGACTTCGACGCTGTGCCAATCGCGGCACAACGGGATGGCCAGTTCGTTAAGCAGTTGCTCACTGTAAAGACGCCCGGCGGTATGGGCGCCACCGCCATGCATCAGGATGCGTACGCCGTTTTGCGCCAGGCATTTGGCCGCCAGCAAATACCAGGGCAGATGGCGCTTTTTGCCAGCGTACGTGGGCCAGTCGATATCGACCTTGATTGCAGGTGCCGGCAGACGTTCACGTACCGCTTCAACAAAACCGGCCAGCTCTTCGGGGCTTTCTTCTTTGTGCCGCAGCAGCATCAGGAAGGCGCCTAACTGCGTGGCTTCGGTTTTTTCGTCAAGCAGCATACCCATGGCTTCGCGTGCTTCTTCGCGCGTGAGGTTGCGCGCGCCGCGTTTGCCTTTACCCAGAATGCGTACAAATTGTGCAAAGGGGTGTTCGGCCGGGGTTTCAAGGATCAGTTCAGCGGGCGTGTTCATAGGCAATTAGTCGGTTTAGGCAGGCCCGCCAATTTGGCAGCGAGTTTGGCAGGTGTGCCATTAAACAGGCGGTTGAGGTGCAGGCTGTTACCCTTGTCCGCTCCCAGTTTGAGCGCGGTGTATTTGATCAGTGGGCGGGTCGCAGGTGAGAGTTCGAACTCTTGATAGAAGCTGCGCAGTAACGTGAGGATCTCCCAGTGTTCAGGCCTTAGCTCAATGCCTGCTTGCGCCGCCAGCGCGTGGGCAACGTCCTCGGACCAGTCGTTGAGGTCAACGAGGTAGCCGTCCTTATCCAGTTCTATGGTTTTGCCCTTGAGGGTGAGTGCAGTCATAGCCAGGTGTTGACCTTGTCATAACCAATTGTCAGCGCTACAAACGCTGGGTAATCGACGCGGGTAGCCCAGTCCGGGCATTGAAGATTGCGGGCGACCAAGTCTTCATCCAGCACAAAGAGCTTCAGTTCGGCTTTCATGCTGTCGAGCGTCTCATGCGCACGGCTATGCGGCTGTAAGGCGTAAGCGGCATCGCCACAGAGCAAGAGCGCGTCATGAGTGGACATGACTCGCAAACAACTGCCAAATCGGCTGTCTGAAAAGGGCGAGTGATTCAGGACATGTAAGGTCGACATCAGAGGGTGATTACCTGGTCATAACGGGCGATAAGATCGCGGACTTTTTCCAGTTCCAGTGATTGCACATCAGCCACTGTCAGCGCAGTGCGCGCGAGGCCGCGTTCTTCCAAGCTGAAACTACAGGCGAACACGTCGTCGACGCCAAACAATGACAAGGCTTGCAAATTGGCCGTCAGATTTTTTTGCTCGATGGCGCTCGATTGTTGATCAGGCACAAGCTGAAACACGCCATCGTCCATAAACAGAAGACCCATTGGCAAGTCAAAAGCCCCACCGGCTAAAACAATATCGAGTGCTTCGCGAGCGGTGAGACCGGACCATGGCGCCTGCCGGCTGATGATCAAAAGTGATGTAGACATATCACGCCCCACCGAAACAGATCAGTCGATCCGCAGACTGAATGGCATCATGCAACTGGCCTAGTCCAGAAAGCTCCCAGGGTGCTTTGAGATTGACCGCAGACCGCTGATAGCGCGTAGCTTCATCCTCATTCAATACTCCGCGTCGTAAGGCAGCAGCAATGCACACCACACCATCAAGCTGGTTTTGAGTGACAAAGGTTGCCCATTGTTGCGCGATATCTTGTTCGTCCTGAGGTGTGACGAGGGTGCTTGATGCGCTGTGCACACCGTCCTGGTAGAAAAACAGGCGCACGATTTCATGACCTCCGGCCAATGCGGCTTCGGCAAACCGAAGTGCTCGACGTGAGGAGGGCGAATGGGCCGCTGAATAAAGGGCGATGGCAAATTTCATGGAAGGCTCTCGGCAAAACTGCGGTAATCATAAAGCCAGACGCTCAAAGATGCTTGCAACAGGCAATAAAAAGCCCGCCGAAGCGGGCTTTTGCCTTGCGGGCGATGATTAGTCGTCGCGGCTCATGATGCCGAAGATTTGCAGCAAGCTGATGAACAGGTTGTAGATCGAAACATACAGGCTGATGGTCGCCATGATGTAGTTGCGCTCACCGCCATTAATGATGGCGCTGGTCTGGAACAAGATGCAGACCGACGAGAAGAGCACAAAGCCTGCGCTGATAGCCAATTGCAGGCCGCTGATCTGGAAGAAGAAGCTCGCCAGCGTCGCGCCCAGTAGCACAAAGAAGCCTGCGGTAATGAAACCACCCAAAAAGCTCATGTCCTTACGGGTGATCAGTACATAAGCAGACAAGCCGCCGAAAACCAGAGCCGTCATCGCAAACGCCGACCCCACAACCTCGGCGCCCCCTTGCATGCCCAGATAGCGGTTGAGGATTGGGCCCAACAGGAAACCCATGAAACCGGTCAGTGCGAACGTCGATACCAAACCCCAAACCGAGTCACGCAGCTTGTTAGTCAGGAAGAACAGCCCGTAAAAGCCGATCAGGACCACAAAAATATTTGGGTACCCAACCCGCATCTGTTGCGCGACAAACGCCATCACACCGCTGAACGCCAGTGTCAAAGCGAGTAAGCCATAAGTGTTGCGCAGGACACGGCTAACCTCTAGCTGCTCGGCCTGCACGCTGTTATTAACAGCGTAATCCTGTTCGCGCATGGCGATACTCCTGTGTTTGGAAATGTTAAGTAGCAAAGATCATAGCAGAGGCTCTGTAACAAGCGCTCAAGAGAGTTTGACAACGTGTTTCATTCAGGTATTATGGCGCCCGCAACAACGTTAGGAGGTGTGGCCGAGTGGTTTAAGGCAACGGTCTTGAAAACCGTCGACTGTAACAGGTCCATGAGTTCGAATCCCATCGCCTCCGCCATATTGCTACACCGATAGAGCCCGTCCTAGACGGGCTTTGTCGTTTCTGGGGTTTGGGAAAAGGGTGTTGTATTGTTGGGCCAGCATCTGCTTCGACGTTTCACATCCTTGCCACGCCAGCGTCCAGCGAGGCGTTAGCTGCTCAGGTATCTAGATCCAAAAGAGATGGGCTCTTCATCCTTATAAGAAAGCTCTTATTGACCCTTGGCTGAACGGGTCGATACAGTCCGCGCACTTCAATGGTTTGACCTGAACTAGTCGCTGCTATATGGCCCTGGTGCTTAAGGAAAATACGACCTGTACATGCGCCTGATTTATGCTGACGACCGAGAAGTACTTGGGGTTCGTTACAGTGAGATCGAAGCCCTTTTCTTTGCCAAATTCGAAGTCGAAGACGCTTTATGTACGCCTTTCCCCACGCTGAGCCTGTTTGATATCCAAACGTATGGCCGACAATTAAGCCATGAAGAAATCGTAGATGGCGTAGAAACAGGCGACATTTTATTGGTTGAAGATGATCCCTTCAGTGCGCTGAGCCAAGACACATTAAACGAGTATTCCCGCATCACTGGGCGTGGTTGGACAGGCAGTTTCCATACGCCTGCTGTGGCCCGGTTGGAGGGGCATGTCTAAGGATTGAGCAGCCGGACAGTGTTCGTCTGCTTATGGCCGACTTCTACCATTCATCGATGGCATCTTTGGGTGGTTAGCAATGATGTTCATGACATGTCCTCCACGTGGGGAAGGACGAGGATAGCTAACCGGAGCAACGCTCGCTAACCAGCCAAAAGCAGTGACTCATTCGTTTCGATCAAAGACGAAATGAAGCACGTCAGCACTGTTTTGCTGGGAGTCATCAATTCCCGAGACGAATTGAACCTACGATTGAATAGGCAGTGATGCGGTCATCTTCGCGTGACACACCGCCAAAATTTCATCCGCCAGCGCAGAGTCGTCAGGACAGGCGCGCGATAACACGATTGCACCGAGCGCTCGCGCCAGCAGATCGATCATCTGCTCCCTGGCCTCACCAGCGGGAGCATCCGGTCCGTTCGGGCTTTTTTCGCTGAGACTTTGCAGCGTACTCTCAATGCCCTCCGCGAATGCTGACTTCAAATCGCCGGACTGGCGCGCAGCGTCGCCGCACAACGCAGCCAAGGTACAACCCGTGGCCCGGGCGTCGCGATGAGCCCTGGATACATACACATCGATGAAATCCTTGATGCTCAGTGCTTCAGCACTTATGAGCGATTGCGCAAGGCTATTGGCCGAGGCCTCAGCCATTAAGTCGGCCTTCGAGCCGAAATTTTTGTAGAAACCACCGTGGGTGAAACCGGCAGCGGCCATCAAGTCGGCAACGCCGACACCATCAAAACCACGCTCTCGAAAGATGGCTGAGGCCGTTTTAACGATGTGTTCACGATTTTCTAGGGCCTGGGCCTTGGTCACTCGCATGTTCGATACCTCGTTACCGCTTGGAAATTCATGGCCGTATGATACATAGATGTCGGTCATAATCAAATTCGTTGACAGCTTAGATTTCGATCATCATCATAAATGCCGGCAACATAAACTCACCGGCCGGCACGGAATAAACATTGATGAGCGACCCTATTTTGTTTTCCCCTTACACGCTTGGCACGCTGAAATTGTCAAACCGCGTGGTTCTCGCTCCGCTGACGCGCAATCGCGCCGCAAAAGGCTGTGTGGCGAGTGAGTTTGCTGCTGCCTATTACAGCCAGCGAGCCAGCGCGGGCTTGCTGATTTCCGAAGCTTCACAGATATCTCAGCAGGGACAGGGCTATCAAGACACGCCAGGCATTTACACACCTGCTCAGATAGAGGGGTGGCGCAAGGTGACTGATGCGGTGCACTCCAAGGGCGGGAGAATCTTCCTGCAGCTGTGGCATGTGGGCCGTGTTTCCCATGTCGATCTGCAACAGCACGGCGCCGCGCCGGTAGCTCCTTCTGCGCTTCGTCCCGCGACCAAGGTGTTCGTCAACAATCGTTTCGTGGACGTTTCCGAGCCGCGAGCATTGGCAACTCAGGAATTGCCGGACATCGTCAACGATTTTCGGCAAGCGGCGGCTAATGCCATGGCGGCAGGCTTCGATGGTGTAGAAATCCACGGTGCTAACGGCTATTTGCTGGATCAGTTTATTAAGGACGGCTCCAACCTGCGCACTGATGCGTACGGCGGCTCAATCGCAAATCGTGCGCGTCTGTTGCTGGAAGTGACGGCCGCCGTAGTAGCTGAGATTGGCGCTGATCGCACTGGCATTCGCCTTTCGCCCGTCTCACCAGCCAATGGAGTATCGAGCAGTGATCCGCAGGCTCAGTTCGATTACATCGTCGATCAACTCAATGCTCTGAACATCGTTTACCTGCACGTCGTCGAAGGCGCGACCGGTGGACCTCGCGACGTGGCTCCCTTTGATTTCGAGGCCTTGCGTCAGCGCTTCAAAAATACCTACATCGCCAACAATGGCTATGACTTGGACCTGGCCACTGAACGTCTTGCGGATGACAAGGCCGACCTGATCGCCTTTGGCCGTCCTTTTATAGGCAACCCTGATCTGGTTGAGCGGCTCAAGACCGGTGCGCCACTGGCCGCCTTTGATCCTTCCACGCTCTACGGCGGCGCTGCGGCGGGATACATCGACTATCCGACGCTTGGCGAATCCAGTACCGCCGCGAACTAGGTGCTGGTTGATCAGGCCTTCATTCCCCTTCATGTTTCCAAAAAAGAGCTGACATCATGAGTACTCGTCCTACTGTTCTTATCACTGGCGCCTCCACCGGCATTGGCGCGGTTTATGCCCAGCGTTTCGCCCAGCGCGGGCATGATCTGGTGTTGGTCGCCCGCGATCACTCGCGTCTGGAAGCTCTCGCTGCAAGGTTGCGTGACGAACATGGTGTCACCATTGAGGTGGTTCTGGCCGACCTGACTCAACTGAGTGATCTGCACGCTGTCGAAGCACGTCTTCGGGATGACGAGCGCATCGGCATTCTCATCAACAATGCTGGTGCCGCGCAGGCAGGCACCTTCATCGAGCAAAGCACCGACAGCGTTGCGCAACTGGTGGCGCTCAACACCACTGCTCTAGTGCGACTGGCCAGCGCCATCGCACCCCGCCTGGCCAAAGCAGGTGACGGCGCTATCATCAATATCGGTTCGGTAGTGGGATTGGCGCCAGAGTTTGGGATGTCGGTCTATGGCGCTACCAAGGCGTTTGTGTTGTTCCTTTCCCAAGGCTTGAGCCTGGAGCTTTGGCCTCAAGGTGTTTATGTGCAAGCCGTATTGCCCGCAGCCACCCGCACAGAAATTTGGGACCGCGCCGGTATTGACATCAACACCTTGAGCGAAATCATGGAAGTAGATGACCTGGTGGATGCCGCCCTGGTCGGCTTCGACCGCCGCGAACCAGTAACCATTCCTCCGTTGCAAGAAGGCGAGCGCTGGGATGCCCTGCAAACCGCACGTCAGGGCCTTTTGTCGCAGATCAGACAGTCCGCGGTGGCGCAGCGCTATTTGACTGAAATCTGAGTCCTGCCGAGCAGGTCGATCTCGCCCCGCAATCGGACGGAATACTTATGACTCTATTGGCTAGCAGCAATCAAACAGGTTCCCAGTGGTCATTTATCAACGCGCCGAACCAGTGGGTTAAGGTGGGCGGCATACCTCTGGCCTATCGTGATTTGGGACCCAGAACCCAGGTCCCGCTGGTCATATTCAACCATTGGGGGGCTGTACTGGATAACTTTGACCCTGGGATTATTGACGGACTCGCAAAAAAACGGCGTGTCATCACCGCCCAATACCGCGGTATCGGTAGCTCGGGTGGCTCCGCGCCATTGACCGTCGGTGAGATGGCTGATGATGGCATTGGCTTCATTCGTGCGTTGGGTTTGGATAAGGTTGACCTGCTCGGTTTTTCGCTCGGAGGCTTTGTCGCTCAAGATATCGCCCTGAAAGCCCCCGAACGCGTGCGCAGGCTGATCCTCACCGGTACCGGCCCGGCTGGCGGGACAGGCATCGACAACGTTGGTTCGGTGACCTGGCCGTTAATGATCAAGGGGTTGCTGAGGGTACGAGACCCCAAGTACTACCTGTTCTTTACCGCCACGTCCAACGGACAACGCGCTGCGTCAGAGTATTTGCAACGATTGAAAGAGCGCCGCAAAGATCGGGACAAAGGCCCGACACCCCGCGCGCTTCTACGGCAATTGAAGGCCATTACGGCGTGGGGCAAGCAGGCGCCCCAAGAACTTGGTCGCCTGCGGATGCCGACGCTTATCGCTAACGGGGACAACGACATCATGGTGCCCACCGTCAACTCGCATGAGCTGGCAAAGCGTATCCCCGATGCACAACTGGTCATTTATCAAGACGCGGGGCACGGCAGCATTTTTCAAAACCATACCGATTTCGTAGCCAAGGCAGTGGCGTTCCTCGATACCTGACAGCCTGAACCTCTCATTGGCTCAACATTGATCGGGCCGTGGGCCATTCTCATTCCACTGACAAGAGCGGCTGTAACATGAAGGCATTTTTTATCGAGCGTTACGGCAAGCACAACGCAAGAATTGGCGAAGTGCCCGACCCTGCGGTCGGTGTGCATGACGTACTGATCCAGGTGCATGCAAGCAGCGTGAACCCGCTGGACTCGAAGATCAGAGCCGGGGAATTCAAGATGATCCTGCCCTATACATTTCCATTGGTATTGGGTAATGACCTCGCCGGTGTGGTCGTTCGCACGGGCTCGGCAGTTAAACGATTCAAGCCGGGAGACGAAGTCTATGCACGTCCTCCCGAGGATCGGATCGGGACGTTTGCCGAACTGATCGCCGTGAACGAAAGCGCGCTGGCACTGAAACCCTCGAACCTGGACATGGCTGAAGCGGCATCTGTCCCCTTGGCCGTGTTGACGGCCTGGCAGGCACTTGTTGAGATCGCACAGGTGAAAAAAGGTCAGAGGGTATTGATTCATGCCGGATCCGGTGGTGTCGGCACGTTTGCCATACAACTCGCCAAACACTTAGGCGCCTTTGTTGCAACGACGACCAGCACCGCGAATGTCGAATGGGTGAAGGCGCTAGGTGCGGATGTGGTCATCGACTACAAGAAGCAAGATTTTGAAACCGAATTGCACGATTTCGACGTGGTATTGAACAGCCAGAACAACAAAGTACTGATGAAATCAGTCGAGGTTCTCAAGCCCGGCGGACAGATCATTTCACTCTCTGGACCACCGACAGCAGAATTTGCCCAAATGAAAGGCTTGTCCTGGATGCTGCGGCAAGTCATGCGCCTGCTGAGCAGCGGTATTCGTAGAAAAGCCCGTAAGCATGGGGTGAACTATGCATTTTTGTTTATGCGTGCCGACGGAGCACAACTGCAAAAAATCACTTTGCTTATCGAGGCGGGCGTCATCAAACCGGTCATCGATCGCTCCTTCCCTTTTGAATCAACTGCCGAGGCGTTGCAGTACGTCGAGCAGGGCAGATCAAAAGGTAAAGTCATCCTAAAAATCAAGTAAGTGCACTACAAAAAAGCTCGTAGATAACGTGTTGGCCCCAAATATCACCTTCCAGCATCATCGCACAGCAGACACACGCAGAAGTAGCTGCAACCGGAAGTCGGACTTTTAGAACAGCCGTTAATCAACGGCAAATTTTCCGTGCAGTTGCAGACCACGCTGAAATTGAAAAGGGTTGGTGTGGCGATCGGGACAATACATAGATCAACTTGCCACTTGTGTCTGGCAAGTTGATCTGCATTTTTCAGATTGCCGCGTAGGCAAGCGCCGCAAGTTGCTGAGCGCGTGGATCAATCATTGTGTGAGCACCTGAGGTGGTTGTCACAAAGCTGAAGCTGATCTCACGTTCAGCGTCGGCGAAGGCAATTGGACCGCCTAGGCCTATATGACCAAAGGTGTTAGGCCCCATGCAGTGCGAGGCATCCGGATCGGCTTTTTGCTCCATCATGCAACCCAGGCCATAACGCATTGGCCGCTTCCAAATGCGATCCATGCCGTTGCTGTGCTCTTTGGTGAACTCATTTAGCATCTCTCTACTGATCAAACGCCCAGCCAGTAATGTGCTGTAAAAGCCGGCTAAACCACCTGCCGTGCTGTGTGAACATGCACCGGGCTGTTGGAAGGCCCACCACCTGGGGTCAGATGAGCGCTTGGGCGACATGCCTGGGTTGGTAAATGCCAGGGTTGAAATATCTTCTGAGTGGGTCACAACCAGGTCTCGTAATTGCTTGGAGTAAGGATCGCCGATTCGTCCTTTAGCCGCGTCAAAATGGGCGATGCGACAATAATTGTGTTCCTCTACGCCCAGATGAACTTCTAACCCATGGGGATGCGTTATTTCATCACGGATAAAAGTGCAAGGGTTGCGTCCGTCAGTTCGCCGAATCAGTTCCCCAATGATCCAGCCATAGGTTGTGGTGCCATACCCTAGCTCTGTGCCTGGTTTCCACCACAAGGGTTCAGCAGCCAAGACATTAACCATATGCTCCCAGTCATACATCGCAGGATTGTGGTCCGGCAGTCTCAACGCCGGAATCCCGGAGGTATGGCTCATTACATGGCGCAAGGTAATCTGACCCTTGCCGCCCTGTGCGAACTCCGGCCAGTAATGAGCCACTGGGATGTCTAGTTCTAACTTTCCCTGCTCAACCAGCATTAATGCAGCCACTGCTGCGAACGGTTTGACAACGCAGAAGGTGTTGACCAATGTATCTTCCAGCCAAGGTTTATTACCCTCAAGGTCCGATGAGCCTGCCCATACATCGATGACAGTTTCATCGCCGATCTTAACGCAGAGTCCTCCCCCTCGCTCCTGTGGATCATTAAAGATAGACTCAAAAGCACACTTGACGCTTTCGAATTCTTTCGCCCATATCCCTTTTGCTTCCATGCTTAAGGCCCTATGCGGTTAAAGTGACTGTTATCGAACGTGCTTGTACGATGTCGTGATTGCGATTGCGCCAAAGGTTATGTTGAAGGCGTATTAACGCGCGTGCACGGTCGCTGGATTGTGCAAGTGCAGCGGATGCCGAGTATTAATGTGGGTTACGTGTCTGTCTGAGTTTGCGTGTAACGGTTGGCGCGTTTATAGGTGCCAAAGTCATTAAAGCGAACACCCGCTTCGGCTAATACCTTGTGAGCAAATGCTGCTGTCATTTGGCGAAGGTAGAAGGGGTCTTTAACCACGAAATGATGAATGCAATGCGTGCTTCCGAAGTTAAAGCAAAACAACTGGAATGGCCACAGCCACCAATGATTCATGACCTGCGTTTGCTGTAAAGCATTCCGGGGCATCACATCGCCATAATAATGTATGTTGGAGCTAATAAAGAACAGGCAGAACTGGCGTATTATGTTGGGCGCGATGATGATAACCACGGCGCCATTTATCACGCTCATCAGCAGGGCGGTGGTAGAGGAAGGCTGATACGCAACGCCCATAATAGAGCACGCCCATGTGTAGAAGTGATACCCCAGGAACACATACCAGCAGCCCCAGTATAAAAGGCCCATGGGTGCATTTAAGCGAAGCACTTTGATAGTTAATCTGATTTTTTCTCGCCAGGTGGGCGCACACAAAGCATTCACAATGCCAAAAATGAATCCATCGACAAGTTTTAAAAAGCGCTTGGCGCCCCACGGGCTACCGCTGGTGGTAATCCATGCTTCAACATCAGTATCGGTGCCCGACTCTTTATGATGGTGGAAGTGCAGTTCTCGTCTTAGCCAAGGGCTTGGCATCCCTGGTCGGGTGATCCAGCAAAGCAGCATCATCAGGTTATGTGCAAAGGGTTGTTTTCTGAAATATAAACGATGGATTAAATCATGCTCCAATTCATGTATGAGTGACGTCAATAAAGCATTTATGAGAATGCACAGCCATCCAGGTATCAGGCCTTTCACATACAACGTACCCGTGGTTACCATGCCCGCCACAGAAAATGCCATGACACTGGCACCTATCACGTTCTGATAGCCCAATAGCTTATATCGTGCGCGCAGATCATTACTGTGCTGTGTGATTTTTTGAGTAATGTCGTTTATTTGGGTTTGTTCTTGTTTTGACAAAATAGGGGTTGAAACTTTATTTGTAGTATTCATCACTTCATCCTTTGAAGGCGATGGGTCGATTCCGCTTCACTAGAAAAGCACATTTAAATTTTAGGGCAAGTTTTTTGGGTTTTCTGAACGCTTGGCCTGACGAGCGGATATATAAATTGTTATTTTGTCTGACAATTAACTTGTTTGTGGTTCGTTATAGGGGAGTGCTTATACGTAATCATCAATATGGAATATAACGGGCGTGGGTGGATACCGATAACAGTCGGTTACTGAGCCATTCACTTTTTCAATCCCGCTGTGTTCCCATGGCCATGACATGTAAATCTGCCTGTGTGGCTCCGGCACAACGCGTTGCGAACAACTGACGGGTGGCGTGTGTTTTTCTGCACGGGCCTACAATCCGTACCAATGCCCCTGTGAATCACATTTGCATCCGGTGAGGAGGATTGGATGCACGCCCTTTATGATGAAAAATTACAAGATGTGTAGTCCTGTAGGCATTTTCGAGTGAATGGGGTCGCATTTCACTCGATCAGCTTTGTATTCAGATCCACCTTCTATCCCCTCACAAGTCCTACCTAATAATGTAAATTCCCCTACTTTGTCGCTAGCACATGAATTTGTAGGGATGAGGTAATGTCGCAAGGTTGGAGTGATGAAGAGCTTAAAGCGTCTGTTGACGCATATCGTGTAATGCTTGAAAAACAGAACGCTCAGAAAAAGTTCGTTAAGGCCCATGTTTATCGGGAGTTAGCTCTGCGTTTTGGACGTGAGGAAGGCGCTTTTGAGCGCCGGATGCAAAACATTTCTTCGATCTACCAAGAAAGCGGGTTCAATTGGGTTCAAGGACTTAAGCCACAAAAGAACATAGGCTCGGTCATCAAACCGAGACTGGTTGAAATGATCGGGTTACGTGCTGAATCAAACCTCGTCGACCATGAGCTTGATAAAGCTGAAACGGATGCTGAGCAGGATAGGGCGTTCAGCCCTCTTGATGTTGAAGACGCTCGTGCTCGAGTGGTGACCAGTATTATCCGACGCCGTGGGCAGCCAGCATTTCGTAAAAAAATATTGGCTACATACGACAATCGCTGCGCCATCACTGACTGCCAGCAGATTCAGGTCCTTGAGGCTGCACATATCCACCCATACAAAGGTCTACACACTCACGCAGTTACCAATGGGCTACTGCTTCGTGCTGATTTGCATACTTTGTTTGATCTGTACCTGATCGCTATCGAACCGCAAACTCGGCTGATTCGTCTATCACCCAAGCTGTGTGATTCGGCATACACACAATATGAGGGCATGCCACTGCGTGAACCGACAACGCTTTCAGAAAGGGCCGGTACAGAAGTTTTGCAATGGCATGCTGATCATTGCACTTGGCTCAAATCCCCGAGCGGATCATCGGACTGAGCATGCGGCTCCCTAGGCTTAGCGCTTCTCCTACCATTTGGCGGAGGTCCGCGCTGTCGTCATTTTTAAGGCATAGCGACAGGTTCTCGCCAATGGAGGGTGACGTTTGCGCGCCTTCAGGTTTTGTACGCAAAATGTGGAATCCATTGTTGGTCAGGATGACCTCGAAAAATGAAAGGTCTGACATGCCGTCAAAATGGATGTAGCCCACGTCGGCCAGCCATTTAATCGTGGCAAGGAAAAGACGTTCCTCTTTTTCGCGAGTCTCCTGATTAATGTCATGCGGGGATTTGTAGTCGATGAAGTCTGAAGAATCAATTTTTACGGGCAGGGGAAAGTTTCGGTAAAGGAGTCCCATCACCAAGCCGGTATAGCAGTCGAACAGTTCGATGTTGTTCGATGGCAAGGCATTGATCGTGTGGACGTCTCTGTCTTTCATGTGACCAGCTAGTGCTTTGAACATGCGAACCTCTGTCAGTGAAGTCTGTTTGTCGCCGGGAAATCTTCCATATGGGTATAGCACAAGGTCGCTCAGCGGCTCTGACAAGCCTCTGAGCGTGTAAGGTCAGCCCAAGATGCCTGCTGATGTTGCGGCCTTCAGCCAGTCCGGGAACTCTTCCATCAACTGGTCGTACAGTTGTTCTTCGCTGATGTCACTGAGGTCGTCCAGCGCAAAAAAACTACAGTTGTCGACTACCCGCCCCGGCATATCATCAAGTTTTTCCAGCACCCCGTATCCGCGACCACCCAAGCCCACGAACTGCCAGAAAATCGGCAGTTTGGCGGCTTCGATCATCAGTTGGGTAATGGCGCGGTTTTCACTGACGCCGCCATCGCTAATGAACAGGACGTAGACCGGTGTACGGTCTGCGCTTTGTTGGTAATAGTCGATCACCTGGCGCATGGCTTTGGGTTCGTCATTGATGCGCCGGCCCACATTCCAGTCGCGCCAGCCCTCGTTATCCTGTTCAACAAAGTGTTGATAGTTGCTCAGTGTGACGGGTGACAATTGGCAGGTTTTGGCACCGAATGCCCAGCAATCCAAGGCCCCGTCGTCGTCGAAATGCACGGCCAGCGGCAGCAGGCGATTAATCACTTCTTGTACGCGGCCCTTGGCATATTGGCCGTGCATTGAGCCTGATGCATCGAGCACCAGCCCTACGCGAGCTTTAACGCTGTCAAGATTGGCTTTTTTCAGACTGACTTGGGCTTTTTTGGCCAAGCTGATCAATTGCGGGGCGGCCGTCGCGATTTTTTTCTCCAGGGAGATTTTCGCAGGCTCTGAAGCAGGCGTTTCGCTGACCGTTGCCCCAAAGTGGTTCACTAATGCTGCCAGTCCAGCGTTGAAACCTTGCAGATTTGCTGCCAGGCGCCACTCGCCATTCTTGCGATAAATATCTACCACCATGATGGCTTTCTCTTCGGCGAAAGTTGCGCCGTTGAAAGGGCAAGTGGCAAGCTCCTGATCCGCATGCATCACAGTGAAGTTGCTTGACTGGATATCACGCAAGCTGCCGTTTCCATCAACCGAGGCGCTGAACACCAGTCGTTCAATCGTCGGGGGCACGCGAGCGAGGTCGATGCTGAATTCGTTTCCGTTAGAGAGCGACAAGCTGTGGCAGGGGGATGCGGGTTGATTGAAAAAAACCATATAGCGGTCGTCAGACAGCCTGCCTTGTGCATCGAGGCCAAAACACACGCAATCGAGTGTTAACGGGCTTTTAATATTGATGGTCAGCGTTATCTGCATCTCGTGAGTAAGGGTTGTCAGCGCGAGCCGCTGGCCTTGAGCGATGAGCATAATCAGGTGGTTTCCTTGACGTTAAGTCAGTCGTTATAGGTAATAAATACTAAAAAAATCAGATGCATAACTGGATTTTTGAACCTGCGCTGCTATTACTGATGGGCATCCGCAAATGTGTATGGTCGTTACTTTATTATCGCGCCGATGCTACTTCTTTTTGGAGGACGAATGCCCAAGATCGCCTGCCTATGCAAAACCCTGGTGGCTGCGACCTTGCTGAGTGTGTTGGCGACGCCGGTGTATTCATCGCAAGGTCGGACCCTGAAGCTGGCAATTGGTGATGAACCCACTGAGGGGTTCGATCCCATGCTCGGT
This sequence comes from Pseudomonas sp. TAA207, assembly GCF_001529285.1. NCBI lineage: Bacteria > Pseudomonadati > Pseudomonadota > Gammaproteobacteria > Pseudomonadales > Pseudomonadaceae > Pseudomonas > Pseudomonas sp. TAA207. The sequence continues at coordinate 67,277 of NZ_LLWJ01000063.1, read as the reverse complement.
TGGAGCCACGGCAGCTATTTGCTGTTGCACAGTCCCTTGCTCAAGCAGAACGAAGACCTGTCCTGGAGCCGCTTTCTGCTTAGCGATTATCAAGCCAGTGCGGATGGCAAAACATGGACCCTTACGCTCAAACCTGACTTGAAGTTTTCCGACGGCTCAGCCCTGACAGCCAAGGACGTCGCGTATACCTACAACAATGCCGCCGCGAGCGGGGGCAAGGTGGACATGGGCAATTTCCTTGATGCACAAGTCATTGACCCTCTCACTGTGCGTATTCATCTCAAGGCCCCGCAAAGCACGTTCGTCAATGTGCTCGGTTCACTGGGTATTGTGTCTGCCGACAAGTACGACGCTAAAACCTATGCGCAAAAGCCAATAGGCGCAGGACCGTACCGGTTGACCCATTACCAGCCGGGGCAACAGCTTGTTGTGGAAACCAATCCGTATTACGCCGGGCAGAAAAACGACTTTGACACGCTGGTATTTGTCTTTCTTGACGAAGACAGTGCATTCGCAGCAGCGCAAAGCCAGCAATTGGGCATTGTACGAATTGCCCCCTCTTTGGCGGTCACGCCTGCGCAGGGTATGAAGCTCTGGGTGCGGCCCAGCGTTGAAAATCGCGGCATTGTGCTGCCGACGATGGCATCTGGCGAAAAGGATGCCCACGGCGATCCGGTCGGCAATGATGTGACCGCTGATGTCGCGATACGTAAAGCCATCAACTATGCAATCAATCGTCAATTACTGGCCGATCAAATTCTTGAAGGTCATGCGATTGCCGCTTACACAGGTGTGCAAGGGCTGCCGTGGAACAACCCCGAGGCGGCCTTCATAGATGGTGACAGTGCCAAGGCCAAACAGATCCTGAACGATGCAGGCTGGGTCGAAACGGCCAGCGGGACTCGCGAAAAAAAGGGTCTCCCTGCAAAAATCACCCTGTGGTACGCCAGTGGTGATGCGACACGGCGTGATCTGGCCCAGGCGGTGCGCTCAATGCTCAAGCCCATCGGCATAGACATGGATTTGAAGTCAGGCAGTTGGGAGACCGTCGAACGAAACATGCACGCCAATCCAACGCTTTTTGGCTGGGGCAGCCTCGACCCCATGGAGCTTTACCATCACTACAGCAGCGCAGCGGCGGGCGTTGAGTTCTACAACCCCGGTTACTACAAAAACCCGGTTGTGGATCAACATTTGCAGCAGGCACTGAATGCGCCGACCTGGGAGCAGGCAGTACCGTTTTGGCAACAAGTGGAGTGGGACGGTAAAACGGGCGTAGGAATTAAAGGCGATGCGGCCTGGGCGTGGTTACTCAATGTGCAACACACTTATTTGGCTGATCAATGCATTGATTTAGGCAAAGGCGCCCCAGAAATTCACGGCTCCTGGTCGCTGCTCAACAGTCTTGATAGTTGGCGGTGGACCTGTAAGTGATGTTCTTTGTTGACTCGCTTCAAAACAATGCCTGCGTCGGGATCTACACAAAGCGCGCTCATCCGAAGTCAATCGCGTGAGCGCGAGGAGAGGTTCTTAGACCAAAATCGCCGTTTCACTTTTTAGCGGATGGATCGCCAAAGCCTCTGTAGAACCCGGCGTAGGCATTGTTTCCTTGAGTGCTGGTGTCTTTATTGCCAGCATTTTCGAACTTATTCTTGCCATATTCTTCTGAGACCTTGCCTGCTATGCCGATACCAGCGCCAATCACTTTGGGCCCCAACCCCCCCACAGAACCGATCTTTTTGCCAGCACCCTGCATCATTGCGCCAGCGACCATCCAGCCAGCACCCTGAGCTTGTTCTTTAGTATCGCTATCCATGTGCAGCGCCTGGGGGAGCAAAGCGTGAATGTGGTCGCTAAACGCTTGCTTGAGCGTATCTGCCAGAGAGGCGCGTTCTTGAGGATGTAGGGCTGCGGGGAAATGAGACTGCACTTCTGCCTTAATGGCTGACGTGAGGTTCTCCGACAGGGGGGACTTCGCTTTTACTGGCTCTGGCGCAGTGAGCGGTGTGGTTACAGGCACTTGGGTTTCGTGAATTTTCATAGTCGTTCACAGGGTCCGATTACTGATTGATGCCGTCCTGACTCGATAAGGTGTCCATTACATGTTTGTGTGGGACACGTATCCCAATCAGTTCCATTACCGGGGCAAGCCCAAAAGGCTTGTGAGCAAATACGCTCTGTGGGGACAGAGGTGCACTCTGCCATTTGGGAAATGATCCTTTGATTTGCGAGGCCGCAACATGTTCTTGAGTACTCTGCGAGCCAAGGCCGGACGGATCCGACAGCCAGGTTTTCCTGCCAGCACGTCGGTGGTCTCTGTGGCTGTAGCCTTGCTTGGCGCAATTATGCGTTTGGCAGGTCTGTTGCTGGTGACGGCTGCGGGTACGTTTACTCTGCTCAGCTTTTCGCCGGTTGATCCGATTCGAGCTTATATTGGCAGCGACTTGTTGCATGTCCCGCCTGATCAATACCCGCTGATCGCTGCACGCTGGGGTCTCGATTTGCCGTTATGGGAGCGTTTTGTGCACTGGTTTGTGCAGATTTTGCAGGGGGATTTTGGCTACTCGATGTTGTACAACGCCCCGGTCTCTCATGTCATCGGCGAGCGTTTTGCTACATCGTTCATGTTGCTGTTTTCGGCCTGGGTGTTCTGCGGGTGTGTGGGTCTTGCGATGGGAATGACAGCCGGGCGCTATTTGAATCGCTGGCCGGATCGATTGCTTTCTACGGTGTCTTACGTATTGGTGTCCTTACCGACGTTCTGGATTGGCCTGTTGTTGCTGTCGTTGTTTGCGGTGACGCTTAATTGGGCCCCCATCTGTTGTGCGTGGACCCCAGGCAGCGATGCACAAACAGCGACGTGGGGCGACAAGCTCCGACACCTGGTGTTACCGATGCTGGCGCTGGGGTTGCTGGGTGTGGGCAATATCGCGCTGCATACCCGCTCACGGGTTGCCGAGGTGATGAACAGCGAATTCATTCGTTTTGCGCATGCTCAAGGCGATAAAGGATGGCCGTTGATCAACTTTCATGTGTTACGCCATGCCCTTACGCCAGCGGTTTGCTTGCAGTTTGCATCGGTGGGGGAGTTGATTGGCGGCTCGTTGCTGGCTGAAAAAATCTTTGCTTATCCAGGCCTGGGGCAGGCCACCGTGGATGCTGGTTTGCGTGGGGACATCCCATTGTTAATGGGTATCGTCATGCTGTGCACGGTGCTGGTATTTATCGGCAACAGCATTGCGAATGCGCTGTTACTGCGCCTCAACCGCGGGGTGGTGCGCCCCTCATGACCTATAATCCAAATCGCGCTTTATTACGCCTGAGCGCGTCTTTGCTGCTGTTGTTATGTCTGATTGCCTATGGCGTTTCAGTGTCGGGCGTCGACGTGAGCGTCGACTTGCTCGCACGGCGCCAGGCGCCCTCAAGCGCGTTCTGGTTTGGCACTGACAGCTTGGGGCGCGACCTTTGGTTGCGCTGCTTTCAGGGCATGACCACCAGTTTGCAAATCGGTCTGATCGCCGCCTTTAGCAGTGGTGCGTTGGCGATGCTGGCGGCCAGCCTGTGCGCCGTTAATAAAACCCTGGATTTCATCGTTCGTGGTGTCATCGACAGCCTGCTGGCATTGCCGCACCTGCTCTTGCTGGTGCTGATCTGTTTCACACTGGGTGGCGGTAAGCAGGGGGTGATTCTGGCGGTTGCATTGACGCATTGGCCACGGCTGGCGTTGATCCTGCGGGGCGAAATCTTGCGTATCCGGGAGACTGACTTTGTGATGCTGTCGTACCGCTTGGGCAACAGCCGTTTTTATTGCTGGCGCCATCATTTGCTACCGTTACTGCTGCCGCAATGGATCATCGGCACCTTGTTGATGTTCCCCCACGCCGTTTTGCACTCGGCTGCGCTGAGCTTTTTAGGCTTCGGTCTGGCACCCCATGATCCGTCGTTGGGGCTATTACTGGCGGATGCGTTGCGTTACCTGAGCAGTGGAGCCTGGTGGTTGGCATTATTTCCGGGTTTGATTCTGGTGGGATTGGTGTTGGTATTCGATCAGTTCGCACGGGCCTTGCAGCAATTATGGATAAGGATCTCCTGATGCTCAGATTCGACCAATTGGCAATCGATATTGCGCAGTACCACTGGCTAGGCCACAAAACCTGGCACCCGTTGTTAAGCAATATCTCGCTTGAAATTCACCCCGGTGAACTGGTGGCGCTGGTTGGCTCCAGCGGCGAAGGCAAAAGTTTGCTACTGCAAAGTGCGCTGGGCTTGTTGCCAGAAAACATGCATTGTCGTGGTAACACATGGCTGGATGGGGACGTGCTGGGTGAGGCCGGTAAAGTTCATCAGCGCGGTAAAATGCTGTGCTATGTGCCGCAGGGCGTCAGTGCCTTGAACCCGCTAATAAAAGTGGGCCCGCAGTTGCAACGTGCAGCGTTGTTGAGTGGGACCGCGCTAAGCCTGGAAGAGGTTTCGCAACAACTTCAGCATTACAACTTGCAACCCGAACTGGTTAACGAGTACCCGCGCAGGCTCTCAGGCGGAATGGCCAAGCGGGTCTTGGCCAGCTGCGCTGCACTTACCCACGCACGCTATCTCTTGGCAGATGAAATCACAGCTTGGCTGGATGACGAACACGCCTGTCAATTGTTGGCCCACCTCAAAAGCTTTTGCCAGCAGGGCCGCGGGATTTTATGGGTGACTCACGATCTGGCGCTGGCGGCCCGTTTTGCCGACAAAATAGCGGTGCTGCACCAAGGCGAGCTGCATGAAACCTTAAGCGCACAAGACTTGCGCGAGCATGGCGGTAGCCCGTGGTTACAGTCACTGTGGGCAGCTTTGCCCGAGCAACAGTTCATTGCTGGCCGCGTACCGGCACTTGAGCGCCAGCCTTATGCTTGAGGTGCAGCAATTAACCATTGTGCAAAACGGCCAACGATTGTGGGACTCGGTGTCGTTTCAGGTCAGTGCAGGCGAACGTAAAGGTATTTCTGCCCCCAGTGGCTATGGCAAAACCACCTTGGGCCGTGTTCTGGCGCAATGGCAAAACGCAACCTCTGGCCGGGTGACAGTGGGCGCCAAACCGCTGTTGAAAAAGGGCTATTGCCCGATTCAACTTGTGCCTCAGCACCCGGAGCTGACCTTTAATCCTTACCGCACCACGGGTGATAGCCTGCGCGATGCCTGGTCTCCCAATGCGGCGTGGCTTGATCGTTTGGCGATCAGTCCAGTCTGGCTGACACGCCGCCCGAATGAGCTGTCGGGTGGCGAGTTGGCCCGTATCGCGCTGCTCAGGGCACTGGACCCGCGCACCCGTTACTTGATTGCCGATGAGGTGACAGCGCAGTTGGATGCGCATGTTCAGGCGCAGGTGTGGCAGGTCCTGCTTGAAGAGGTCAAGCGCCGAGAACTGGGGCTGATTGTGTTCAGTCACAACAAGGTGTTGCTTGCGAAGGTGTGTTCAAGTATCTGGACGCCATCGCTCGACACGTGAGCACCCAGGCTATTTTTGGGTGCGCAGCCTCGTGTGACGCGTCAAAGGCTACCGTTACGGTGCGACCAATCCATGAAATTCACAATATTCAGCCCATGGCATGCCTGCCATTTGTGCGACTTCGCGGTGCACCTCCAGACGCTGGGCTTGAAAGGCGTGATCGCTTTCGCTGGTGAGTTTCAATGTCAGCTCCCAGGCAAAAAAGTCTAAACGCTCGGCCTCGGCTTCAAAGGCCTCATTCAGCCGTTCCTGGCGGTACTCCTGCATCGTTTGACCCACAGCGCGGGCTTCTAGCGGGTTAAGCGTGTCAAGTTGTTGTTTAAGATCCGGGTGTTCAGCAAGGAACCGATCAAGGGCTTTTTGATGTTGGGGGCCGGGTTCTGTCACGTGATTCTCCTGTGTTCAGCGGTGTTCATGCTGCTTGCGGTAGGCGCCCGGTTGCACGCCAATGGCTTTGTTGAACGCCCGGGTGAAGGCGGCGATCGATTGATACCCCACGGCGGCACACACGTGTTCAACGGTGTGCCCGGTTTGCAATAACTGACAGGCATGACGCATGCGCAGCGCCAGCAGCACATGGCCGGGGGATTGCCCGGCATGTTCGCTAAACCGCTTGAAAAACGCCGAGCGTGATAATCCGGTACAGGCCGCCATGCTCTCCAGTGTCCACGGCTGCTCGGGGTGCTCAATCAATTGTTGCAGCAAGCCCGAAAGCGCCGGTTGCCGCGCCAATGCCACAAGGCCGCCGAGGTTCGGGTTATTGCCCACTTGCTGACGCAGCACATACAGAAACAGCAAATGGCTTAAACGCTCCAGCAGGGCATCGGAAGGCGCCGGAGTGCGTTGGCATTCTTGCAAGATCAACTCAAAGACGCTGCGTGCTGCGCTGGCGCCCGTATCACATGCTCGCAGGATCAGCCAACCGGGCATGGCCTCGATGATCAGGGCGGACAGGCCCGGCTGAAAATGAAAAAAGCCGCACACCAGTCCTGTGCCATCTTCGGCCAGTGGGTCGAGGGCCTGCATTGTTTGACGGGGCAACTGGCCGGCAAGCGCGCTTTCGGGCGCACTGGACAGCCGGTAATTCAAGTCTTGCAGCAAAAATAACGCATCGCCGGTATCGAGCCTGATGCCTTGCTCATGACCCTCAATGTGCAGCCAGCAATGCCCTTGCACCACCACATGAAAACTGGCGCGGGCCAAGCCCTGTGTGCTGCTGTGCCAACCGCCGCAGTAGCGGCCAACATGGAACAGGCTGGCATCCAGCTCAAGGCTCTCTAATAACCAATCGATCAGTGGACTGGACGAATTCATCTAATGGAAACACTCAGAAGCAAGTAATCGCTACTTTAGAATATGGAATCAAATTTTTATAACCAACAGACTGATCAGACACCCTTTGCAGGAGTCACTTCATGTCCCGTGTAACGCTACATACCCTTGAAACTGCCCCTGAAGCCGCCAAGCCATTTTTGCAAACCGCTCAGAAAAACTCCGGGTTCATCCCCAACCTGCTGGGCATTCTATCCAATGCGCCAGCGGCACTGGAGACTTATGTCACGGTTTCGGGAATCAATGGCAAGGCTGAGCTAACCCTGCAAGAAAGGGAAGTGGTGCAGTTGATTGCGGCGACCCGCCATGGTTGCGATTTTTGTGTCGCAGGTCATACCGCTGTGGCGCAGAACAAGGCCAAACTGCCCGACGAAGTGGTGACGGCGCTGCGTGGGCAAACTGAGCTGCCGATTGAGCGCCTGGAAGCGCTGGCCGCGTTCACCCGCGAAGTGATTGCCAAGCGCGGCGATGTCAGCGACGACACCTACACCGCCTTCAAAGCTGCCGGGTTCACCGAGGGGCAGGCGCTGGAGGTGATTCTGGGCGTTAGCCTGGCGACCTTGTGCAACTTTGCCAACGTGTTCGCCCGCACCCCGTTGAACCCTGAACTGGCGCGCTATAGCTGGACCCAACCGGCGTAAACCGACGGTCCCGATTTAAAGGAGAAATCGACATGCTTGACCCTGTATTGAGTCATTGGCTGGATGCCGAAGCTGAGGCGCTCGACCTCGGGCACAGTGATCCGCAACACGTTCTGTCGCAGTTGGCATCGGCCAATGTGTTACGGGTCGGGATCAATACGCAACTGGGCGGTACGGGTGGCAACCTGGCTGACGCGCTGGAGGTCATGGCCAATGTGGCCAGTCATTCGCTGGCCTCGGCGTTCGTGTTATGGGGCCAGCGTGCCTTTATCGAATACTTGCTGCACAGCCCGAACAGCGGCTTGCGTGAGCGCCTGTTGCCCCCATTGCTGAGTGGCCAATTGGCTGGGGCCACCGGGCTGTCCAATGCGATGAAATTCCTTTCGGGGATCGAGTCTTTGCAAGTGCGGGCCCGCGCCGAGGCCAATGGCTGGGCGCTCAATGGTCGTTTGCACTGGGTCACCAATTTACGCAAAAGCGGATTTGTGGTGGCCGCCGCCATTGAGCGTGAAGAGGGCGGTGCGCCGTTTGTGCTGGCGATTGCTGATGCATTGCCCGGTTTGCAGCGTTCGGATGATCTGGAACTGATGGGGTTGCAGTCGAGCAACACTGCGGCGCTCGATTTCAAGGATGTGCAGGTCAATGAACAGTGGTTGTTGCACGACAACGCCAAGCAGTTTTTACCGGCTGTACGCCCGGCGTTTTTAGGGTTGCAGTGCGGCTTGTCGATTGGTTTGGCCAGGCGTTCGTTGCAAGAAGCCGAGTCTCACCTGCAAGGCCCGCGTTCTGCGTTGCTCGGGTTGCTGCACGAGCAGCAAGCACAATTAGAGGCACAGGTGCAGGCGCTGAAAGCAGGGCTGCTGGACGGGCGTTTTCTGGCCGACCCTGCCGCCTTGTTCAACATCCGCATTGCGTTGGCTGAAGCCACGGCCAGCGCGGTGCAATTGGAGCTGCAAGCCAGCGGTGGCAAAGCCTATTTATGTGCCCACGGCAGCGCGTTTGCGCGGCGCTGGCGCGAGTCGGCCTTCGTCCCGATTGTGACCCCAAGCCTGGTGCAGTTACGCGCCGAGCTGTTACGCCAGGCTCAGGTCAGTGCGCAATGAGTACGCTGCTGCTTGAGGCGCGCAACATCACCGTGGGCTATGCCGGCGAGCACGGCTGGCAATCGGTGCTCGAAGGGTTTGACGTGCAACTGGTGCCGGGTGAAGTGGTGTCGGTACTGGGGCCGAGCGGGGTGGGCAAGTCCAGTCTGTTGCGGGTATTGGCGGGTTTGCAAACCCCGCACTCGGGCAGTGTCAGCCTGCTGGGAGAGGCTGTCACTTCGCCGCACCCGCGCGTAGCGGTGGCCTTCCAGGACCCCAGTTTATTGCCGTGGTTGAACCTCCAAAACAATGTCGCGTTCGGTCTGGATTTCGCGCGTCAGCCAAAAGTGGCGGCGGCTGAACGTAAGGCGCGGGTCGAACAGGCGATTGCTGAAGTGGGGCTGCAACACGCGACGGGCCACTACCCGGCGCAATTGTCGGGCGGCATGGCGCAGCGTGTTGCATTGGCGCGCTGTCTGGCGCGTCAACCGCAAGTGCTGTTACTCGACGAACCGTTTGGCGCGCTAGACGAGATCACCCGTGCCGACATGCAGCAATTGTTGTTGAGCGTGATTGCGCGGCACAACACCGCGGCCTTGCTGATCACGCACGATATTGATGAAGCCTTGTTGCTCAGCGACCGGATACTGCTACTGGGACACAGCCCGGCGCACACGGTGGGTGAGTGGCGCATCGATTTGGCGCAGCCGCGCGCAGACCGGATTGATGAGCTGGGCGCGCTGCGCATTGAGATCCTTAAAACCCTTCGGCGGGCGAGCCGCACCCCTGACCCTGTTACTGAACCTTTGCCCGATTCGCTGGAGCTTGCACATGTGCCTGGACGACTTCACTCACACACGGCGTGACATTTTAAAACTCAGCGCCATGCTGACGGCTGCCGGTGCATTGCCGCTGCTCGCCAGCTTACAAGCGCGTGCCGCGGCAGAGCCCGATGCCCCGGTGCGCATTGGCTACCTGCCGATTACCGACGCCACGCCGTTGCTGGTGGCCCACAACAACGGGCTGTTCGAGGAGCAAGGGATCAAGGCCGAGCGCCCGGTGCTGCTGCGCAGCTGGGCGCAGGTGATCGAAGCGTTCATCTCTGGGCAAGTCAACGTGATCCATTTGCTGTCGCCGATGACGGTATGGGCACGCTATGGCAGCAAAGTGCCGGCCAAAGTGGTGGCCTGGAACCACGTCGGTGGCTCGGGTCTGACCGTGGCGCCGCACATTAGCGACGTCAAGCAATTGGGCGGGCAATCCATCGCCATCCCGTTTTGGTATTCGATTCACAACGTTGTGGTGCAGCAGCTGTTTCGTGACAACGGTTTGCAACCGGTCACGCGTGCGGTGGGCAGCTCCTTAGCGGCCAATGAAGTGAACCTGGTGGTGATGCCGCCCTCCGACATGCCGCCCGCACTGGCGACCCAACGGATAGCCGGTTATATCGTGGCCGAACCGTTCAATGCCTTGGCCGAGGACTTGAAGGTGGGCCGTGTGCAGCGTTTTACCGGCGACCTGTGGCGCAACCACGCATGCTGCGTGGTGTTCATGCACGAGCACGATTTGAATAATCGCCCCGAGTGGTCGCAAAAAGTGGTCAATGCGATCGTCAAGGCGCAACTGTGGACGCGTGATAACCGCGCTGAGGCCGCCCAGTTGCTGGCCAAGGACGGCAATAACCGCTACACCCCGCACAGCAGCAGTGTGTTGCAGCGCGTGCTGGCACCTGCGATCAGCGAGCGCGCAGGCTATGAGGCCGATGGCGCCATCCAGCAGGTGAGCTGGAATGAGCAGCGCATTGATTTCCAGCCTTATCCGTTCCCCAGCTACACCGAAGAACTGGTCACGCGCCTCAAGAGCACCTTGATCCAGGGCGACAATCAATTTTTGGCAGCGCTCGATCCCAAGCACGTGGCCGCTGATCTGGTGGACGATCGCTTCGTCAAAAACAGTATTGGCGCAGTGGGCGGCCTGAAGGCGTTTGGTTTGCCAGACAGCTTTGAGCGCACCGAGGAGTTTGGCTTTTGAAGGCGTTGATTCCCTCACGTAAACGTCAGTGGTGGCTCGGCAGTGCAGGGCTGCTGAGCCTGTTATTGGCCTGGTGGCTGGGCGTCGAGGTGCTGGGCAGTGGGCAAGCCTTGGCCGCGCGTTTTTCACCGCAAGCCACCTTTGCCAGTCTGTTTGAGCTGCTGGGCAGCGCGCAGCTGTACGAAAACGTATGGGTGAGTCTGAAACGGATTGTCATCAGTCTGCTGATGGCATTGCTGATGGGTGTGCCATTGGGGCTGTTGATTGGTGGCTCACGCAACCTGGAAGCCGCCACCACACCTGCTTTTCAGTTTTTGCGCATGATTTCGCCGTTGTCATGGATGCCGGTGGTGGTGATGTTGATGGGCGTGGGCGATCAGCCGATCTACTTCTTGCTGACCTTCGCGGCAGTGTGGCCGATTGTGCTCAACACCGTTGCCGGTGTGCGTGCGCTTGATCCGCGCTGGCTGCAACTGAGCCGCAGCTTGAGCGCCACGCGCTGGGAAACCTTACGTCGGGTCATCCTGCCCGGTGTGGTGGGCCACGTGTTGACCGGAGTGCGGCTTTCAATCGGCATTTTGTGGATCGTGCTGGTGCCGTGCGAAATGCTCGGTGTCAGTGCCGGATTGGGCTATTTCATCCTCGACACCCGCGATCGCCTGGCCTATTCGGAACTGATGGCCATGGTGGTGTTGATCGGGGTATTGGGATTTGCGCTGGATGCATTTGCCCGAGGGCTGCATCGGCGTTGGGCGCATGCGGGGTGACGGTCAGTTTTCGCTGAGCTGTCCGTTCCCGCAGGCTAGGGTGGGCGCTGGAGCCAAGTGCTCGGTGTGGCGGTTGGTCAGGATGTACAGCACGTCAATCCCGACCAGGGTGATCGCCGCCAGATAATGTGCCCTGGGCAGGCGCAGGTCGCGCTCATAAAAACTCTGAGCGTGGCGACCCACCCCACCGGCCAGCGCCAGCTGCTTTTGTGTCAGGCCCAGGCGTAAGCGTTCTTCTTGCAGGCGTTTACCGTAGGTACTCATGTCGTAGCCTGTCCGAGGCATTCAGAGAGGCTGAAAGAGTAATCCAAGTCGCAACCAGGGAAAAGCTTGATGTGACGATGGGCACGCAGCTCAGTATCAACGGTGACAGGCCGCGGCAGGCTCTGGCTGACAGATCCTGCCGCGGGTCTTGGCTCACGCGCCGGTTTTTTTCTCGGCTTCAGGCAAAAACCAGTTCAGCAACAACGCGCAGATACCGCCTGTGGCCACGCCCGATTCAAGCACGTTGCGCAATGCCGCCGGCATGTGTGCCAGGAACTCGGGCACTTGCGACACGCCAAGGCCCAGGGCCAGCGACACCGCAATAATCAGCAACGCGCGTCGGTCCAGCGTGGTGCTGGCCAGAATGTTGATGCCAGAGGCGGCCACCGCGCCAAACATCACCATTGCCGCACCGCCAAGCACGGGTTCAGGCACCGCCTGAATGGCCCCGGCCACGCTGGGCAACAGCCCCAGCAAAATCAACATGGCAGCAATCCACACCCCAATGTGGCGACTGGCAATACCGGTCAGCTGAATCACCCCGTTGTTTTGCGCAAAGATCGAGCTGGGGAAGGTATTGAAAATACCGGCCAGTAGCGAGTTGGCACCGTTGACCAACACGCCGCCCTTGATCCGCTGCATCCACACCGGGCCTTCCACGGGCTGGCGCGACACTTTACTGGTCGCCGTCACATCGCCAATCGCCTCAAGCGAGGTGACGAGGTAAATCACCAGCATCGGAATGAACAAGGCCCACGAGAAGCCCAAACCAAAATGCAGCGGCACCGGGACCTGAAACAGTTCGGCCTGGTGCATGCCGGTGAAGTCCAGTCGCCCCAGATAGCCTGCCAGTGCGTAGCCGACCGCCAGCGCAATGACAATGGCGCAACTGCGCATCCACACCAGCGGGATGCGGTTGAGGATGACGATAATCGCCAGCACCACGCCCGACAGCATCAAGTTTTCGCCATTGGCGAAAGTGCCGTTGCCCATCGCTGTGAAGCCGCCGCCCATGCTGATCAGGCCGACTTTAATCAGGGTCAGGCCAATCATCAGCACCACGATGCCGGTAACCAGCGGGGTGATCATGCGTTTCACAAAAGGCAGTACGCGCGAGATCCCCATCTCGACGAACGAGCCGGCAATCACCACACCAAAAATCGCCGCCATCACGCTTTCAACCGGCGTGCCTTGCTGAACCATTAGCGCGCCACCCGCAATCAGCGGGCCGACAAAGTTGAAACTGGTGCCTTGCACGATCAGCAATCCGGCACCAAACGGGCCGAACCGCTTGCACTGTACGAACGTCGCGATGCCGGAAATCACCAGCGACATCGAGACAATCAGGTTGGTGTCACGGCTCGACACGCCCAGCGCCTGACAGATCAGCAGGCCGGGGGTGACGATGGGCACGATGATAGCGAGCAGGTGTTGCAGGGCCGCCAGAAAGCCGATCCACGGCTTGGGGCGGTCTTCAAGACCAAAGACCAGATCGCTGTTCTGGGACTCGGCTTCAAGCGGCGTTTTGGGAGAGGTCATGGCGAGCGCCCTGGAAAAAAGAGCGCGATTCTACTGGTCTTGGGCCATCACGCACAGCGTTTGCTTGCGCAGGCTTGGCATTGAGCCCCGTGGGGACTTTAATCATGCGAATGTTTTGCGCCCTGCGCGGTCGGAGAAAGCGCCGCCCCGGCTCTTTCAATCCCTGACCCAAGGACGTGTGCCCATGCTTGAACCCACCTGGACCGCCTTGAAGCATCACCGCCGTATTCATCAGATCGTGGCCACGCTGGTGCGCTTTGGCGCGCAGGACGTGCTGCTGCGTTTGGGGCTGGGGCGCTTGCTCAATGACGCCGCCGCGGCCGAGCCGGGTGACGGGCTGCCCGCCAGCACGGCGCAACGGCTGCGCATGGCGCTCGAAGCGTTGGGGCCAACGTTTATCAAGTGCGGGCAGATTTTGGCCAGTCGCAGCGACATCCTGCCGCCCGAGTGGGTATCAGAGCTGCAAGCGTTGCACAGCAACGCTGCGACCTTGCCCTGGGCCGAATTGCAGGCCCAGGTGCTGGACGATTTGGGCTGCGACCTTGACCGCGTATTTGCCGAATTTGACACCCAGCCGCTGGCGGCCGCTTCGATGGCGCAGGTGTACCGCGCGCGTTTGTTGAACGGCGATCAGGTGGTGGTCAAAGTGCAGCGGCCGGGGCTGCGCGCCACGATGACGGCCGATCTGCAATTGCTGGAAAGCGTCGCCCAGTTGATTGAGCAAAATGAAGCGCTGGCCGTCTACCAGCCTCGACAGATGGTGCGCCAATTGGCGCGGGCGATGCTGGAGGAGCTGGACTTCACTCAGGAAGGCCAGCATGGCGAGAACCTGGCGCATAACTTTGCGGGTGACCCGAATATCGTCATCCCGCGTATCTACTGGGCCTACAGCAGCCAGCGATTGTTGGTGCAGCAGTTCTTGCCCAGCTTCACGCCGCTGGAGCGCGAAGCGTTGATAGCCCAGGGGCTTGATCCAGGGCTGCTGGCGCAACGCGGTGCGCGCGCGTTTATCAAGATGCTGCTCGAAGATGGCCTGTTTCATGGCGACCCGCACCCCGGCAATTTACGGGCGATGAGCGATAACCGTGTGGGTTTCATCGATTTGGGCATGGTTGGGCGCCTCGATGAGCGTCGACGTTTTGAGGTCATGACCTTTATGCGCGCCCTGACCGAGGGCAGCACCGAGGCGCTGATTGGGGTGTTGATCGACTGGAGCGGTGAGCGGGTGCAGGACCTGACTCACATTGAACGCGCTGCGCGTGAGTACATGGCGCGCCACACCGGGCGGGCGTTGAAAATGAGCGCGCTGATCACGGACTTTCTCGACTTGATGCGTGAACATCGCCTCATGTTGCCCCCCGATCTTTTGGTGTTGTTCAAAGCCTTGATCACCGCTGACGGCGTATTGACCCGGCTCGACCCTGAACTGGACCTGGTAGCGGCGGCCAAGCCTGCGGTCGAGAAAATGCTGCGCGAGCAAGTGAGCTGGAAGGTCGCCAAACGCTTTGGCATTGAAGGGTTGGAGCTTGGGCGCGGGGTGTTGGGCGACTTGCCTAAACTGACCCGGTTGCTGGTGCATCGCCTCAAGCACGGCGTGCTGGATCTGAAGGTCGACATGCCAGGCATTGAAAAGCTGGAGCGTTCGTTACGTCTGGCTTCTACGCGGCTCTCGCTGGCGCTGCTGATCAGCGCGCTATTAATCGCTTTTGGCCCGCAAATCGCGGCGGCAGGGCCGGTGTGGCATGGCTTGTCGGCCATTGGCTGGTTGGCCGGGCTTGCCACGCTGGGCGGCCTGCTGGCGTTTTTGTGGAGCCTCTTCAAAGGCTGACAAGCCCCGCAGGCTGCGCGTTTTTCAACCATTAAAAGCGCGCAGTCTGCGAGTGTGTGGCGTTTACACGTGCAACGCATGCCCCAGCGCCCGCAAGGCTGCTTCTTGCACCGCCTCGCCCAAGGTGGGGTGCGCGTGAATGGTGCCCGCGATGTCTTCCAGGCAGGCCCCCATTTCCAGCGACTGGCCAAACGCCGTCGACAATTCCGAGACCCCAACCCCCACGGCTTGCCAGCCCACAATCAGGTGATTGTCACGCCGCGCGACAACCCGCACGAAGCCGGTTTTGGATTCCAGCGACATGGCCCGGCCATTGGCGGCAAACGGAAAGCTGGCGCTCAAACAATCCAGCCCGGCGGCTTGGGCCTCGGTCGGGGTTTTGCCCACTACCACGATTTCAGGGTCGGTAAAGCACACCGCTGCAATCGCCACAGGGCTGAATTCGCGGTGTTTGCCCGCGATGATTTCAGCGACCATTTCGCCTTGCGCCATCGCACGGTGAGCCAGCATCGGCTCCCCGGTCACATCACCAATCGCCCATACGTTGCGCATGCTGGTCTGGCAGCGACTGTCGACGCCAATGGCCGCACCGTTCATGGTCAACGCCAACGTTTCAAGGTTAAAACCCCGGGTCCGCGGACGGCGCCCGACGGCCACCAGCACTTGATCGGTTTCCAGTGTCTGGCTTTCGCCCTGGCGATTGCGCATCGACAAGGTACGCGTGCTGGCCTGGAAGCCTTCGACGCTGTGTTCCAGGTACACGGTGATGCCCAGCGCCTTGAGGGACTCAGCGACAGGTTGCGTCAGCTCCATGTCATAAGTGGGCAGGATGCGCTCACGCGCTTCCACCACAGTGACTTCGGCGCCCAACTTGCGATAAGCAATGCCCAGTTCCAGGCCGATGTAGCCCGCACCCACCACGGTCAGGCGTTTGGGGATCGCGTCAGGGTTCAGGGCCTCGGTGGACGAAATGATCGCGCCGCCAATGGGCAGCATCGCCAGCTCGACAGAGGTTGAACCGGTGGCCAGCAACAAGTGCTCGCACTCAATGCGCTGGCCGTCCACCTCGACCGCTTTGCCATCCAGAATATTGGCCCAGCCATGAATGACCTTGACCCCATGCTTTTTCAGCAAGGCGCCGACTCCCGTGGTCAGGCGGTCAACGATGCCGTTTTTCCACTGCACGCTCTGCGCAATGTCCAGGCTTGGCGCAGCGGTTTTAATGCCCAGTGGCGAACTGTTGCCGCTGTAGCGCTGAGTGGTGTGGAACTGTTCGGCGACGTGAATCAGCGCCTTGGACGGAATGCACCCGACATTCAGGCAGGTGCCGCCCAGCGACTGGCCTTCGATCAGCACCGTCGGGATGCCCAACTGGCCAGCGCGAATCGCCGCTACATAGCCGCCGGGGCCGCCGCCGATAATCAGCAGCGTGGTGTGTTGAGTTGGCAGCATGGTCACTCCACAAACAAGGTGGCAGGTTGTTCGAGCAAGCCACGCATGGCCTGAATAAATTGCGCCGCGTCCATGCCGTCGACTACGCGATGGTCGAAGGAGCTGGAGAGGTTCATCATTTTGCGTATCACGATTTGGCCTTTAACCACCACCGGGCGCTCGACGATACGGTTAACGCCAATGATTGCGACTTCAGGCAAGTTGACCACCGGGGTGCTGACAATACCGCCCAACGCACCGAGGCTGGTCAGGGTGATGGTCGAACCCGACAGCTCTTCGCGGCTCGCTTTGCCGGTGCGCACGGCGCTGGCCAGACGCGTGATTTCATCCGCGGCGCCCCACAGCGTCAGGCTTTCGGCGTGGCGCACCACGGGCACCATCAAACCGTTGTCGCTCTGCGCCGCGACGCCCAGGTGCACCGCGCCAAAACGGGTGATGAGCTGCGCTTCGTCGTCGTAGCGCACGTTGATCTGCGGGAAATCGCGCAGCGCCACGACAATGGCGCGGGCCAGAAACGGCAGCAGGGTCAGTTTGCCGCGCGTGTCACCCCATTTCTGATTGAGCTGGGCGCGCAGTTCTTCAAGGGCCGTGACGTCGACTTCCTCGACGTAACTGAAATGCGCGGCGCGGCGCTTGGCGTCTTGCATGCGTTGGGCAATTTTACGCCGCAGGCCGATAACCGGGATCTGCTGTTCATCATTGCGCTTGGCGTAACCGCTGGCCGGTGTCTGGCCGGGGCTGGCGTCCTGCGCCAAATACGCCTCAAGGTCATCGTGCAAGACCCGACCTGCGGGGCCGCTGCCGATCACAAAACGCAGCTCAATGCCTGCATCCCAAGCGCGTTTACGCACCGCAGGCGAGGCGAGCGGGCGTTCGTTGGCTTCGCGTGCCACCGGCGCCGGGCGAGCAGCCGGGGCGCAGGCTGGCGCGGCTTTGGCGGCCGCAGCTGCCACACTGGCAACTTCCACGCGGGCTTGTGGCGCCGCTTTCGGTGCGCCAGCCGGGGCCGGTTCAGCCGCCGGGTGCGCGGGTTCACGCAGGTTGCCCGCGCCTTCGACTTCGATGCGGATCAACTCGCTGCCCACGGCCATCACTTCGCCGGGCTGGCCGCCCAGCGCCAGTACCTTGCCTGCCACAGGGGAGGGGATGTCTACCGTGGCCTTGTCGGTCATGACATCGGCAACCACCTGGTCTTCGCTGACCATGTCCCCGACTTTGACAAACCATTCCACCAATTCAACTTGCGCAATGCCTTCGCCAATGTCCGGCATCTTGATAACGTGCGTACCCATTCAGACCTCCATAACCCGTTGCAAAGCCGCACCCACTCGCGCCGGGCCGGGGAAATAGGCCCACTCTTGTGCGTGCGGGTAGGGTGTGTCCCAACCCGTCACACGTTCGATTGGCGCTTCCAGGTAGTGGAAGCAGTGCTCTTGAACCAGTGCGATCAGCTCGGCGCCAAAGCCGCAGGTGCGGGTGGCTTCGTGCACGACGACGCAACGGCGGGTCTTTTTCACGGAGCTGACGATGGCGTCCAGGTCCAGCGGCCACAGGCTTCGCAGGTCGATGACTTCAGCGTCAATGCCGGTTTCTTCGGCGGCCACTTGCGCCACATACACCGTGGTGCCGTAGGTCAGGATGGTGACTTCAGTACCGGGGCGCACAATCGCGGCGCAGTCCAGTGGCACCGTGTAGTAGCCGTCGGGTACCAGGCTGGCGGCGTGTTTGGACCACGGCGTGACCGGGCGTTCGTGGTGGCCATCGAACGGGCCGTTGTAGAGGCGTTTGGGTTCGAGAAAGATCACCGGGTCATCGTTTTCGATAGAGGCGATCAACAGGCCCTTGGCGTCATAAGGGTTGGACGGCATTACGGTGCGCAGGCCGCACACCTGGGTGAACATCGCTTCGGGGCTTTGGCTGTGGGTCTGACCGCCGTAGATGCCGCCGCCGCAGGGCATGCGCAGGGTCATCGGGGCAATGAACTCACCGGCCGAGCGGTAACGCAGGCGGGCGGCTTCAGACACGATCTGGTCAGAGGCGGGGTAGAAGTAGTCGGCAAACTGGATCTCGGCCACCGGGCGCAAACCATAGGCCCCCATGCCGACCGCTGCGCCGACAATGCCGCTTTCGGAGATCGGCGCATCGAACACCCGTGAGCTGCCGTATTTGGCTTGCAGGCCTTCGGTGCAACGAAATACGCCGCCGAAATAGCCCACGTCCTGGCCAAACACCACCACGTTGTCGTCGCGCTCAAGCATCACATCCATCGCCGAGCGCAGGGCCTGGATCATCGTCATGGTGCTGGTGCTCACGGCGTTCTCCATCTGAATTTTATTGTTGTCGTTCATCTGGTTATAACCCCAATTGCTGACGTTGGCGGCGCAGGTGCTCGGGCATGTCTTTGTACACGTCCTCAAAGATGGTCGCCGCGCTGGGCATTTGCCCGCCCGCCAACGTGCCGAAACGCTCGGCTTCTTTTTGTGCGCCGATGATTTCGGCTTCCAGTTCTGCGCTGACGGCGAGGTGCTCCTCCTCAGACCAGTTGCCTGTGGCAATCAGGTGCTGTTTGAGGCGAACAATCGGATCACCCAGCGGGAAGTGGTTCCAGTCATCGGCTGGCCGGTACTTGGAAGGATCGTCAGAGGTGGAGTGCGGGCCAGCGCGATAGGTAACCCATTCGATCAGCGTCGGGCCCAGATTGCGGCGTGCGCGCTCTGCGGCCCACACCGATGCCGCATAGACGGCGATGAAGTCGTTGCCGTCCACGCGCAATGACGCAATGCCACAGCCCACGCCACGTCCGGCAAAGGTAGTGGACTCGCCACCGGCAATGGCCTGAAAGGTCGAGATCGCCCATTGGTTGTTCACCACGTTGAGGATGACCGGGGCACGGTAAACGTGGGCGAACGTGAGGGCGGTGTGAAAGTCGGACTCGGCGGTGGCGCCGTCACCGATCCAGGCCGAAGCAATTTTGGTATCGCCCTTGATTGCCGACGCCATGCCCCAGCCCACGGCCTGCATGAATTGCGTGGCCAGGTTGCCGGAAATACTGAAAAAACCGTAATCGCGCACCGAATACATGATGGGCAACTGGCGGCCTTTGAGCGGGTCGCGTTCGTTGGACAGCAGCTGGCAGATCAGGTCCACCAGCGGCACGTCGCGGGCCATCAAGATGCTTTGCTGGCGGTAGGTGGGGAAGCACATGTCGTCGATGTTCAAGGCCAGGGCCTGCGCGCTACCGATGGCTTCTTCGCCAAGGCTTTGCATATAGAACGACATTTTTTTCTGCCGCTGGGCGACCACCATGCGCGTGTCGAATATTCGCGTTTTGAGCATGGCGCGCATCCCGGCCCGCAGCACCTCGCTGCTCACGCCTTCGGCCCACGGCCCAAGGGCTTGGCCCTGATCGTCAAGCACGCGGATCAAGCCTTTGGCCAGGTCAGCGGTGTCAGCCGGTTCTACGTCGATAGGGGGCTTGCGCACCAGACCGGCGTCGGTCAGGCGAAGGTAGCTGAAGTCGGTTTTGCAGCCTGGACGGCCAGAGGGTTCGGGAACGTGCAGGCGCAGTGGTGCATAGTCTTGATTCATGGCTTTCTCTACGCTCGATCTTGTCGTGATTATTAGGGCGCGGGAGCTAGGTAATGCATGCAAGAACTTGGCGGGAATCCCGCAGATCTTGTCCTACAACAATCATATTCCGGACAGTGAAGATTATTTATCTGTAGTTCGTTGTGCTTTGTAGTGATTAAGGATAAGAATTCTGCATAAACATAAAAAACAGGTAGTTTTGTCTCATGCGTAAGCTAGATCGAACGGATATCGGGATTCTCAATCGCCTTCAGGAGAACGCGCGCATCACCAATGCGGACCTTGCGCGCTCGGTCAACTTGTCGCCCACCCCGTGCTTTAACCGGGTCAAGGCGATGGAAGAACGTGGCTTGATTCGCGAACAAGTCACCTTGCTTGACGCCGACATGCTGGGCTTGCACGTCAATGTGTTTATCCATGTGAGCCTGGAAAAACAGGTCGAGGAAGCGCTCCAGCATTTCGAGGCGGCGATCTCGGACCGGCCCGAAGTGATGGAGTGCTATTTGATGGCGGGCGACCCCGACTATCTGATCCGGGTATTGGTGCCGAGCATTCAGGCGCTGGAGCGCTTCATGATGGACTTTCTGACTAAAGTGCCGGGCGTGGCCAACATCCGCTCCAGCTTCGCCCTTAAGCAAGTGCGCTATAAAACGGCACTGCCCTTACCGGCGGGCGGGTTGGTGCTGGAGGAGTAGGGCGGATCAGAACCGCAGTCGCCAGCGCCCGTTAAAACGCAGGTCGACGATGGCCAGCGGCTCAATGTCGATCAGGTTGAAGGACGCGGTGCTGGCGGCCAAGGCATGCAGGAGGGCGGCGCGTATCACGAACGGGTGAGTGACCACGGCGAAATGGCCGTCTTCGCCAAACGTGTCGAGCCAGTTGCCCACGCGCAGGCACAAATCCTGAACCGATTCGCCATTGTGCGGCGCAGCATTGGGGTTGCTGAGCCAGTCAGCCAGCACGTGCGGGATGCTCTCTTGCAGGTCTGTAAGGCTCTGGCCTTTCCAATCGCCGAAATCGTAATCCTCCAGTGCGGGTACGATTTCAATCTCGCCGCCCAACGCGTGTGCTGTTTGCAACGCACGGATTTCCGGCGCGCACAGGATACGCACGGGCTTCTTCAAAACAGCGGCCATTTGCGTGGCTTTTTCCAGGCTTTTGGCTTCTGCCGGTTCATCCAGTGCAAAGCGTCCCAGGCGCTGGGCCTGCGTGCGGGCGTGGCATACAAAGCTGAGACGAATGGGCATGGGTAAAAACCTGTGGATTATGATCAGGCGATCAGTGTGGGCAGCGCAGCTCCTCAATCGAGCTTAGGCGCGTATTATGACCGCGTATTTCCAATTCAAGGACATTGTCATGCCGGTCACTCTGCTGAAAAAACTTTTCAATGCCACGGCCCTGCTGGCGCTGATGGCCAGCGCGGGGACTGCGTTTGCCCATGCTCATCTCGAACAGTCGACGCCCGCGGCGGACAGCACCGTTGCCAGCCCTGCGCAGCTGCGCCTGCAATTCACCGAAGGGGTCGAGCAGGCGTTTACCAAGGTTGTGATCAGTCGCGATGCAGCACCTGTTCCCGTGAGCAGCGTCAAGACCGAACCCACGGACAAAAAAGTATTGATCGTGACCCCGGCCGCGCCGTTAGCACCCGGTGACTATCAAGTGAAGTGGCATGCCGTGTCGGTTGATACGCACAAAAGCGAGGGGCAGTACCGTTTCACCGTGAGTCAGTGAGTTGATGCCTGACCCGATGGTGGTGTGCCGTTTTGTGCATTTTGCCGCGGTGCTGCTGATGTTTGGCGCCAGTGCCTTTCGGTGTCTGCTGCCAGGCCGTGCGGTGAGCAGGGCGGTTGATCAGGCGTTGCTCACGGTCTGCCGCGTACTGGCCTGTGTGGCGCTGGCCAGCGCAGTCTGTTGGTTATTGCTGACCACGCAAGCAATGGCAGGCAGTTGGTCAGACACCGTGCAACCTTCGACGTTGTGGCTGGTACTGGGCAGCACCTTTTTCGGTCAGGTGTGGGCCGCGCATTTACTGTTCAGTGGCCTGTTAGTCACGGCTATGTACGCTCGCGTTCAGCTGCGGATTCGTTGCCTGCTCGGTTTTTTGTTGCTCATCACCCTGGCCCCGGTTGGGCATGGCGCCATGCTCGACGGTTGGCAGGGGCAATTGCTCATGCTCAATCAAGCGATACACCTGACGGGCGTGGGCGCTTGGTTGGGCGGTTTGCTGGTGTTATGGCTGGTCCTCAAACACCCCGGCGAGGTGAATGTGCAGCGGCTGCTGTGGCGCTTTAGCCAAATGGGTGGTGTGCTGGTGGCTGCGATCGTGTTCACAGGCCTGGTCAATACCCGTGTGCTCACGGGGAAGTTTTGGCCGACGCCGTTGTTTAACGGTTTCGCCTTGATCCTGTTGATCAAGGTGCTGGTGGTGGTGGCGATGCTGGGGCTGGCGCTGTTCAACCTGTTGATGAGCCGTGCGGGTCATACCAGGGTCTTGCGCCGCAGCGTGCTGGTGGAAGGGTTGCTTGGGCTGGCGGGTGTGGCTGCCGTGTCGTTGCTGGGGACGTTGCCGCCGCTGGTGATCTGAAGCATTAGATCGCAGCCTGCGGCAGCGCCTGCACGGTGACTCAACTGCTGTGCCTGCATCAGATCAACAGGAATAAAGCCAGCAAACCGGCGAA
Source organism: Pseudomonas sp. TAA207 (assembly GCF_001529285.1). Lineage (NCBI taxonomy): Bacteria > Pseudomonadati > Pseudomonadota > Gammaproteobacteria > Pseudomonadales > Pseudomonadaceae > Pseudomonas > Pseudomonas sp. TAA207. Next base: position 44,584 of record NZ_LLWJ01000063.1, on the reverse strand, counting down.
AATGGCCCATTTTTCCAGGTAGTAACGCGTGCGATTGCGTTTTTTCAGTTCTTTGCCGCGTAAACGAATTTTGTACAGTTTGGTAAAGGCACGATTAAGCCCGCCGATTTTGTCGTTCGCGTCATTCGGTGAGCTGGCGGATGCCATCACCGTGCGGCTGAACCATTGGTTAAATGCTGCCGCCCAGCGGTACTGCATCGGGCGTTCAATGTCGCAGAACAAAATGATGCGGTTTTTGTCGGTTTTGTTCTCGGCGTAATGGATGAACGTTTCGTCGAACATCACCCCTTCGCCATCACGCCAGTAATAATTCTGGCCGTCCACATTGATGTAGCAGCCCGGATCGTTGGGCGTATCCAGACCCAAGTGGTAGCGCAAGGAACCCGCATACGGGTCGCGGTGGCGCACCAGCTTTGAACCCGCAGGCAGCTCGGCAAACATTGCAGCCTTGATGGAGCCGATGCCGTTGAGCAGTTCGATGGTGCGGGGGCATAACTCGACGGCAGAAGGGTGATTGTCGCCATACCATTTGAGGTAGAAACGCTTCCAGCCAGTTTTGAAAAACGAGTTGAAGCCGACGTCGTTGGGGGTTTCGGAGCGCTTGATCTCGCCCGCGTGCATCAGTTGGCGCGCTTCCTCGCGAATCTCTTGCCAATGTGCTTGCAACACGTTCAGTTCGGGAAAGTCCGCCGGTTTTAAGTACGGCTGGCTGGGCACTTTGGAGAACAGATACAGGAAGCAGTTGATGGGCGCCAGAAAGGTGGAGTGGTCGCTTAATTGACGGCCCAGCTTATGCCGAACCTTGCCCCGCAGGTGGACATACGCGATGGACAAAACGTAAACAGCAATAATGATGAGTTTCAAAAGTATCGTCACAAGTCGAGAGAAAACGCCGTCCCGCGTGCACGCAATTGGCCCGAAATCTTGAAGATTTACCGGGCACAGGTGTCGCAGGAGGTAAGCCAATGGGTAAGGTTAAAACAGCCCTTTGGGCATTTTCCAGCTTTTATGAAGATTTTTATACACTTTTGCTTACAGTCTTTGGTCGGGTTGCTTGTAGGAATTTGACTGAGTGCTCTTGTGCTAAATCTATTTTTAAAGATTGAAATCCGCATGTCGGGCCATGAAAGCGTCGATTTCATGGTCGTGTGGCGCAGTCGCCGGGCCTCTGCGTGTGACCGCAATGGCGGCGCCAGCGTTGGCTCGACGTGCAGCATCAACCGGTGAATGACCGGCCATCAATGCGGCGATCAATACCCCCGTGTGAGCGTCGCCAGCACCATTGCTGTCGACGGCCTGCACGCTGAACCCGGCAAGGGCGTGTTGGCCGTGCGGGTCGCTGATCCAGCAGCCTTGCGCGCCATCGCGGATCACCTTCAAGCAGTCACGCGCCAAGCGTCCTTGCAGTGCGAGTAACGCCTGGGCAAGGGTTTGAGTGCCCGTCAGGATCTGCGCCTCAAGGCGGTTGCTGGTCCACAGGTTGAGGCGCGGTAGCAACGCGTGCATCAGCTCGGCGGGGATGTCCCCAAGCAAAGGTCCAGGGTCAAAGCTGACGTGCACGCTGTGCGCCAATCCCAGTAACCAGTGCAGTAACGGCTTGGCCTTGGCGCTGTGCAGCAGGCTGTAACCGCTGACATACACCGCGTCGTGTGGCTCAACCCGAACCCGCGCCAGATCATCGGATGTCAACACACCTTCCGCGCCAATATAGGAAATGAACGTGCGCTCAGCGCTGGCCTCAGTCAGTGCCACGCACAGCCCGGTGTCTTGGTCCGCAGCTGGCGCCAGGGTGGGGGTAATGCCTTCTGCGAGCATCGCCTGACGCGCCAGGTCGCCGAACGGGCCTTGACCATGTCGGCCCAGATACCAGGTGGACAGGCCGTTGCGCTGCGCCGCTGCCATCACATTAAAGCCGCCGCCTGCCTCAAAACGGGCACTTTTTGCCAAGGCATCGCCCCCGCTGACCGGCAGGGTGTCGAGTGCCATTACCAGGTCGATGATGATTTGGCCGGTGTGCAGCAATCTAGACATTGGTAAATCGCTCTGCAGCCTGTCGCCGGTCTTTGGCGCCACCCATCACGGCGTACAAGCCGCCCGCCACCACCAAGGTGACGACCCAGCCCAGTCCGTTATGGCCCAGCCAGGAGTTCGCCAATGGGCCGACGAACCAGTCCGTGTCGTTGCTGCCCACGCGGGTAAAACAAAACCCCAGCACCAGTGCCACGGCCCAGGCACTCAGGGCGCGCCATTCGATGCCGCCGCTGTACCAGTAGGCGCTGCTCGCACTGACGTCCAGTAAGTCTTTGGCGCTGTAGTAATGACGATGGATCAAGTCCACGACAAAGATGGCTACCCACGCAGTAATCGGAATTGCCGTCAGGGAAATAAAGGTAATGAACGGCCCGTAAAAGCTGTCGGCGTAGAGCATGAAGTAAATCGAGCCACAAAAAATAGCGACGATATCAACCACGACTGCCTGCACCCGTTTGATCTTTACCCCGAGGGTCAACGTGGTCAGGCCAGCGGAATAGACCGACAGGTGATTGGACAGCAACAAGCCGCCAAACGCGCTGAGCAGATAAGGCACGGCCATCCATGCAGGGAGCATGTTGCGGATCGCGGCAACGGGGTCGGTGGCGGAGGCTAATGTCTGATTGCCCACTGACAGTAAGCCGCCGAGCGTGATCAACAGCACCAGCGGTATACCCGCACCCCACGCAGCAGACGCCACCAGTTGCGTTGCGCTGACGGTGTGCTTTTGGTAGCGCGACATGTCGGCGCCCGCGTTGGCCCAGCCGATCCCGGTCCCTGCCGCCATGATGCCAATTCCTATAACCACTGCGCTCATGGGAGCAGGGCTGGCGCTAAACACGGCATGCCAATCGATGGTCGCGCACAGGAATCCACCCACCAGCAGGTTGAGCGCGCCGAACACATAAGTGGCCCACTTCTGGATTAGCAGCAAGGTGGCATGGCCCAAGCCCGACACTGCCAGCGTGAGCAGGGCAAAAATACCGATGAAGGTCAGCGTTAGCAGGGGGGCGCTTTTAGCTTCGGTCGGGGTACCAAACACGATGCTGCTCAGTGCCAGTAATACAAAGGCTGCCGTCGTGGTGTTGACGGTTTCCCAGCCGACCCGTGAAATCAGCGAGACCAACGTGGGACCGATGTTGCCCCGCACGCCGAAAATAGCCCTCGACAGAGTCAGGCTGGGCGCACGCCCACGGCGGCCAGCAATCGAGATCACCCCGACCACGGCGAACGAACCGGCAGCGCCAATCAAGGCAACGAGGATGACTTGCCAGATAGCCAGTTGGTGAAAGGCGACCAGTGTGGCGCCCAGTGGCAGGCCGAGGATGCTGATGTTGGCGGCAAACCATACCCAGAACAGTTGCAGCGGGTTGCCGTTGCATTCGTTTTCGGGGACTGGCTCGATGCCGCGGGTTTCCAGTTGTCCGGCACTGTGCCCGACGCGAAGGTGACTCATGGGGTGCAGCTCCTGAGGCTGTTTTTATGGTTGTAAGCAGCGTGTCGCGCAGGCTTCAGTGTTCAAGCCTGTGTGCATTCCATTGCGGGGGAGTTTAGGCGTTGCGCAGGTTCAGTAGCGCCTTGACCAAGGGTTCAAGTTGCAACTGATTGACCTCTTTTACGTGGCCTATCAGCGGCGCAGGCCAGTGATCCAGCCCTTCGCACGCGCCGAGCATGGCCCCGAGTACGGCGCCAATGGTGTCGGTATCACCACCAATGCTGGCTGCCATGCACAGCGCGTCGAAACTGTTCATGGCGCCACTGGCCACACGTTGCGCCAGCGCAAAAGCGGCGACTACAGACTCTTGCGAGGCGACAGAGGTGCCAATCACGTCATACAGCAAGTCGCCCAGGTTATCGTTATTGCACCGCGTGCTGGCTTCGCGCGCCCAACGTATACGCGGCCCGATGCGAGCACCTGCCACCCAATGCCCATGATGCTCGGCTCTAAAGGCCATTTCAGTGCCAGCATTGAGCGCGTGTTCCAGTGTTTTGCCATTGATGCCGCTTGATACAACGGCTGCCACGGCGGCTGCGCTGGCGATGCCCAGACTGGTGTTGTGGGTCACTTGGCAGGCTTGAACGACTGCGTTGAGGAAGTGATCGGGGCGGGCGATATCGCAGGCGATCCCCACCGGGGTGATGCGCATGGCCGCGCCGTTGGTGGTGCCGAAGCGTCCCGCCTCTGCAACGCTGTGTCCGGCCAGGATCAGGCTGAGTGCGTGCTTGGTTGAAGGGCCCAACAGGTCTTGTGAGCCTTTGGCTTGCATGCGGGCTTCCCAGTCGATCAACCGTCGCGCCAGTTGTGCGGGATCTATGCGGGCATCCCCTTCGACCAGCAACTGTGCGACCAGAATGGCTTGCTCGGTGTCGTCGGTGATGGATCCCTTGGGCATGTTGGGCGCAATGGGTTGATCGGCGGGCGCGTCTTGCAGGTCGGTGATGGCGCCGAAACGTTCGAGGATCTGGGCTCGGCTAAACGATTGGGTGGGCATACCCAAAGCGTCCCCCAATGCCAGCCCGTAAAAGGCCCCCAGGGCGCGATCCAGTTGACTCATGTTGGCGTTCCAAACGATTGGTGCATCCGAAAATGCAGGGGATCAAGCCAGCTTTCGACCTGCTCCATAAAACGCCCCTGCCGGTCGTAGGTGGTGCGCAAGGCTTTGAGGAAAACAGTGCCGGGCGCACGGCCCAGCAGCAGCGCTTCTTCCTCACTCAAAGGTTCGGCCCCGATCCATTGATCGCCACGCTCACCCACGAAGCCGTAGGCGGCGAGGGTAATGGTCAACGAATTATCGATCAATCCCACACGCGGCAAACTTTCAAGACCGTGGGTGGCAGGCATCAGCGAGCGCTCCAGCGAAACGGCGGTGCCATCAGCCCGTCGCCGCCGACGGTCGAGCGCAATGAAATGGCTCACGCCAAACTGATGGAGCAATTCAGGCCGTTCGATGGCTTCAAATCGCAGCAACTCAGTGTGGATACGCGCACCGGTGTCGGCCAGTGCCTGAGTCCAGCCGTTGTTTTGGTCCAGAGTCATGCCGTCATAGGTGACAACAGAGCCGCCGCCCGTTTGCATCGCGATGTAACGCCGGCGTTCCAGTTCAGTCAAGGCATGACGCAACGTGCTGCGACTGACGCCCAGCTCTTGAGCCAGTTGGTCTTCTTCAGGGAGGGGTAAACCATCGGCTAATAGCCCGCTTTCTATCCGGTGAACGAGTTCATCAACCACGCGTTGCTTCTTGTTGGAACGAGCTTGTCTAATCATGTGCAGAGTAATAGCTCAGTAATGGCACTTGGGCAATAAATGGACCTCTTTGATGAGGGTAAAACGCCAAGGCGCCACAACCGATCCACTCATGTGTGGACACCTTGAATCCTGCATTGGGTGCAGGACCCAAGGCTTAGTAAAGCCGACTTTTAATTCAGCCGCAGGCCTTGAGATTAACGGGGCCGACAAATTCATTTCCGCGGCCCATGACACAGGCAACCGCCTGGTTGCGTTGACGTTCCCACGCCTGCACCGGGTAGGTTTTATCCCAAGCCTGGTACAGCTGAAGGTCTTGTTTGGATAGGCGTAAATTGTAGCGCTTGCTCATATAAAAGTAGGTGCGTGCAATCATCCCGCGGATGGAGGGGCGTGGCATGACCTTTTTGGCTTTGAAGTCGACCTGGGTCAAACACGAACCGTACTGGGCGGGTTGTGCCGGGAGCCAGCCAAAGCTGAAATTGTTACGGTCGCCATTGACCTCGCCAATGCTTGGCACCAGGTTGTGCAAGTCGGCCTCAGCCACCTTGTACACCGGGTCGTTACGGGTGCAGTTTTTGCGTCCACCTTTTTGCCAGCATTGACGTTGATGACCAATTTGCCACGCCGGCACGATATGTTCCCATTCGATGCGTGCCGCGCGATTGGCATTTTTTCGCGGCACGTAACCACATGCTTGCAAGTTGACGCGGTTGCCGGTGTATTTACAGCCACAGTAAAACTCGGTGGACTGTGGCGCGTAGAGCTTCCAGGCAACCTTTTTTGCTTCGCTAAAGGTTTGCGGCGCAGCCGCCTGTACGCTTAAAGCAGTGAAGAGGCTGGCAAGTGCCAGTAAACGAACCCTCATTAACTCAGTCTTCCTCGGGCACGGTCCAGAAAACGTTGACCCCACCACAATCGCGGAGGGCAATGGTGACGTTATCGTTTTCGGAGATTTCTTCTATCAGGCGTTCCCACCACTCCGGGTTGTCACCTTCCTGACGCAAAAGGACAGCCATTTTGGCTTTTTGTGCCTTGGGAGAACTGATTTCTTTTTGAATGCGAAGTCCGAAAAGTTCGTAGGGGGTCGGAGGGGTTGGCGCTTTCGCTGCTTTTTTAGCCATGATGCGATCCTTGGTTAGCTGTATGCGCATACAGTATTTAACTGCGCGTCATTTCGCAACCGTTTGGTGCATCGGCGCTGCTTTTACGCGGTGTCCGTTTATCCATTTATGGCATGAGCGGCTCCGGTTGCGGCCTTGTATACAAGGCCGCAACCGAGTTTTGCAGCGATGTGGAAAATCTCTAGCGCTTGGTCAAACCCTTAACAATCGCCTCGATATTGCTTTGCAATTCGGCGACCGGGTCAGCCCCGTCCGTGCTGATCACCAGCAGTTCACTGCCACCTTGCGTCACCGCTGTTTTTAATGCATCGGACGGTGCGCGATGGTCCAGCACCAATGCAACGTCATTGTCTTTCAGGGTTTGGGTCAGGGCGTTGAGGGTTTCGGGTGTCCACGTCTGGTCAGGGCTGTGCTCGACGTCCACGCGCTCCAGATTCAAGCCGCCCAGCAGGTAGTCCAGTCGATCGGACAAGCTCACCACGCTCAGGTTATCGGCCTTGGCCAGTTGCGCTTCGCTGTCGGCGTTGAGTTTGAGCAGGCGTTGCTTGAGGGCTGCCAGGTTGGCTTCGATCTGCGGTTTTGCGGCGGGCGCCAGGCGCACCAGGTCGGCCGCGATAACGTCGGCCATACGCCCCATGTTGTTGCTCGCCAGCCACGGTTGACTGTTGAGACCGTCGTGCGGGGTGCCCGGTTGCAAGGCGATGCCCGGCAAGCTGCCGTCGACCGGGCGTGCTGCATCGACTTCGACGATGCGGATGTTGCTGCGCCGTGCCATTGGGTAGAGCGGGTCATCGCTCCACACGGAGCGCAGCCCGATCACCGCGTCGGCGTGTTCAGCCAGTTTGTGCAGGGCAGGGGCGCCGCGACCGCTGAAGTAGGCGCTCTGTCGACTGCCGGGCAAGTTGGCGGCAGCGGCGCGTTCCAGGCTCACGCCGCTGTCGTTGAGCAACAATTGGCCCAAGCCATAGGTGATGGGCAGGCTGGCCAGAATGCGCACCGGTGGTGAGGGCGCATCGGCGGCCTGAAGCGGTGAGCTGAACAGGCCGGTGAGGGCCAGCGCGAGGGTGAGGGTGCGCAAAGTGTGCATTTATCCAATATTCCCTTTCAGGCTGGGGACCACCCCGCGCGCAATGGCAGCGAGGGCGAAGGCGATACCGGCCACCAGAATGATCGCAGCGCCGGAGGGGATGGGCAGGTCGAACACAATCGGTAGCAGGATGCCGCAGAGCGTGCTGACAGTGGCGATCAGGACCGAGATCCAGAAGAAGCCTCTGAGCGACTGGCTGAGCAAGCGCGCAGCCGCTGCGGGTATGACCAGCAAAGCGCCGACCAGAATCGCACCGATGACTTTCACGGCGGCCACGGTGATGAGCGTCACCAGAATCACGAACAGGTAGTCCAGCGACTTCACGGCGACCCCGCGCACGGCGGCCAGTTGCGGGTTGAAGCTGGCGAGCATGATGCGGTTGTACAACGGCAGGCTCAGCCCCAGCACCAACGCGCCGACAATGGCCAATACCAGCAGATCGTTGCCGTTGACGGTCAGAACGGAGCCAAACAGTACGTTTTCGAGAATGTGCACGTTGATCTTGCCCGCCAGAATCAGCAGCAGGCTGGCGCCCAGTGCCAACGAGACGGACAGGAATACGCCGATCAAGGTGTCCGGGGCTAACCCGGTGCGATTACGCAGGTAATTCAGGGAAATGCCGAACAGCAAGCAATAGCCGAACAGGCTGCCATACGGGCCGGTGTAGGGTTCGCCGAGCAAGATACCAATGGCCACGCCGGTCAGCGCCGCGTGCCCGACCGCTTCGGAAAAGAACGCGAAGCGCTTTACGACCACCAGCGTGCCCAGGCCGCCGAGCACGGGGCCGATCAGCAGCCCGGCGAGCAAGGCGTTGACGACAAAACCATAGGCCAGAACTTCGGGCAGGTAACCCGCTGTGGCCCAGCCCTGCACCATCAGGCGAAATGCTTCGTAACTCATGAGTGAGCACTCCCCTGAGCGGTGGGATGGGTTGAGAACAGGCTCAGCAAGCGATCGGGGCTGAGGGTGTGCTCGGGAGGCCCGTCAAACAGCACGCGGCGATTGAGGCCGGTTACGCGCTCTGCCAAGCGTTTGACCGCTGCCAAGTCATGCTCGATCCACACCACGGTGACACCGCCCTGCCGCCAGTCGGCGAGCAGGCGCTCAAAGACTTGAGCACCGGCTTCGTCCAGCGCAGACATCGGTTCATCCAGTACCAGCAACTGCGGGGAGGGAATCAGCCCTTGCGCGAGCAATACGCGCTGGCGCTCGCCACCGGACAGAGCGCCCATGCGCCGTTTGCGTTTGTCTTGCATGCCCACCCGCTCCAGCGCGTCACCAATCGCTGGCGCCACCTTGCGTGACAGCCCCATGAATGCAGGCAGGCGCTGACACATGGCGGCCATGAAATCGTCGACGGTCATGGGCAAGCCGCGGTCGAATTCCAGTGCTTGTGGCACGTAGCCGATCAGGCCAGGTTCGGCAGGCCAGTTCAGGCACAGACGGCCCTGATGGGGCATTTGCCCGAGCAGGGTCTTGATCAGTGAGCTTTTGCCGCCGCCGTTGGGTCCGACCAGTGCGTGCACACTGCCGGGGCGAATGTTGAAGCTGACATGATCCAGAATCAGGGTGCGCCCCAGAGTCAGCGAGACCTGATCAAACTCCACGCCCGGGCCTACAGTGACGGTGCCCAAAGGCTCAGCTGCGCTCATGCGCCTGCCTCCTGTATCGCCTTGACCACGGTATTGAGGTTGCCGGTCATTTCTTTTTCGTATTTATCGGCGCTGTAGTCGCCATACGAAATGTGCGACAGCGGGTACAGCTTGACCCCGGACTCACGCTGAATAGTGTCGACATAGGTGGACGGGAAGTCCATCTCCGAGAAAATCACTTTCACATCCAGCGCGCGCAATTGGTCGATGGTTTTTTTCAGTTGGCTGGGGCTTGGTTCGATGCCGTGTGCAGGCTCGACCACAGCGGTGACCTCCAGGCCGAATTCGCGCAGCAGATAGTCGTAAGCCGCGTGTACGGTGGCCACGCGCAGGTCGGCATTGGGTGCTTCGGTCAGTTTCGCCAGCGCTGCGGCGCGCATCTGGCGCAGGCGTTTGCCATAGGCGCGCGCATTGGCGGTGTAGGTTTTGGCGTTGGCCGGGTCAAGCTTGCCCAGCTCGCGGGCAATGTTGTTGACCTGAGCAATCGAGGCGCTGATCGACAGAAAGGTGTGCGGGTTGACCACCTTGCCAGCACCGCGAGCCGCATTGCCGGTGGCTGCCAGCAACGGGACGTTTTGATTGGCCTCGATCACCGGGATGTCGGGGCGTTCACTGGCTTCGATCATGCGGTCGGCGAAGTCGTCATGGCCAACGCCATTGAGCACGATCACGTCCAGCGTGCCGATGCGTTTGATGTCCTCGGCACGCGGTTCGTAGGCATGGGGGTTAAAGCCTGCCGGAATCAACGGCACGACCTCGGCCTTGTCGCCAACGATATTGCTCACGTAGCTGTAATACGGGTGCAGGGTGATGCCAATGCGCAACGGTTTGGCCAGCGGTGCAGGGGTGTCGGCAAAGGCTTGCGGCGCAAGGCAAAAGGCAAACAGGCCGGCCAGCAACAAGGTGCGGCGACGCAGAACAGATGAAATGGACATGGCGAGCAGTCTTCTCTCAGGTCAAGCGGTGGGTTCAGTGCCGATGCTGGCGAGTCACCCCGGCATCGAATTGCGCGATCACTTGCTGCCAGCCACTCTGGTTCAGGGCTGCATCGCTAAAATCGGTGGGGGCGCTGACAGCGCTGTTGCGGTTAAGCCACACGTCAGGCTGCGCGCCAATGCGCAGTAAGAACGAGCCGGCAACGCTTGGGTTCGGGCTGATGCCCAGATACGCCTCATCGCCGAGCAACTGCCATTGATGGCCGCCGCGACTGACTGAGCTGGCATCGATGGCAAACGGTGCAAAACCTTCAGCGGCCAGTTCGGTGGGTTCGGGCAGGGCGTTTGAGTCTTCGCCTAACAGCTGGATTTCGTCGAGGGTGACCCGCAGGTCGGCATAGATCCCTTGTTCGGCGGCGCTCAGATCGCGTCGTGCATCCAGTTGATGGGACGCCACCGAGGTGACGGCTTGCGTTTCGTGACGCCAGGCCACCACCGAACCTGCGACCGTCAGGATCAACAGGCATAACAGCAGCACATACAGGGTTTCATGCCCGGCTCCGGCCGGGCGCACGACGTGAGTGTTCATGGGGCCTCGATGTCGGCTTGGTCAATTTCGACGATGTGGCCGGGACCTGCGTCGAACAGCACATAAAACTCAGCATCGGGCTTTTTGAAGGTGAGGGTCGAATCGGCCCCCAGCTTGCCGGGTACCAGAATGGTCTCGTCGTAGCCGATGACGTCCAGGGTGACGCCCGGCGCACCGCTGCCATCCGAGAACCCGCCCGTGCAGCGTATTTGCGCACCTTCGACTTCTTTGCATTCGCACATGGGGTTGTGGGCCAACGCCTGATGGCTGACCCCCAGCAATGCCACCAAACCTGCGGTCATCAGCCGTCGTGTTCGGCAGTTGGACAAACGTGTGCTCATTACTTGCCTCCTCGTTGTTTGAGCCAGGCCACCGTGGCCGGTGAGGCTTGCTTCAGGGGAATGGATGCCTGATGCACCGAACCGTCCCAGCCTTCCAGGGTGATCCACAGGTCGGCATCCTCTTGGGTGCGCAGGGGGATCGGCACGGTGGCTCCCAGGCGATAAGGCGTACCGAAGAAAATCACCCCGGCGGTGCGCAAGCTGCGCGGCTTGCCAACACGCAGGTAAACGGCCTTGACCGGTTCGATGCAGGCGTCGCACAAGGCTGCGTTAAAGCTTTTCATGTAGCCTGCCGGGCCATCCGGGCGAGGGGCTTCATCGCGCAGTTCGGCCAGTTGCAGGCTCCAGGGGCCGATCTCAACGGTGCCGACTTCGCGCTCGCCCAAGCCGCTGTCGCCGCGAAACAGCGACGCATCGGCAAAGTATTTGGGCATGAAGCCCAATGGCACCAGCAACAGCAGGATGTTGATGTGAAAGCGCCATTTATGCCAAAACCGGCTCAGGCTGCTGGAAGTCGGCTGTGCAGCCGCTGCCTTGCTCATGCGTTGGCCTCCGAGGTGGCGTCAGTGCGGGCGGTGGCCGCTTGCGCGGGTACTGAACGTGCGGGCTTATTGCTGCGCTTGAGCGCATTGGCGGTGGCCAGCGCGGTGCGTTTGGTCCAGATCAATAGCCCGCTCAACACCATCATGCTCAGGATCAGGCCGAAGAAGAACCAGATCAGCTTGACCCACAGCCCGCCGAAGTCACCGGTGTGCAAAGGGCGCATGGACTCTGTGACCAGCTCCAGGCCGGAGCGGTCGGCGATCATCCGTGAGCCTTCGATCAGGCCGTTATACGGGTTGATGTCGGCGGTCTGGAACAGCAGGGGATACCAACCCGGCCCGCCGACTTCGATGTGGCCGAAGGCATTGCTGGGCAAACTGATGAAGCTGGCTTCAAGCCCCGGGATTTTCTCGGCAGCAATGGCCACGGCCTTGTCCAGGCTGATCTGCGGGGCCGGTTTGCCGTCTGGCATGATCGGGACATCCTGACGCGCCACCACCGGCGGGTTACCTTCCGTGGAAATGGAAATCTGGTTATCGAACATGAACGCCTGGATGAGGAACCACAGGCCGCTGATGGAGATCACCGCGATAAACCAGATGGACCAGATGCCGCACAGGCGATGGAAGTCGCCCCAGAAAATCCGTGCGCCGTGCTTGAAGCGCAGGTTGGGCTTGAAGAAGCCTTTCCAGAATTTTTTGTACACCACCAGCCCCGTGACCAACGAGGCCAGCAGCGGCAAGCCGAGGAAGGACACCAAATACCAGCCCCAGCTGTAGCCGTTGGTGAACGGCACCAGCCACCAACCGTGCAGGGCGCGGGTAAAGGCCTTGAAGTCGAAAGCTGGGCTCTCGCCCTGAATCGCCCCGGTGTACGGGTTGATATAGAGCGACGGTGAGCGCCCGTCCGGGTACACCACATCGGCCACCAGTGCGAAATGCGATTCGTCCGGTCGGCTGATCGACTGCACGGCAAGCTTGGGTTCTGCCTGGTGAATGGCGTTGAGCACTTGCTCATAGGTGAGCAGCGGTGCGTCGTCCGAGGGTTGGCTGGCGCGGGCTTCAGGGGTGGCGAGCCACACAATCTCCTGGCTGACCACCGCCAGGGTGCCGGTGACGCACACAATCAGCACAAAGAACCAGATCGGCAGGGTGAGCCAACTGTGAACCAGAAACCAAAGCTTGGAGCGGGACTTTTTGGACATGGGAAACGGCAAACTCGCGGTTGAGCGGGTGTTAATCGCCATTGAGAAGCGATTGCTTATCCATGTAGGACGGATGAGAAAGGCAAAACCCTAACCTTGAGATGTAAAGAATTGTTTCTACGGGCGTCTGGGGCGCAGAAACATCAGCGCCCGGCGGCCTTTGCTGGCCAGAGAATGAAGGGGCCATCACTGATAACGAGTGAGGGAATGGAAAATTAGCCGTGGACGCGCACTTGATGTTCAGCACAGACATGCTGGAAGTGTTTGACGAAGGCCGTCACCAAAGATGGGCCGCGTTCGCGATACGCCAGCGCGACAGTGCTCTCACAGCCGTCATCAGCCAACTCAATCCCGTGCAATGAACACGCCCGCACTGTGGAGGCAGGCAACAATGCGATCCCGAATCCGGCCTGAATCAGCATCGACTGCGTACTTTTGAGTGAATAAACCTGCGCTGATTTTGGCGAAAACCCGGCGCGCGCGCACAGATCGTAAGAAAGGGAACTCAGCCCGCCACGTTTGGCGTGGGTGATCGTTACAAAGTGTTCGTCCTGCAATTCGACCAGTGTCATGCGCTGCCGCGAGGCCAACGGGTGACTGGGGCTCACGGCCACCACCACCTTCTCGGTAAAGAGCGGGACAAGCTTGATGTCATTCAATTGATGCAGCACCGGGAGTCGGAGCAAGCCCACATCGGTACGGCCCTCCACCAGGTTCAATAGTTGTGTTTCTGAGGATTCTTCTGACACTTCAATGCAGACATCAGGGGATGCTTCCAGGTACAGCCCCATCACCTCTTTTAACCTGCCGATCAGTGGCACGGTGCTGGCGTGGCCCAAGCGGATTGTGCCGCTTTGCCCCAGACCCGTTGAGGTGGCCAGGCGGCTGGCACTTTCAACGTCAATCAAAATAGCTTTGGCTCTGGGTAAGAAGGCTAAACCGGCGTGGGTCAGCTCCGGTTGGCGCGCGGTGCGCTCAAATAACAGAATGCCCAAGTGTTTTTCTAATGCCTGGATTTGCCGGCTGAGTGCCGATTGAGCAATAAACAGCGTTTGTGCCGCTGCCATGAAACTGCCGTTTTCTGCGATGGCTACAAAATAGCGTAACTGTTTCATCGAAATCATAAGCGCTATGCCGAAATGAGATAGGTGGCTTGTTTTTTTGATATTAGTCGAGCTTTTCAGGGTTGGGTAGGCTGTCTCAAATACCTGGGAAGTTCTGGCAATGCTCGATTTTATTCTTCATGCCCCGTATGCGCAGGCACAGTTTTTAATCATCTTTGCGACGGTCAGTGTGGCGTATGTCATTTTTGGTATTGCGGGGTTTGGAACGGCGCTGGTGGCCGGACCTGTGCTGCTTCATTACATGCCGCTGTCGCAAGTCATTCCCTTGTTGGTGTTATTGGACTGTGTGGCGGCTTTTGGCCGATTGGCGCGCTCATATAAAAATGTGGTGCCTGCAGAGTTGTTCAGGTTAGTGCCCTTTATGGCGCTCGGCAGTGTGGCGGGCATCGTAATACTGCTGAGCACTCAGGCGGATGCACTGCTGTTGATGATGGGCTGTTTTGTCACGTTGTATGCCGTCTATGCGTTATTCACGCCGCGACCAAAGACGGTATTACCGACTGCATGGGCAATGCCCTTGGGGGTCAGTGGCGGATTAGTGGGCGCGTTGTTTGGCAGTGGCGGATTTTTGTACGCCATTTATTTAAATGGCCGTCTCCAGACCAAAGAAAAAGCCGGTGCCACACAAAGTACCTTGATCGGGATCAGTACCTTGGTACGGCTGACGATGTTAACGCTGGCGGGCACCTATACCGACCTTTCATTGTGGGTGATGGCGCTCTATTTATTACCGGCCTTGATCGTGGGGCTTTGGGCGGGCAACCACATTACGCTCAGAGTGTCGCGTGAAACCTTCATACGGGCAGTGAATGTGATCATATTGGCCAGCGGTGCGATGCTGATCTATCGCGCTTATATGAACGGGTTTTAGTCCAGGTTCAAACAGGGCTGTTTTGCCTCGCTGGGTGGCGTTAAATGGGCAGGCATTCAGGGGCATATTCCAAGACCTGAGATGAAGCTTGCCGTGAGCCACGTTAATAGCTTTATGGCGCGTGATGGGTTACAAGTGCCGCCTGAAAAAATGGACTAAGAGGTCGCAATGGACGCCGCACGCACAAAAATATTACCGGCAGTTGTCTTGGGTGTGTGTCTTACGCTGCTGTCAGGGTGTGGGACGATATTAGGTCATCGAACAGGCACGTTTGATGGTGTTAACGAAGATATAAAAATAGTTAGCGAGCCTTTATTTTGGGTGGTTTCCTTGGGTTTAGTGCCACTGATGGCAATAGTCTCCATGCCAGTGGATCTGGGAGTAGATATTGTTTTATACCCTTACGATGCCTATCAAAAAAGTAAGCCGGTGGTGGTGTACATGCCCCCTCCGGTGGGCTATTCGGCACCGCTTTACAGCATAAATTTAACCGGTGCCAGCGACTTCGATTACATGGCTTGGCCTCCTTATTCGGCGCCGACCGGCAATACGGATTTTATTGAAAATGCGCCCTTCAGATTAGAGAGAGCCCTTATTGCAAAAGCTGTAGCAGCCCCCGACCCCAAGAGCGGTGTTGAACCCGTCGCGGGGACGATTAATCCGGCGCAATTGTTTGCGGCTGATCCGCGCAGTTCGGGCAAAGCCATGAGCTTTCACAAAGTAGGGCCGGTGTATCAAGCGCCTAATGGGATCAACTATAGAAATACAATAAAAATAAAACAAACCCTTCTGGCCAGTGCTGAGAAAGTGGCAGACAAGTCGATCATCATTTACTTCATGCCGTGCAATGAACTGGTCTTTGTTCGATCAAATACGTCGGTGTATGACCCTGGCGCGTTGAATCAACCTGAGGTGCAGGCTGTCTTTAAATCGTTGAAACAGCAGGCCGCGCAGGGTAAGTGCCCTTTGCCTGCGCCGCATAACAAGGCTGTTTTGAACCCTCGCAAAGTGGTTTGAACAATCACATGCACGCAACGGTGCGCCTTACTCCAGCGACCGCCCCAATTTCCAATAGCCCATGAGCGTCAGTTGCTGGCGCTGTAGCCCTTGTTCGTTGATCAAGAACCTGCGAATGGCCATGACCGCAGCCGATTCCCCCGCGACCCACGCATAAAAATCGCCCCGTTTGGCACTGGCCCGTTCCCACGGGCGTTGTGTGTTCAGGTCCAGTTCTTCAATGGGCGATGTGCTGTCCAAATTGCCGCGCACCGGCGGCAAACGCGCCAGTTCGCGGGCGGCCAGGGTCATGCCTTCGCCATGTTGCTTGCCCAGGCTGGCACGGGGCAACCAATGCACCTTGGCGTTCAAGCCGCACAGCAGCGCCAGGCAATCTGACTCTTCAGGCACTTCAATAAAGGCCTGTACGTGCGGTGCATCCGGGTGCTCGGTGAGTTGTTCGAGAATACCGGCGATGGCAGGCAAGGCGGTTTCGTCGCCAATCAGCAGCACCTGACGCACGCCTTCAGGCGGTTGCCATTCGTAGCCGCCGGGGTCGCTGCGGTACGCGGCATTGGGCGCGACGATTTGTAGCCCGTCGCCCGGCACACTGTGTGCGGCCCAACGCGAGGCAGGCCCTGTTTCGCCGTGCAGCACAAAGTCGATGTCCAGCTCGTTTGCTTCGGGGCGCAGGTTGCGCAGGGTGTAAGTGCGCATGGGCGGTGTTTGGTTGGCGCTCATGGCGCGACGCGCGGCCTGCCAGTCGCCGGTTTTGGGCAGATCGGGCGCGCTGCCATCGGCAGCCGGAAAGAACAGTTTGACCCGCTGGTCTGGCGCAAGCGTGCGCATCAGCGCTACGTCTTTGCCGCTGAACACACAGCGCAGCAGTGAGGGGCTCAAGGCAATGCGTTGCTTGAGCTGGATATCGAACAGTTCATAACCGCTGGGTTTGCTCAGGCGTTTGCGCAGGGTTTGCACCAGCGTGGCGGCGACAGACATAAACAGCACCATGTTAAACAGGAGTCGTTCTCTATAACGTTGCCGGGGCGCTTCAATTTAAGACCGCTGGTGCACGGGCTCAGCGCGTTAATTTTCCTCGCTGTTCATCCGTTCCGTAGTGATAGCCGAGCCAACGCTCGATAGCCAATACGTACGGAAGAAGCCAGATGAATGCTGAGAAGTCCCTCAAACTTGCCCGCCGGTTCATCGAGTTACCGCTGGAAAAGCGCCGGTTATTTCTCGACGGCTTGCGCGCAGAAGGGATCGACTTTTCGCAGTTCCCGATTCCGGCAGACGTGGCGCAGGATGACCGCCATGCACTGTCTTATGCGCAGCGGCGCATGTGGTTTTTGTGGCAGCTTGATCCGCACAGCGGTGCCTATAACCTGCCGGGTGCTGTGCGCCTCACCGGTGCCCTGAATATCGTGGCCCTGGAGCAGGCCTTCGCCCATGTGGTGCAGCGTCACCAAACCCTGCGCACGGTGTTTCACCAAAAGGCAGATGACAGCCTTGAGCAGGCGGCCCTGAGCCAGCCGCTGGTGGTTGAACACATGGATTTCACCTTGTTGCCCGCCCTTGAGCGTGAACAGGCGATCGCCAGCGAAGCGCAGCGTCAATCACTGTTGCCCTTCGATCTGGCCAGTGGCCCGCTGTTGCGCATCAAGCTGATCAAGCTGGCCGATGACGAGCACGTCCTGCTGCTGACCCTGCATCACATCGTGTCTGATGGCTGGTCCATGAACGTGCTGATTGATGAGTTCATTCAGGGCTACGACGCCTTCGAGCGCGGCCAGCAGTCTCAGCTCGCCGACCTGCCCATTCAATACAGTGACTATGCATTGTGGCAGCGCCGCTGGCTGGAAGCCGGGGAGCAGGCGCGCCAGCTCGAATACTGGCAGGCCAAGCTCGGGGACGAGCACCCGGTCATTGCATTGCCCACCGATTACCCGCGCCCGGCCATGCCCAGCTATCGCGGCACGCGCCATGAGTTTGCGGTCGATCCGGCGCTGGTCGAGCAACTGCGAGCACTGGCACAACGGCACAATGTCACCTTGTTCATGTTGCTGCTGGCGGCGTTCAACATCTTGCTGCATCGCTACAGCGGCCAGACCGACGTGCGGGTTGGCGTGCCCATTGCCAACCGCAACCGCCGCGAAGTCGAAGGGCTGATCGGCTTTTTTGTGAACACGCAGGTGCTGCGCAGCGAGCTGAATGCGCAAACCCGCGTGACTGATTTTCTGGCCGCCGTGAAGGAAACCGCGCTCGGCGCACAGGCGCACCAGGAGTTGCCGTTCGAGCAGTTGGTTGAAGCCTTCAAGCTGGAGCGCAACCTGAGCCATAACCCGCTGTTTCAAGTGATGTACAACCACCAGCCGCAGGTGGCCGACATAGAAACAGTCAGCACGGCCTCGGGGTTGGCGCTGGGCTTGATCGAGTGGGAAGGGCGCACCACGCAGTTCGACCTGAGCCTCGATACCTGGGAAAAAGGCGGGCGCCTCAATGCTGCGCTGACCTATGCCAACGATCTGTTCGACGCCTCGACCGTCAGCCGTATGGCGCGGCACTGGGGCAATCTGCTGCGGGCCCTGGTCGACAACGCCGATTGCCGGATTGGCGAGCTGGCGATGCTGGATGCCAGCGAGCTGCACACCCAGGTACGCGACTGGAACAACACGGGCGCCGTGTACCCCGTCCATGTGTGCCTGCACCCGCTGATTGAAGCGCAAGTGCTGCGCACACCGCAGGCCACCGCCCTGGTGTTTGGCAATCAGTCCCTCACCTATGCGCAACTCAATGCGCGGGCCAACCAGTTGGCGCGCCGCTTGCGCGAACAGGGGGTGGGGCCGGATGTGCTGGTCGGCATTGCACTTGAGCGTTCGGTCGAGATGGTGGTCGGCCTGCTGGCCATCCTCAAGGCCGGCGGTGCGTATGTGCCGTTGGACCCGGAGTACCCGCAGGAGCGCCTGACTTACATGATTGAGGACAGCGGCATCGGGTTGTTGCTGACGCAGCAAGCGCTGCTGACCCGCTTGCCGGTGGCGGGTATTCAGGTCATCGCCCTCGATCAGGTTGGCGAGACGCTGCAAGGCGATGACGACAGCAACCTGAACCTGGCGCAGGATGCCCGGCACCTGGCCTACGTGATTTACACCTCAGGTTCTACCGGTCGCCCCAAGGGCGCGGGCAACACGCATGCTGCACTGGTTAACCGCCTGTGCTGGATGCAACAAGCCTACGGTTTGAACGAGCACGACACGGTGCTGCAAAAAACCCCGTTCAGTTTTGATGTGTCGGTGTGGGAATTCTTTTGGCCGCTGCTCACCGGCGCGCGGCTGGTAGTGGCGCAACCGGGTGAGCATCGCGAGCCGCTGCGCCTGATTGAGACCCTGCGCCAGCATCAGGTCAGCACCGTGCATTTCGTGCCCTCGATGCTGCAAGCGTTTATCCACGAGACCGGGGTTGAGCACTGCACCAGCCTGCGCCGCATCGTGTGCAGCGGTGAGGCGCTGGCGGTCGACGCGCAACAACAGGTGTTCGCCAAGCTGCCAGGCGCCGAGCTGTACAACCTGTACGGCCCGACCGAAGCCGCCATCGACGTGACCCACTGGACCTGTGTCGATGAAGGCGCTGCCAGTGTGCCGATTGGCCTGCCCATCGCCAACCTGCGCACGCTGGTGCTGGATGCCGACCTGTCCCCCGTGGCACTGGGGGTGGCGGGTGAGCTGTATCTGGGCGGTGCCGGTCTGGCACGCAATTACCATCGCCGCCCGGGCCTGACCGCCGAGCGTTTTGTGCCATGCCCGTTCAATCAGGGCGAGCGCCTGTACCGCACCGGCGACCTTGTGCGCCAGCGGGTGGACGGGGTGATTGAGTACCTGGGCCGCCTCGACCATCAGGTCAAGCTGCGCGGCCTGCGGATCGAAATGGGCGAAATCGAAGCGCGTCTGGCTGAGCACGCGGCGGTGCGCGAAGCCGTGGCGCTGGTGCTCGATGGCAAACAACTGGTGGCTTACGTGGTGCTCCATGACCCGGCCACGGCAGGGGACTGGCAGGCCGCGCTGGCGGCGCATCTGCTGCGCGGATTGCCCGAATACATGGTGCCCGGCCACTGGATCAGCCTGGAGCACCTGCCACTCTCGCCCAATGGCAAACTGGAACGCCGCGCTCTGCCGCGCCCCGACCTATCGTCTGCGCAGCAGGATTACACCGCGCCCGCCACTGAACTGGAGCAGCGGCTGGCCGACATTTGGCAGACGGTGCTGGGTGTCTCGCCCCTTGGCGTTGACGACAACTTTTTCGCGCTTGGCGGCGATTCGATCATCTCGATTCAAGTGGTCAGCCGCGCGCGTCAGGCCGGTATCGCCTTCAGCCCGCGTGACCTGTTCCAGCACCAGACCATTCGCAGCCTGGCGCGGGTCGCCGAACTGAGTACGCACACCACCATTGACCAAGGCATCGCCCACGGTGCCGTGGCGTTGGCCCCGGTGCAGCAATGGTTTTTCGAGCAGCCGATGCCCGCCCCTCATCACTGGAACCAGGCGTTGCTGTTGCAGCCGCGCCAACCGCTAGACGCGGCGCCGCTGGAACAGGCATTGCGCCAACTGTTGAGCCATCACGATGCTCTGCGCCTGCGTTTCGAGCAGCACGATGGCCGTTGGCAGCAAGCCTATGCCGACCTGCCAGCCGACAGCCTGCTGTGGCACAAAGCGGCGGCTGGCACCGATGAACTCAACGCCTTGTGCGAGCACGCCCAGCGCAGCCTCGATCTGCAACAGGGACCATTGTTGCGTGCGCTGCTGGTTGACATGCCCGACCACACGCAGCGCCTGCTGCTGGTGATCCACCACTTGGCGGTAGACGGTGTTTCATGGCGTGTATTGCTTGAAGACTTGCAGCAGTTTTATGCCCAGCCGTCCCACGCGCCGCAGCCCAAGACCAGCGCCTATCAGGCCTGGACCGCGCGGCTTGCCGAGGAGGCGCATGCGCGACTACCGGAGCTGGCGTGGTGGCAAGCCCAGTTGGCGGCTGCGCCCCACGAACTGCCCCGCGATCACCTCGAGGCGGGGCTGCACACGCGACACGCACAAAAGGTCGAGCTGACCCTGGACGCTGAACGCACCCGTCAATTGCTGCAAGTGGCCCCGGCCACGTACCGCACTCAGGTCAACGACCTGTTACTGACGGCATTGGCACGGGTGATCTGCCGCTGGAGCGGTCACGCCAGCAGCCTGATTCAGCTCGAAGGTCATGGCCGCGAAGAGCTGTTTGCTGACGTGGACCTGTCGCGCACGGTGGGCTGGTTCACCAGCCTGTTCCCGGTGCAACTCACCCCCGCGGCCGGGCTGGGCGAGTCGATCAAAGCCATCAAGGAGCAACTGCGCAGCGTGCCGGACAAAGGCGTCGGTTACGGCCTGTTGCGTTATCTGGCAGGCGAGGAGGCGGGGGCGCAACTGGCGGCGCTGCCTGCCCCGCGCATCACGTTCAACTACTTGGGGCAGTTCGACCGCCAGTTTGATGACCAGGCCCTGTTTGTCCCTGCTGCCGAAAGCGCGGGCCAGGCTCAAGACCAAGACGCACCGTTGGCCAACTGGCTGAGCATCGAGGGGCAGGTGTACGGCGGCGAGTTGAACCTGCAATGGACCTACAGCCGCGAGATGTTCGACGCGCACACCCTTGAAGCGCTGGTTGAGGACTACCAGCAGGAGCTGTGTGCGCTGATCGAGCATTGCGTGACCCACGAAACGGGCGGCATGACCCCCTCCGACTTCCCGCTGGCGCGTCTCACCCAGCAGCAGCTGGACAGCCTCAAAGTGCCTGCCAGCGCCATTGAAGACATCTACCCGTTGTCGCCGATGCAACAGGGTTTGCTGGTGCACACCCTGCTTGAGCCGGGTTCGGGCATCTACTTCATGCAAGACCGCTACATCATTGACAGTGAAATCGACCTGCCGCGCTTTACGGCGGCCTGGCACGCCGTGGCCCAGCGTCACGATGCCTTGCGCGCCTCCTTCAGCCTGGACGATGACGGGCAAATGCTGCAAATCATTCACCGCGATGCCGCGCCCAAGGTTCAAGTCCACGACTGGACCGGGCGCCCTGAATCCGAGCACGAAAGCGCGCTGCAAGCGGTGTTGGCCCAGGACCGCGCCGATGGATTCGACCTGCTCAACACGCCGCCCTTCAACCTGCGTCTGATTCGCCGCAGCGCCGGTCATTACTGGTTCATCCTCAGCAACCACCACATCCTGATTGACGCCTGGTGCCGTTCGCTGCTGCTGCAAGATTTCTTCGCGCTCTACAGCGGCCAGCGCAGCCTGCCGCCTGCGGCGCGATACCGCGATTTTATTCAATGGCTGCAAGAGCAGGGCGAGCGCGAAGCCCTTGAAGCATGGACGCAGGAATTGGCCGGGTTCGAACAACCCACACCGCTGCCGTTCGATCGGGCTTTGCGCCGTCAGGGCGGCTTCTCGCAGATCGGCGACGTGTATGCCGACCTCGAGGCCTGTCAAGGGCGTGCCTTGCGTGAGCTGGCGCAACGTTATCAATTGACCGTCAACACCTTGACCCAAGCTGCCTGGGCACTGGTGTTGCAGCGCTACAGCGGGCTGGATGAAGTGCTGTTCGGCGTGACCGTGGCGGGGCGACCGATCAACCGCCCCGAAATGCAGGACACCGTGGGCCTGTTCATCAACAGCATCCCGCTGCGCATGCGTCTGCCGCGTGCGGGCCAGCAGGTCAGCGTGCGTGAGTGGCTGCAAGGCTTGTTCGAGCACAACCTGGCGTTGCGTGAGCATGAACATTTGCCGTTGTTGCAGATTCAGGCGTGCAGCGCGCTGGACAAAGGCCAGTCGATTTTCGACAGCCTGTTTGTCTATGAAAATGCCCCGGTCGAGAGTGCCGTGGTCAGCGGCGCGGAGCAAATCAGCGCCAAGTCCGACAGCGCCCGTACCCACACCAACTACCCGATGACCGTGGTGGTGTACCCCGGCGATGCGTTGGGCCTGCACCTGTCATACGACAAGCGCTTCTTCGACGACGCCACCGCCGAGCGCTTGCTGGCTGACTTCAAGCGGTTGCTGCTGGCCATTGGCGAACATGCCGATGGGCTGTTTGCCGATTTGCCGGTGGTGGACGCCGGTGAACGCGAGGACGTGTTACAGGCCGGCAATCAAACCGCGCGGGATTACCCGTTGGCGCACGGCTATGTGCGCCTGTTTGAAGCGCAATGTGCGGCGCACCCGCAACAGGTGGTTGCGACCTGCCTGGATCAGCGCTGGACCTATCGCGATCTGGACACCCGCGCCAACCGCCTCGGTCATGCCCTGGTTGGGGCCGGTGTGCGCGTTGATCAGCCGGTGGCGCTGCTGGCAGAACGCAGCCTTGAGCTGCTGGGCATGATGCTCGGCAGCTTCAAGGCAGGCGCCGCTTACTTGCCGCTCGACCCGCAACTGCCCGCGCGGCGCTTGCTCGACTTGCTGCACTTGGGGCAAGTACCGCTGCTGGTGGCCAGTGCCGCCTGCCGCGAACAGGCGCATCAGATATTGGCGCAGTTAACCCCGGCGCAACGCCCGCAATTACTGGTATGGGAAGAGGTGCAAGGCGCGCGTTTGTCCAGCGCACAGCCGGGCATCTACACCGCGCCCAACAACCTTGCTTACGTGATCTTCACCTCGGGTTCCACCGGCACGCCCAAAGGGGTGATGGTGGAGCAGGCGGGCATGCTGAATAACCAGTTGAGCAAAAAGCCGTATCTGGATCTGGGCAGCGCCGACGTGATTGCACAGACCGCGTCCCAGAGTTTCGATATTTCAGTCTGGCAATTTCTCGCCGCGCCGCTGTTTGGCGCGCAGGTCGACATCGTGCCCAACGCCATCGCCCACGACCCGGCCGCGCTGCTGGCGCACGTGGCGGCGCGGGGTATCAGTGTGCTGGAAAGCGTACCGTCGCTGATCCACAGCCTGCTCGACGAACCACAAGGCAGCCTGGAGCAGTTGCGCTGGATGCTGCCGACCGGCGAAGCCATGCCGCCTGAACTGGCGCGCCGCTGGTTGCAACGTTACCCGCACATCGGGCTGGTCAACGCCTACGGCCCGGCTGAATGCTCGGATGACGTGGCGCTGTTCCGGGTGGACGCAGCGTCAGCCGAGGGTGCCTACCTGCCGATTGGCCTGGCCACTGACAACAACCGTTTGTACGTGCTCGACGGCGGTTTGCAACCGGTACCGACCGGGGTGGTGGGTGAGTTGTATGTCGCGGGCACGGGCGTGGGGCGCGGCTATTTTGGCGACCCGTTGCGCAGCGCCAGTGTGTTTTTGCCTAATCCTTACGCGCAGCTGCCGGGTGAGCGTCTGTACCGCACCGGTGACGTGGCGCGGCGCCGTGCGGATGGCCAGTTAGAGTACGTGGGCCGCATCGACCAGCAAGTCAAAGTGCGCGGTTTCCGCATTGAACTGGGTGAAATCGAATCGCGCCTGCGTGACCTCAATGGCGTGCGCGAAGCCGCCGTGGTGGTGCAGGAAGGCCCGATCGGCAAGGCATTGGTGGCCTTTGTCGTGGTCGACGATGACGCGCCGCACTGGAACACCCTGCGTGAACACCTCAAAGCCGGACTCAAGGCGCAACTGCCGGAATACATGGTGCCGTTGCAGTGGCTGCGCCTCGATCAGTTGCCGCTCAATGCCAATGGCAAGGTCGACCGCAAGGCACTGCCGCAGGCGCAAGCCGCCGACTGGCAGCGTGAAGTGGTGGCACCTCAGGCCGGGATCGAGACGCACATGGCCTCGATCTGGCAAGACGTGCTCAAACTGGACGCCGTGGGCCGGGACGATAACTTCTTTGAACTGGGCGGGCATTCGCTGCTGGTGGCGCAGGTGGTGTCGCGCGTGCGTCAGCAATTGAACATCGAACTGCCCCTCAGCAGTTTGTTTGAATGCAGCGTGCTCAGTGACTTCGCTGCCCGCTGCGCGGCGCAACCGCACAGCGTCAGCCAACCGCTGCTGCGTGCACTGCCAGCAGGGCAGGCGGGCGTGTTGTCGTTTGCCCAGCAACGGCAGTGGATTCTCTGGCAGCTGGACCCTGACAGCGCCGCCTACAACATCCCGGCAGCCTTGCGCCTCAAGGGTGTGTTGAACCGCGAAGCCCTGCTGCGCAGCTTCAGCGACCTGCAAGCGCGTCACGCCACCTTGCGCACCACGTTCACCCAGGACGGTGAACAGGCGCGCGGCGTGCTGCACGCCAGCCTGCCACTGGCAGTGCGCGAGCTGGCATTGTCAGCACCTGGCGCCGCTGAAATTGAAGCGCTGGTGGCCCACGAAATGCGTCAACCGTTCGACCTGCGCAATGGTCCGTTGCTGCGGGTGCTATTGCTCAACGTCGCAGCCGAGGAGCATGTGCTGGTGCTGACCGTGCACCACATCGCTGCCGATGGCTGGTCGATGCAGGTCATGGTGGATGAGTTCAGCGCCTTGTACCTGGCCCATGTTCAGGGTCAAGCCCCGCAGCTGCCAACGTTGAACATTAACTATGGCGATTACGCCGCCTGGCAACGCGACTGGTTGCAGGCGGGTGAGGGCGAGCGCCAACTGAGCGCCTGGAAAGCCCATCTGGGCACGCACCCTGCGCCGCTTGAGCTGCCCAGCGAATTGACCCGTCCGGCGATTCGCAGCGAACGCGGCGCGCGCCTTGAACTGTTGATTGAACCTGAATTGGCCGCCGGTCTGCGCCAGTTGGCCCAGCAACAGAGCGTGACCCTGTTCATGCTGCTGCTGGCCAGTTACCAGACCGTGCTGCATCGCTACAGCGGCCAGTCGACGATCAACGTCGGGGTGCCAAACGCGGGGCGTAGCCGTCTCGAAACCGAAGGCTTGATCGGCTTCTTTATCAACACCCAGGTGCTGCGCGCCGAGATCGACGGCCAGCAGACCTTCGCCAGCCTGCTGCAACAGGTCAAAAAAGCCGCCTTGTGGGCACAAGCGCATCAGGAGCTGCCGTTCGAGCAATTGGTCGAAGCGCTGCAACCGGAACGCAGCCTGAGCCACAGCCCGTTGTTT
Source organism: Pseudomonas sp. TAA207 (assembly GCF_001529285.1). Lineage (NCBI taxonomy): Bacteria > Pseudomonadati > Pseudomonadota > Gammaproteobacteria > Pseudomonadales > Pseudomonadaceae > Pseudomonas > Pseudomonas sp. TAA207. The sequence continues at coordinate 18,794 of NZ_LLWJ01000063.1, read as the reverse complement.
CAAGTGCTGTTCAACCATCAGCGGCAGCTCGGCGAAAGTGTCGAGCGCAGCCTGTCGGGGCTGACGGTTGAGCGCATGGACTGGCAGTCACACACGGCCCAGTTCGATCTGGCGCTGGACACCGAAGAGCAGGGCGAGCAGTTACACGCCAGCCTGACCTACGCCAGCGACGTGTATGACGCCGCCACCATGACGCAGCTGGGCGGGCACTGGCTCAACCTGCTGCGCGCCGTGGTGCGTGAGCCGCAACAACGGATTGCCGCACTTGAGCTGCTGGAGCCGCGCGAACAGCAAGCGCTGATTGAGCAATGGAACCCGAACGTTCAGCGCCAGCCGGTGGCTGCGGCCTTGCACCAGCTGTTCGAAGCGCAAGCCGCCGCGCAGCCGCACGCCGTGGCGCTGCGGTGGGGTGACGAGGGGCTCAGCTATGCCGACCTTAACGCCCGGTCCAATCGGCTGGCGCGCAAACTGCGCGAGCTGGGCGTTGGCCCGGAAGTGCGCGTGGGCATTGCCACCGAGCGGGCGATACCGCTGGTGGTCGGCGTGTTGGCGATTCTCAAGGCCGGGGGTGCCTATGTGCCGCTGGACCCGCAATACCCGGCCGAACGCTTGAGCTTCATGATCGAAGACAGCGGCATTGCCTTGCTGCTGACCCAGGAGCACCTGCTGGAGCACCTGCCGCCCCGCGTTGGGGTGCAGACGCTGTGCCTGGAGCATCTGGCGCTGGACGCGTTCAGTGCTGACAACCTGGCCAACCAGACCCTGCCGGACACTCTGGCGTACGTGATCTACACCTCCGGCTCCACCGGGCGACCCAAGGGCGCGCTGCTCAGCCATGCCAACGTCACCCGCTTGCTGAGTGCCACGCAGCCGGCGTTTGGCTTCGGCGCGCAGGACGTGTGGACGCTGTTCCATTCCTACGCGTTTGACTTCTCGGTCTGGGAACTGTTTGGTGCCCTGTGCACTGGCGGGCGCCTGGTGATCGTGCCGTATTTCATCAGCCGCGAGCCGCAGGCGTTCCATCAATTGTTGTGTGACGAAGGCGTCACGGTGCTCAACCAGACGCCGACGGCGTTCCGTCAATTACTGCCCATTGCCTGCCAGAGCACACAACCACTGGCACTGCGGTGGGTGATCTTCGGTGGTGAGGCGCTGGACGTGTCGAGCCTGCGCCCGTGGTACGAGCGCTTCGGTGATCAAAGCAGCACGCTGGTGAACATGTACGGCATCACCGAAACCACGGTTCACGTGACGTTCCGTGCGCTGAGCCCGGCGGACCTGGACGCCAAGGTGCAAAGCCCGATTGGCCGCCCGCTCAGCGACCTGAGCTGGTATTTGCTCGACAGCCAGTTGCAGCCGGTTGCAGCGGGCTGCGCGGGCGAGCTGTATATCGCCGGGGCGGGGTTGGCGCGGGGTTATCACGGCCGCACGGGGCTGACAGCGGAGCGTTTTGTACCCAGCCCGTTTGCGCCGGGCGAACGCCTGTATCGCAGCGGCGACCTGGCACGCCAGCGGGCGGACGGCAATATCGACTATCTGGGCCGTATCGACCAGCAGGTGAAAATCCGCGGTTTCCGTATCGAGCTGGGTGAGATCGAAGCCTGCCTCAAACAGCAGATTGGCGTGGCGCAAGCGGTACTGACCGTGCATTCAGGCCCTCACGGGCCGCAGTTGTGTGCCTATGTGGTGGCCGATCAAGCGCCCGCCGACCCACTGGCGTGGCGTGAACATTTGCGTGAAGCGCTCAAGGTCGACTTGCCGGACTACATGGTGCCGACCCATTGGCTGCTGCTTGACGCCCTGCCATTGACCGGCAACGGCAAGCTCGATCGCAAGGCCTTGCCACCGCCCGACGTCGAAGACTGGCAGCGTCCCTACAGCGCGCCGGTCGGCGAACTGGAGCAACAGCTCGCAGCAATCTGGGCCAGCGTGCTGAACGTGGAGCGCGTCGCGCGCCACGACAACTTCTTTGAATTGGGCGGGCACTCGTTGCTCGCGGCCCAGGCCAGCGCCCGGGTTGAACTTGAATTGGGCATCGAGCTGGCGCTGCGCGCGCTGTTCGAGGCCGCCGACCTGCAAGCCTATGCCGCGCTGGCACAGGCACAAACGCCTGCGGATAACGATGGTCGTCTGAGCGCGCTCGAATCGCTGCTCGACGAGATGGAGATCAACTGATGGAAAACTCGACCGCGTGGCGCATTGCCAACCGTTTTGCCAGCCTGGCGCCTGAACAGCGCCGTGAGTTCCTGCAAAAAATGCAGGCGCAGGGCGTCAGCTTCGGCCAGTTGCCGATCCCGGCCACGGCCCCTGCCGATGGTCTGTGCGAACTGTCGTATGCGCAGCAACGCCAATGGTTCCTTTGGCAGTTAGACCCTGAAGGCGCCGCGTACCACATCCCGGCGGCCCTGCGCCTGCGGGGCGGTTTGAATGTCGACGCCTTGCAACACAGCTTCGATGCGTTGCTCAGGCGCCATCACAGTTTGCGCAGTGTTTTTGTCGAGCACGATGGCCAGGTTCAATGCAGTAGTCCGCTCGCGCCTACAGGCATGCAGTTGACGCGTCATGACCTGCGTGATCTGGCCACGGCCGAACGCATGCCGCGTGCATTGGCTTTGCTTGAACACGACATCGCCCAGCCGTTCGACCTGCAAAGCGGCCCGCTGCTGCGGGTCAGCCTGCTGCAACTGGACACCGACGACCACGTGCTGGTGCTGACCCTGCACCACATCGTGGCCGATGGTTGGTCGATGGGGGTGTTGGTCGACGAATTCTCGCAGCTGTATGCGGCCCATGTGCACGGTAAAACCCTGACGCTGCCCGAGCTGCCCATTCAATACGCCGACTACGCACTGTGGCAGCGGCGCTGGATGGAAGCCGGTGAGCTGGAGCGCCAACTGGACTGGTGGCGCGGGCAACTGGGTGACGAGCAGCCGGTGCTGGAACTGCCGAGTGATCGCCCGCGCCCTGCGCAACCCACGCAGCAGGGTGCGCGGCTGGACTTCACCCTTGAGCCGGTACTGGCCAAAAACCTGATGGCGCTGGCCCGACAGCGCGGCGTGACCCCGTTCATGCTGTTGCTGGCCAGTTTTCAGACCTTGTTGCACCGCTACAGCGGTCAGCAGGATCTGCGTATCGGCGTCCCTGTGGCCAACCGCAATCGGGCTGAGAGCCGTGGCCTGATCGGTTTTTTCGTGAACACGCAAGTGCTGCGCGCCGAGCTTGACGGGCACCTGCCGTTTACCCGCCTGCTGGAACAAACCCGCGACCGTGCGCTGGACGCGCAAGGCTATCAGGACCTGCCCTTCGAGCGGCTGGTACAGGCGCTGCAAGGCGAGCGCAGCCTGAGTCACAGCCCGTTGTTCCAGGTCATGTTCAATCACCAGCAAAGCCGTCCCGGCGCGCTGAGTGCAATGTTGGCCGGTTTGCAGATCGACAGTGTGCAGTGGCAAGGGCGCACCACCCAGTTTGACCTGCAACTGGACACCCATGAGGAAGGCGAGCGCCTGATGGCCAGCCTGACCTACGCCACCGACCTGTTTGACGCCGCGCGCATCGAGCAGATGGCGGCGCATTGGCGCAACCTGCTGGCGGCCATTGTGGCCGAGCCGGACTGCGCAATTGGCGCATTGCCGATGCTGTCGGCCTCCGAGGTTCAAGCCACGCTTTACCAGCTCAATGCCACCGCACATCCCTATCCGGGCCCGGAATGCGTGCACCTGCACATCGAGGCGCAAGCGGCGGCAACGCCCCAGGCCTGCGCGCTGGTGTTTGCCGGGCAACGCCTGAGTTATGCCGAGTTGAATCAGCGGGCCAACCGTCTGGCCCGCTGCTTGCGCGAACAGGGTGTCGGCCCGGAAGTTCGCGTGGGCGTGGCGTGCGAACGCTCGCTGGAATTGGTCATCGGGCTGTTGGCGATTCTCAAGGCCGGTGGCGCTTATGTGCCGTTGGACCCCGAATACCCGGCCGAGCGTCTGGCCTACCTGTTTGAAGACAGCGGTATCAGCCTGTTGCTGACCCAGGCTCATGTGCAGGCTGACTTGCCGTTGCCTGAAGGCTTGCCCGTGCTCTGCCTGCAAGCCAGCGCCGATTGGCTGGCCGAGTACGCCAACGAGGATGTGCCTAACCTGGCCAGCGCGCAGAACCTGGCATACGTGATTTACACCTCGGGTTCCACGGGCCGTCCTAAAGGTGCGGGCAACAGTCATGGCGCGTTGTACAACCGTCTGGCGTGGATGCAACAGGCCTATGGGCTGAGCGCGACCGATCGGGTGCTGCAAAAAACCCCTTTCAGTTTTGACGTGTCGGTGTGGGAGTTTTTCTGGCCGCTGATGCACGGCGCCACCCTGGTGGTGGCGGCACCGGGTGCGCACCGCGACCCGCAACAGCTGGCGGCGTTGATCGTCGAGCAGGCGATCACCACGCTGCACTTCGTGCCCTCGATGCTTCAGGCCTTTATCGGCGCCGAGGAAGCCGCGCAGTGCACCTCGTTACAACGCATCGTGTGCAGTGGCGAGGCGCTGGCGGTCGAGTTGCAGCGCCAGACGTTACGCAGCCTGCCGCAAGCGTCGTTATACAACCTGTACGGCCCGACCGAAGCGGCCATCGACGTCACCCACTGGACGTGCGTAGAAGAGGGCCGCGACAGCGTGCCCATCGGGCGCCCGATTGCCAACCTGCGTACGTACATCCTCAGCCCTGAACTGCTGGCGTTGCCGAACGGCGCGATTGGCGAGTTGTACCTGGCGGGCAGCGGTTTGGCCCGGGGTTATCACGCACGTCCGGGGTTGACCGCCGAGCGCTTTGTGGTCGACCCGTTTGGCACCGGGGAGCGCCTCTATCGCACCGGCGATCTGGCCCGCTACCGCGCCGATGGCGCCATTGAATACTGCGGGCGCATCGACCATCAGGTGAAAATTCGCGGATTGCGCATCGAGCTGGGCGAAATCGAAGCGCGCCTGCAAGAACACCCGCAGGTGCAGGACGCCGTGGTACTGGCGCTGGATAACCAGTTGGTGGCGTATCTGGTGCCCGCCGATGCCGCGGTGCTTAGCCGCCCAGAGGCGCAAGCGCCGTGGCGCGAAGCGCTCAAGGCGCACCTGTTGCAGAACCTGCCGGACTACATGGTGCCCACGCACCTGATGCTGATCGAGCGCATGCCGCTCAGCCCTAACGGCAAACTGGAACGCAAGTTGCTGCCAGCGCCGCACGTCAGTGTCAGCCAGCGCGTGTTTGAAGCACCCCGCAGCGAGCACGAATGCCAATTGGCGGCGATCTGGCAAGAAGTGCTGGGCGTCGAGCAGGTCGGTCGTCACGATAATTTCTTTGAGCTGGGCGGTGATTCGATCATCTCGATTCAAGTGGTCAGCCGCGCCCGCCGTGCAGGTTTGGGGTTGAAACCACGGGATCTGTTTCAACAGCCGACCTTGCACGCGCTGGCTGCTGTGGTGAGCCAGCAGGCCGCGCCGCACATTGCCCAAGGCCCGGTGCTCGGCGTGCAAGCCCTGACCCCGGTGCAGCACTGGTTCTTTGAACACCAGCGGGTGCAGCCGCAGCACTGGAACCAGTCGGTGTTGCTTGATGTGCGCGAACCGCTGGACTTGTTACGCCTGCAAACCGCTGTGCAGCAGGTGCTGGCCCAGCACGATGCGCTGCGCTTGCAGTTTCGTGAAATCGAGGGGCAATGGACGGCGCGTTATGTGCCGCTCGACAGCGCGGCCGCCACCGATTTGCTGTGGACCGCACAGGTGCAAAGCGATGAGGCACTGCAAGCCTTGTGTGACGAAGCCCAGCGCAGCTTGTCGCTGCATGACGGCCCGCTGCTGCGCGCGGTGTTGATCGACCACGAGGACGCAGGCCAACGCTTGCTGTTGGTGATTCATCACTTGGTGGTCGATGGCGTGTCGTGGCGTGTCCTGCTTGAAGACCTGCAAGCGGCGTACGCCGGGCAGGCGCTGGCGGAAAAAACCAGTGCCCTGCAAGACTGGGCCACCCGCCTCAGCGCCTACGCCAACAGCGACGCTCTGCTGGCTGAATCGGCGTGGTGGCAGGCCCAGTTGCAGGGTGTCAGCGCGCAGTTGCCCAAGGCCCGCCCCGGGGGCAGCCAGGCCCTGCGTCATCGTCAGGTGGTCAGCCTGGGGTTGAACCGCGAACACACCCGTCAACTGTTGCAACAGGCACCCGCGGCGTATCGCACTCAAGTCAATGACCTGTTGCTGACCGCATTGGCCCGCGCGTTGTGCGACTGGACCGGTGATTCGACAGCGTTGATTCAACTCGAAGGCCACGGCCGCGAAGACCTGTTCGACACGCTTGACCTGACCCGCACGGTGGGCTGGTTCACCAGCCTGTTCCCGGTCAAGTTGACCCCGGCCGCCGATCTGGCGACCTCGATCAAGGCCATCAAGCAGCAACTGCGTGACATCCCCGGCAAAGGGCTGGGCTTTGGTGTGTTGCGCTACCACGGCCCGACCGAGGTGCAAGCCCGCCTTGCGGCGTTGCCGACCGCCAGGGTCACGTTCAACTATCTGGGCCAGTTCGACCAGAGCTTCAGTGACGATGCGTTATTTGTGCCCGCCCGCCACAGCAGCGGTGCGGCGCAGAGCCTGGACTCGCCGCTGGCCAACTGGTTGTCAGTGGACGGTCAGGTGTTTGGCGGTGAACTGAAACTGGACCTGAGCTTCAGTCAGGAGTGCTTCGACAAGGCTGATATTCAAGCATTGGCGGCGGCCATCGAAACCAACCTGCGGGCGCTGGTGGCGCACTGCGTCAACCCGCAACACGGCGGTGTGACCCCGGCAGACTTCCCGCTGGCGCCACTGAGCCAAAGCCAACTGGATGAACTGCCGGTGGCTGCGCGGCAGATCGAAGACCTGTACCCGTTGTCGCCAATGCAGAGCGGGTTGTTGTTTCACAGCCTCTACGAACCGCAGGCCGGGGCTTACGTCAACCAGCTCAGCGTCGAAGCCAAAGGGCTGGACGCGGCGCGATTGGGGCAGGCGTGGCAAGCGACACTGGATGCGCACCCGATTTTGCGCAGCGGGTTCCACTGGCCGCAGGGCGCCACAGAACCGGTGCAAGTGGTGCAACGCACACTGGAGCTGCCGCTCACCGTGCTCGACTGGCGCGGTCGTGCCGATCAGGACGCGGAGCTGCTATTGCTGGCGCGCAGCGAACGCTTGCAGTTCGATCCGGCCCAGCCGCCGTTGTTGCGTCTGGCGTTGGTGCGCCTCGACGAGCAGCGTCAGCAACTGATTTACACCCATCACCACGTGTTGCTCGATGGCTGGAGCAATGCCCTGCTGCTGGGCGAGGTGTTGCAGCGTTATGCCGGGATCGAGGTGGCGAACCATCAAGGCCGTTTTGCCGATTACATTGGCTGGTTGCAGGGGCAGGACGCGGTGGCGGACGAAGCCTTTTGGCGCGAGCAACTGCTCGCTTTGCAAAGTCCGACTCTGCTCGCCCAGAGCGTGGCGCACTCCACCACGGCTCCCGCCGATGCATACGCCGACCATCGGCAGGTGTTCGACGCGCCGAGCAGTGCGGCCTTTGCCGCGTTTGCCCGTCAGCACAGCATCACCCTCAACACCTTGGTGCAAGGCGCGTGGGCGGTATTGTTGCAGCGCTACAGCGGTCAACAGACGGTGGCGTTTGGCGCCACGGTGGCGGGGCGACCGGTGGACTTGCCGGGTGCCGAGCAGCAGTTGGGTCTGTTTATCAATACCTTGGCGGTGATCAGCCAGCCACAGGCCGCTGAAAGCGTGGCGCAGTGGTTAGGGCGTTTGCAGGCGCACAACCTTGAGTTGCGCGAGCATGAATTCACCGCATTGAGCGACGTGCAGCGCTGGGCCGGTCGCGCAGGCGAACCGTTGTTTGACAGCCTGCTGGTGTTCGAAAACTTCCCCATTGCCCAGGCCCTGCAACAGGGCGCGCCGGATGGCCTGAGCTTCTCGTTGCCCGACAACCATGAACGCACCAACTACCCGCTGACACTGGCGGCGGTCAGCGAAGGGCAATTGAGCCTGACCTGGAGCTATTTGCTCAGCCACTTCAGCCCCACAGCCGTGGCGCGCATGAGCCAGCATCTGGCGTGTCTGCTGGAGGCTATGGTCGCGGCGCCGCACGCCCGTCTCGGTGACTTACCGTTACTGAGTGCCGCCGAGCGCCAACAGCTGCTGCATGACTGGAACCCGGCGCCGCAGCCGCTGACCGAGCATTGCGTGCATCAGTTGATTGAAACGCAGGCGGCGATGCGTCCCGAGGCACCCGCGCTGATCTTTGCCGACACCACCTTCAGCTATGCCGACCTCAATCAGCGCGCCAACCGCTTGGCCCATCGCTTGCGCGAGTTGGGGGTTGGCCCGGAAGTGCGGGTGGGTCTGGCAGTGGAGCGTTCGCCACAGATGATCATTGGCTTGCTGGCGATCCTCAAGGCGGGGGGTGCCTATGTGCCGCTCGACCCGGCGTACCCTGCCGAGCGCTTGAGTTATTTGATGCAGGACAGCGGCATTGCCCTGTTGTTGAGCCAGTCATGGCTGGGCAATCAGTTGCCCCGGATCGACGGCCTGCCGGTCCTGGAACTGGATCGCGAAACCGTCGCGCATTTGCCGGGCACCAACCTGCCTAACCTGACCTGCGCGCACAACCTCGCTTACTTGATTTACACCTCGGGTTCGACCGGTCGCCCCAAAGGCGTCAGTGTGGCCCACGGCCCGCTGGCCATGCACTGCCAATCGATTGGCGAGCTGTACGGCATGACCCCGCAGGATCGCGAGTTGCAATTTGCCTCTATCAGTTTTGACGGTGCCCATGAGCGCTGGCTGACGCCGCTGGTGTTCGGCTCGGCGCTGATGCCGCGTGACGATGAAGTCTGGAGCGCTCAACGCACCTGCGAAGAGATCGAGCGCCACGGCATTACCATCGCCTGTTTCACCCCCAGCTACCTGCTGCAAATGGCCGATTACATCGGCGAAGCGGGGCGCCGGTTGCCGATTCGTTCCTACACCGTGGGCGGTGAGGGCATGCCCAAGCACGCGTTCGATGAAGTGCAGCGGGTGTTGCAGCCGCCACGCATCATCAACGGTTATGGCCCGACCGAAACCGTCATCACGCCGCTGATCTGGTGCGCGTATCCGGGCACGCAATTTGATTCGGCGTTCCTGCCGATCGGCCGCCCGGTGGGGCAACGCAGTGCGTATGTGCTCGACAGTCATCTGCAACCGTTGCCGGTAGGTGTGGCGGGTGAGCTGTACCTGGGCGGCGAGGGCATTGCTCGCGGCTATCATCAGCGTCCTGATCTGACCGCCGAGCGCTTTGTACCTGACCCGTTCGTGGCCGGTGCACGCCTGTATCGCAGCGGCGACCTGGCGCGACTGCGCGAAGATGGCGTGGTCGAGTACCTGGGGCGTATTGACCAGCAAGTGAAGATCCGCGGTTTCCGCATTGAACTGGGGGAAATCGAAGCCTGCCTGCTGGAACACGAGGGCGTACGCGAAGCCTTTGTGGTGGACCGTGAAGGCCCGGTCAGCCGCCAATTGGTCGGTTATGTGGTGGCGCGCGACCCGCTGGCCGATGAAGGCGCGTTGCGCGAGGCGTTGAATGCGCACCTGCGCAGCCGTTTGCCGGCGCACATGATGCCCGCGCACATGATGTGTCTGGCGGCGCTGCCATTGACCCCCAACGGCAAGCTTGACCGTCAGGCGCTGCCTGCGCCCCACGCCAGCCGTGAGGCGCTGGAACGGGTTCTGCCGGGCACACCGGCAGAGTCACTGCTGGCGGACATCTGGCAAGAGTTGCTGGGGCTGGAGGCGATTGGCGTCACCGAAAACTTTTTCGAGTTGGGCGGCGATTCGATCATCTCTTTGCAGGCCGTGAGCCGGGCGGGCGCGCAAGGTCTGGCGTTCACTCCCAAACAACTGTTCGAGGCCCAAACCATTCGTGCGTTGGCGCGGCTGGCGATGGATGCCGCACCGCAGGTCGCGCAGGAACTCCACAGCGTGCCCTTTGCTCAAGTGAGCGCAGCCGTGCAGGTTGATCGCAGCTCACTGGACGACCTTTACCCGCTGTCGCCGATGCAGCAGGGCATGTTGTTCCACTGCATCGAATCGCCGGAGCTGAACCTGTACGTCAACCAACTCAGCGTGGCGGTCGAAGGGTTGCAGGTCGAACGCTTTTGCGCGGCGTGGGAGGCCCTGCTTGAGCGTCACGAGGTGCTGCGCGCCGCTTTCCTTTGGCGCGACGGTCTGGCTGACCCGCTGCAAGCGGTGTATCAGCAGGCGCGCGTGCCCATTGTCGAACTGGACTGGCGTGAGCATGGCGAACCAGACGCGGCTTTGCAGGCCTTGGCGGCGCAGGATCAGGCGCGCGGGTTTGATCTGAGCTGCCCACCGTTGATGCGCTTTACGCTGGTGCGCCTGGGCGAGCACCGGCACCAGATGATCTGGACCTACCATCACTTGTTGCTCGATGGCTGGAGCGCGTCACGTTTGCTCGGCGAAATGCTGCGCCTGTACGCCCATCAGAGCCTGCCGCAGCTGAGCGGGCGTTATGCCGATTACATCCAGTGGCTGGCGCAGCAGGACGTCAGCGTGGCCGAAGGCTTTTGGCGCGAGCAGCTTGCTGCATTGCAAGCGCCGACCATTTTGGCGAATGCGGCCAACACCGACGGCCGCGGGCACGGCGTGCTCTACACCTATCTGGACAGCGACGCGACACGCCGCTTGCATGCTTTTGCCAGCCAACAGCGGGTGACGCTCAACACCGTGGTGCAAGCTGCCTGGCTGTTGCTGTTGCAGCGCCACACCGGGCAACGCAGCGTGGCGTTTGGTGCCACGGTGGCGGGGCGCCCGACCGGGTTGGCGGGTGCGCAAGACATGCTGGGCCTGTTCATCAACACTTTGCCGGTGATCCAGACCCTTGACCCGCAGCAAGCGCTGGGTGACTGGTTGCGTCAATTACAGGCTTACAACCTGTCGATCCGTGACTTCGAGCACACCCCTCTGGCGGATATTCAGCGTTGGGCCGGACAGGGCGGCCAAGGGCTGTTCGACAGCATTATCGTGTTTGAAAACCACCCGGTAGACCGTGCCCTGCGCGGTGAGCAAGACGGCGAGCTGAAATTTGCCGAAGTCGGCAGCGGCGGGGTGACCAACTTTCCGATGGACTTGATGGTCAGCGCCACCGATCAGGGCCTGGAGGTGGAATACCTGTACTTGCGCGAACGCTTCAGCGCGCCTGAGGTGGAACACATTCGCGCGCAGTTCGAAGGTTTGCTGGCGCAATTGCCGCTGGATGCGCAGTGCCTGATCGGCAACATTGGGCTGCCACAGGCGCGGATTGAAACGCCACAGCCCCCGGTGCCGACGCAAGACGTGGTGCAGGGCTTTATGGCTCAGGTGCTGCGTCAGCCTCAGGCGGTGGCCTTGATCTGCGACGGTCGTGAGTTGACCTATGCCGCACTGGATCGTCAGGCAGACGCCTTGGCCGCACAGCTGCAAGCGCGGGGCATTGGCCCGGAATCGTTGGTGGCCGTGGCGTTGCCGCGTTCAGAACAGACGATTGTGGCGTTTGTGGCGGTGCTCAAGGCTGGTGCTGCGTATTTGCCGCTGGACCTCGACTACCCGGCCGAGCGGCTGGCGTTCATGCTGGCTGACTCTGCCGCCAGCCTGTTGCTGTGCCACAGCGATGTGGACGAACGCGTGGCCTTCACGGCTGCCACCCCGCGGTTGCTGCTTGATCAACTGAGTGATCAGCCGCTGTTGCCGCGCGCGGTTGAATCGTTGGGCGGGCATCTGGCGTACCTGATTTACACCTCGGGCTCCACTGGCCAGCCCAAGGGCGTGGCCGTGGCGCGGCAACCCATCGCACGGCACTGTCAGGGCATCATCGACCTGTATGAACTGACCCCCCGCAGCCGCGAATTGCACTTTATGTCCTTCTCCTTTGACGGCGCGCAAGAGCGTTGGCTCAGTGTGTTGCTGGCCGGTGGCAGCTTGGTGATTCGCGACGATCAGCTGTGGACTGCGGAGCAGACCTTAGCCGTGCTGCATGCCTACAACGTGAGCGTGGCGTGCTTCCCGCCTGCGTACCTGCAACAACTGGCCGATGTGGCGTTGACGCAGGGCAATCCACCGCCCGTTCACACCTACTGCTTTGGCGGTGATGCGGTGCCGCACGCCAGTTTTGAACGGGTCAAACAGGCGCTGCGCCCACAACGACTGGTCAACGGCTATGGCCCGACCGAAACCGTGGTCACGCCGCTGCTGTGGCGGGCCGAGGTGAGCGAGCGCTGTGAGGCGGCGTATGCGCCGATTGGGCGCAGTGTGGCCGGCCGCGGGGTGTATGTGCTGGACGCAGACATGAACCCGTTGCCGGTGGGTGTCAGCGGTGAACTGTACTTGGGTGGCGAATGTCTGGCGCGGGGTTATCACCGTCAGCCGGGGTTGAGCGCCGAACGCTTTGTACCGGACCCGTTCGAGGCCACAGGCGGGCGCATGTACCGCACCGGCGACTTGGTACGCCAGCGCGAGTGCGGCCTGATCGACTATCTGGGGCGTCTGGACCAGCAGGTAAAAATTCGCGGGTTCCGTATTGAACTGGGTGAAATCGAAGCGCGCCTACGTCAGTGCGACGGTGTGCAAGACGCGGCCGTCAAGGTGATCGAAGGCGCGAGTGGCAAACAATTGGTGGGCTACGTGGTGGCTGGCGCCCGCGCCACTCTGGAGCGTGAACTCAAGGAGCAACTGCAAGCGCAACTGCCGGATTACATGGTGCCGACGTACATTGTGCAGTTGGCGTGTTTCCCGCTGTCGGCCAACGGCAAACTGGACCGGCGCGCATTGCCCGAACCGCAACTGACCCAGGGCACCTACCGCGCGCCGCGTAATGCGCTGGAACAGGCGCTGGCGTTGATCTGGCAAGAGGTCCTGGGGCTGGAGTCGGTAGGTATCGACGACAACTTCTTCGAGCTGGGTGGCGATTCGCTGCAAGTGCTCAAAGTGATTTCGCGGGTGCGCAATCAGCCTGAGCTGGGTTTGAGTTTGAAACTGCGCGACTTGATGCAAAAACCGTGTATTGCCGAACTCGGCGGGTTTGAACCCGTGGTTGCGGATCAGGCGCCGGACCCGTTGCTGGCGCTCAACAGCCGGGTCAAGGACGTACCGCCGCTGTTCTGCTTGCACGCAGGTTTCGGCACCGTGTTCGACTACGAGCCATTGGCCCGTAAATTGGACGGGCGCCGCAGCGTCTATGGAGTGCAGTGCCGCATGTTGCTCGACCCCCAGTGGCAGGACGCATCGTTACACAGCATGGCACTCGCTTATGCCGAACGTATTCGTCAGCAGCAGGCCAATGGTCCGTATCACCTGCTTGGCTGGTCGTTGGGCGGGGCATTGGCCTTGCTGGTGGCGCAAGCGCTTGAAGCGCAAGGTCAGCAGGTGGCGTTTGCCGGTTTGGTCGACACCTACGTGGCGGGAACGGCTGAGGCCAGTGACGGGCGTGAAGACTTGCAGGACTTTTTACGCTTTGTGCTGGGTGTGTCCGAGACCGAGGCGAACGTGTTGCTGGAGGAGCAAGGGCCAAGTGCCGAGCGGGTGATTGGTGCCGCGATGGCCGAACCGCGCAGCGGGCTGGGTGAGCATGGGCTGCTCGGGGCGGCGGAGCTGAGCCACATCTTTGCAGTGGGTGCGCGCCTCAAGCAATTGGCGCTGGCGCAGGCAGCGTTGCCTGCAACCCGGGTTCAGGCGCACCACTGGTGGGTGGCGGGACGTGACGAGGAGCGCCGCGAGCATGCGACACAAATCGGTGCCGGGGCCAGTCATGCAGTTTTGGCGGGTGGACACTACGAACTGCTGCGCCAGGCCGCGTTACTGACCCGACTGGAGCACTTGCTGGCGGGGCAGCCTGAGCGGGCGTGAGCACTTTTATTGCGTAGAAGCTGTCGCAGGCGGCGATCTTTAAATCCTAAAAAGCGCGCCGCCTGCGCACCTCAAGAAGCCTGTTTATTGATAAGGAAACACGCATGTCGGTAGTACCTGAGCTTGAAGCGTTTTTGGAATTGGCCGAATACAGCCGCATGACCGGCAAAAGCAAGGCGATGCATGACATGACACCGGCCGATGCGCGGGTGGAGTTCGAAATGAGTTCGGGGGTGTTTGATGTGCCGCTAGCGGACATCGACTGCTATGACCTGCGCATCAGTGCCCGAGACGGTTTTAGCCTGCCTGCACGGCTGTATCGCTGCCCGCAGTTGCCAGAGGGGCCGCTGCCGGTGGTGGTGTATTTTCATGGCGGGGGGTATGTGATCGGCAGCCTGGATAGCCATGATGCTTTGTGCCGCCGTCTGGCGGATGCCGGGCATTTCGCCGTGCTGGCTGTGGATTATCGGTTGGCGCCCGAGTGGAAATTCCCCACGGCGGTGCATGACGCGTGCGACGCCGTGAACTGGTTGCTGCGCGAGGGCGCGCGGCACGGGTTGGACGCCACGCGTGTGGCGTTTACCGGTGACAGCGCGGGTGGCACCTTGAGCACCGTGTTGTCGATTCTGGCGGTTCGCGACCCACAAGAAGTGGCCATTGTGCCGCGTGCGCAGGTGCTGCTGTACCCCGTCACCGATGGCAGTTGCAAGCGTGATTCGCATACGCGCTACGCGCAAGGTTATCTGCTTGAGGCCGCCACGATGGACTGGTTTTACCAGCACTACACGCGCACGGCAGATGACGTGCAGGATTGGCGGATTTCGCCGCTGCTGGCGCAAGATGTTAGCGGCCTGGCGCCGACACTGGTCTATCTGGCCGGTTACGACCCGCTGTATGACGAAGGGCTGGCTTATGCCCAAAAGCTCCAGCGGGCGGGCAATGAGGTGGCGCTGTGGCAAGAGTCGGGCATGACCCACGATTTCATGCGCATGAGCGGCTTGCTGGAGGAGGTGGCAGGGATTCATCAGCGCGTGGCGCAGTGGCTGGACAAAAACTTGAATTGATTCGTAGCCGCTACCGCAGGCTGCGCGCGCTCAAGATCAAAGGCGCGCAGCCTGCGGCAAGGTGAGGGGTCAGTCGCCAAAAGTGATCTGTGCAATCAGCCAAATGTTGGCCGCGCTGATAACGGCAAACAGAAACCAGGCCAGCAACCGGGTCGGCAAGCGGTTGGCAAAAGGCCCCATCAACGTCTCGTCGCTGGTCATGCGGATCAGCGGGTACAGCGCAAATGGCAACTGCAAACTCAGCACCACCTGGCTGAGGATCAGTAATTTGCCGACGGCGTTGTCGCCCATCAACCACACCCCGACAAACGCTGGAATCAAGGCCAGGCCACGGGTAATCAAGCGCCGTTGCCAGCACGGGATGCGCAGGTCCAGGTAGCCTTCCATGATCACCTGGCCCGCGATGGTGCCGGTGAATGTCGAGCTTTGCCCGGAGGCCAGCAGCGCCACGCCAAACAACACGCTGGCCATCGCGCCGCCCACCAAGGGGTCGAGCAGGCGGTAGGCGTCCTGGATCTCTACCACCTCGGTGTGGCCCGTGGTATGAAAGGCCGCTGCGGCGAGGATCAGAATCGCGGCGTTCACCAGCAACGCCAAGGCCAGGGAGCCGATGGTATCAATGCGCGCCAGGCGCACGGCGTCGAGTTTGCTGGCGTAGTCTTTGCCCACTCGCCGGGTTTGCACCACTGAGCTGTGCAGGTACAGGTTGTGGGGCATCACCGTCGCGCCGAGGATACCGATGGCCAGGTACAGCGGCGCCGCTTCGCTGATGGCGGACAAGGACGGTTTGAACCCTTCAAACACGTCAGGCCAGTACGGTTTGATCAGCACCAGTTCGACGAAGAAACACGCGCCAATGGTCAACACCAGCACCAGCATGATGGCTTCGAGGCGGCGGAAGCCTTTGCCCTGCAAGGCGAGGATCAACAAGGTGTCGAAGGCGGTCAGGGCGATGCCGAAAGTCAGCGAACAACCCAGCAGCAAGTGGAAGGCCAGCGCGCAGCCCAGTACCTCGGCAAGATCCGTGGCAATAATCGAGACTTCAGCCAACAGCCACTGCACGCGGGCTGAGCGCTTGCTGTAGCGCGCCCGGCACAGTTGCGCCAGATCACGCCCGGTGGCGATGCCCAGGCGCGAACACAGGCATTGCACGGCCATGCCCGCGAGGCTGGCCAGCAACACCACGAACAACAGGTTATAGCCATAACGCGAACCGGCTTCGATGGCGGTGGCCCAGTTGCCGGGGTCCATGTAACCGATGCTGATCAGCAAGCCGGGGCCAGCAAAACGCAGGGCGCGTTTCCAGAAGGGTGCGCGGGCGTCCACCGGTACGCTGCCACTGACTTCAGGCGGGCAGAACGGCGCTGTGGCGATTTTCGGCAGACTGAATTTCAAACGCTGGCTCCGGGTATCCAGGGGGGGCGGGTTTGGCCAGGCGCACCGGCATGAGAATGGAGCGAGGTTACACCTGTGTCGGTTTTTTTGCCGCTGATCAGGTTGATACACCGGCTCTATTTCCGGCTTTTGCACGGGTTTAGGTGGGGATCTGGCCCACCGGTCAGTCCTGTGCTGGAGCCAAGCGGGGTCGGCCTGTTACCATTCGCCCCTTTGTTTCATCTCCACTTCGAGACCGCCCATGACCACCGTTCGCACGCGCATCGCGCCATCGCCTACCGGCGACCCTCACGTAGGCACCGCCTACATCGCTTTGTTCAACTACTGCTTCGCCAAGCAGCATGGCGGCGAGTTCATCCTGCGGATCGAAGACACTGACCAACTGCGTTCGACCCGTGAGTCTGAGCAGCAGATCTACGATGCCTTGCGTTGGTTGGGCATCACCTGGAGCGAAGGCCCGGATGTCGGTGGCCCGCACGGTCCGTATCGTCAAAGCGAACGCAGCGACATTTACAAGCAGTACACCCAGCAACTGGTCGACATGGGCCACGCCTTCCCGTGCTTCTGCACGGCCGAAGAACTCGACCAGATGCGCGCCGAGCAAATGGCCAAGGGTGAAACCCCGCGCTACGACGGCCGCGCGCTGTTGCTGTCCAAAGAAGAAGTGGCGCAGCGCCTGGCCGCTGGCGAACCGCACGTGATCCGCATGAAAGTACCGAGCGAAGGTGTGTGCGTGGTGCCGGACCTGCTGCGTGGCGACGTCGAGATCCCGTGGGATCGTATGGACATGCAAGTGTTGATGAAGACCGACGGCTTGCCGACGTACTTCCTGGCCAACGTGGTCGATGACCACTTGATGGGCATCACCCACGTACTGCGTGGCGAAGAATGGCTGCCGTCAGCGCCGAAACTGATTCTGCTGTACGAATACTTTGGTTGGGAGCAGCCGCAGCTGTGCTACATGCCGCTGCTGCGTAACCCGGACAAGAGCAAGCTGTCCAAGCGTAAAAACCCGACGTCGGTGACCTTCTACGAACGCATGGGTTTCATGCCTGAAGCGATGCTCAACTACTTGGGCCGCATGGGCTGGTCGATGCCGGATGAGCGCGAGAAGTTCTCGCTGCAAGAGATGGTCGACAACTTTGACCTGTCCCGTGTGTCGCTGGGCGGGCCGATCTTTGACGTTGAGAAGCTGTCCTGGCTCAATGGCCAGTGGCTGCGCGACCTGCCACTCGAAGAATTCGCCAGCCGTGTGCAGCAATGGGCGTTGAACCCTGAGTACATGATGAAAATCGCGCCGCTGGTTCAGGGCCGGGTTGAAACCTTCAGCCAGATAGCGCCGTTGGCCGGGTTCTTCTTCTCGGGCGGCTTGCAGCTGGATGCCAAGCTGTTTGAGCACAAGAAGTTGTCCGGCGATCAAGTGCGTCAGCTGATGCAACTGATTCTGTGGAAGCTTGAAAGCCTGCGTCAGTGGGAGAAAGAGGCGATCACCGGCTGCATTCAAACAGTGGTCGAGTCCCTTGAGTTGAAGCTGCGCGATGCGATGCCGCTGATGTTTGCCTCGATCACCGGCCAAGCCAGCTCGGTGTCGGTGCTCGATGCAATGGAAATTCTGGGGCCGGACCTGACCCGTTTCCGTCTGCGTCAGGCGCTGGACTTGCTGGGCGGCGTGTCGAAGAAAGAAAACAAAGAGTGGGAAAAACTGTTCAACGCAATCGGTTGATCAGAATGTAAGGCGTGTAGCAGCTGCCGAAGGCGGCGTCTGGCGGTAGTTGCTATGCGGTTGTACTGAAGGTTTAGCCTGTATTTACGGGCCGGGAAGGGTAAGTGGTTGTTCTCTCGACCATTTTTTTTAAAAAACTTTGAAAATAAGTTTGACAGCCTCCCGATCCAGTCTTAATATGCGCCCCGTCCACACAGCAACAAGCAACACTGACTGTTTGGGGCTATAGCTCAGCTGGGAGAGCGCCTGCATGGCATGCAGGAGGTCAACGGTTCGATCCCGTTTAGCTCCACCAAATTTACAGTTCAATGCCTGGCCACACCGGCATTGAATCGATCAAGCATCAGCGTGATCAGTTAGAAGGTTTGTGTCCCCTTCGTCTAGTGGCCTAGGACACCGCCCTTTCACGGCGGTAACAGGGGTTCGAGTCCCCTAGGGGACGCCAGTTTTACAGAAGCAGCACTTCGGTGTTGCTCCGCCGCCAGGCGATAAATCGGGGCTATAGCTCAGCTGGGAGAGCGCCTGCATGGCATGCAGGAGGTCAACGGTTCGATCCCGTTTAGCTCCACCAATTTACAGTTCAACGTCGGGCCACACTGGCGTTGAATCGATCAAGCTTAAGCTTGATCACTGTTAGAAGGGTTTGTGTCCCCTTCGTCTAGTGGCCTAGGACACCGCCCTTTCACGGCGGTAACAGGGGTT